>JBJFGP010000034.1:0-25032 GCA_051892815.1 Kiritimatiellia bacterium | reverse complement strand
GTTCTATTGCCGGGCTCCGGGTGGTGTTGGGGCGGGGGAGCGGAGCGGTTGGTGCTGCCGGAGAAGGTTTGGGTTTCGCGGCGGAGTTGGCGGGCGTCGCCTCTTCGGATGCGCGGGATGTGCTGCGCGCGGGCGAGTGTTTTTTGGGGAGGGTTTGGTCGGTACCTTTTGGGGGTGCTGGTAGGCAGATGTTGGGGCGTGTGATAGGTACCATTGGGGGTGATGGGTGGATAGGATTGTGGGGGCGTGATTGGTTTGTGCGGGGAATTGTCTTGTCGGAGTCTTGCGGTTTGGGGTTAGGGTGGATGAGAGGAGCGAAGAGGCGTTATGTCTTGGTTTGATGCGTTTTTGCCGATGCACACGATTACCCGGGGACGGCTCCGCCGGGCGCGTTGGACGAGTTTGTGGTTGACCCTGGTTTTTCTAGGGCTCTATGCGTTGACCGTGTGCCGCACGGCCTACCCCGGGGGCTCTGCGGAGTTGCTGGCGCAGTTCGCCGGGCTGACCACGCGCGAGGCATTCGACCGTCCGATTCTGCACGCCATCGGCGGGTGGCTGGCGGCGTGGCTCAATCAGGGCGACGGGAGCGGAATTGCCTGCGGGTTCAACCTTTTGGCGGCGCTGCTCGGGGCGGTGAGCGTAGGGCTTTTCTACCGCGTGGCGTGGTACTTGATTGACGAGTTGATGCGCGAAGAGTCGTCCATCCGCCTCGCCTCGAAGGTCTCCTTCCGCGCCGGGCTGCTCTCCTCGATTGCGCTGGCGACGAGCCTGCCCTTCTGGTCGGCGGCGACCCGTTTCGGCACCGCGATTGTCGACCTCTTTTGCCTGGTGACACTCCTCTTCCTGCTCACCGCCTATGCCCACCGGGAGCAGCGCCGCTGGCTTTTCCTGTTCGCCCTCGCGGCGGGAGTTTTGAGCGCAGAGAGCGCGACCTTCCTGCTCTTGATGCCCATTTTCGCCTTCCTTTGGCTCGCGGTCGAATGGTCCGGCGACGCCCGTCGATGGCGCCCCCGGCTGACCCTTTCCATCTTCATCTTCGCCTTCGGGTATCTCGCCGACCACGCCCTGTCGATGGTTCAAGCCGGGCGTTTCCTGGGCGTCGAACCCAGCCTCGCACTCTTCTACACCACCAGCCTCGAAGTCTTCCGGGCCTACTGGAAAACCTGCACCAGCCTCCTCCCCGGACGCTACTGGATTGCCGTCCTGGCAACCGGTTGCGCCCTCCTGCCCGTAGCCTGGCCCGTCGGCTTGAGAACCCTTCGGAACTACCGCGGATACGGCCTTCTGACCCTCCTGGCGGTCATCACCGCCGCCCTGCTGGCATTCCAATTCGGACTGCCCGGAACAGCCTGGGCCGTGTGGGCCCCCAAAGGCGTCATACCCGTCGTCTCCACCCTAGCGGCCGCCCTCGCGTTCGTGCTCGCCGCCGCCAGTTTCCGAGCCCTCGTCTCGATGGCCCCGCCCCAAGAATTCCGATACGAACGCATCGAGCAAAACCTTCCGGACGAAGCCCCCGACCAGACCGGAAGAGACGAATCGGCCCCTAACCAGAATGTCTTGACCTTGGGCACCTTGACAGGTATCGCCGGGTGGTCGACCCTGATAGCCGCCACCCTCCTGGGCGCCCTCCTCAACGCCCGAGCCGTAGCCACCGACCAAGCCCGCTTCGCCGATGTTTTGGCCGAACGGTTGATGGACGACATGGGCTCTCGAAACTGGGTCGTGACCGACGAGGTGGGCGGCGCCAACATCCTTTTGGCGGCACATCGCAGAGGCCGCAATGTGCTCCTGCTCCAGCCATTCCGTACCAGAGAACGCTACTACCGCTACGATGTCCGGCGCCGCTTCGCACTCAGCGTCTCCGAGAACTTGCGCCTTCGCGCCGAGCGCTTGCTAGACCAGAACTTCATCCTTTTCCTCGAAGAACTCTTCCTCACCATGCCCGTCATCGAGCGTCAGACCGTCTCACTCGCGCTCCCCGACCTTTGGTACGCCCGGGACCGCAAGCCGCGCACCGGTTCGGTCTGCTTCTACGGCGTCCCGAGAGGCGAAGAGGTCAACCGGGCGCAGGTGGAACAGGCTAGGAAATTCTGGGAAAAGTGCGTTGATTTGCTGGAGGTTGATGCCCCCGATGCCCACCCGCTCTCGGCTCGAATCCGTTGCCTGACTGCCCAGCGTTTGTCCATGATCATCAACAACTGTGCGGTCGAATGCGACGATGCAGGGGATGGCGAAGGTGCGTACCAGTTGCTCCGCCTGGCGCAACGAATCGACCCGGAAAATGTCAGTGTGGCGCTCAATCTCTATGATTTGACGGTCTCCCGCCAGGTGCATGCTGAGATGGCCGATCGGATGAACCGTGAACTGAACCGGATTGCTTCGGATCGGTCGGTCCGGTTGCCGCTCTGGGCTCTGGCGCGTTTCTACGGTTATGTCCGAAACTACGAACTTTTCCTTCGGAAGGGGCTTTCGTGGGTGATGTCGAGCTGCCCGGATTCGGTGCTGATTACTTTGCAGAATGCGCAGAGGAGGAGGCTTTCGGAGGCGGATCAGGGTGAGCTTTTGGCGACGATGGGGGCTATTTATGCGATGCAGGGGGACATAGGCAGGAGTCGGGAGAGTTATCAGCGTCTGTTGGAGGCGAATCCGTCCGACGCTCAGGCGATTCGGGGGCTTGCTCGGTTGGCGATGCAAGGGGGTGAAATCGAGGAGACGAGGCGTTTGTTGGAGCTTGGGGGTGCGAATGGGATTGCTCCGGGGCAGTTAGGGACGGAGTGGGCGCTGTACTATTTGGCGTCTGGGGATTTGGAGAAGGCGCGGGTGCTGATGCAGCGTTGCTTGGATGTTGCTTCGGGGGCTGGTCCGGCGGATTTGGCTTTGCTGGGGGTGATTATGTTGGCTCAAAAGGATACGAAGGCGGTTGGGTCTGTTTTGATTCCGCGGCTGTCGCAGATGGCGAAGTCGGCTTCGGACCGTCGGGGGGCGCAGTATTATTTGAGTTTGCTTCAGGGGTGCAGTTTCCGGGAGCAGGAGGGTGCGGATGCGGCGCGGAAGGCGAGGGCTGCGTTTTTGCAGGCGGCGTCGATTCGTCCGGACACGGTGGGGCTGATGGATTTGGTGTTGTCGCTTGATGTGCGGTTGCGCGAGGAGGGGGCAGCGGAGTTGCACGCGATCAATATTCTGCGGCGGCGGAGGGATTCTGCGTTTGCGAATTATGTATTGGGGTCGATTCGGCTGGGGCGCGGGCAGTACGGGGATGCGCTGGTCTATTTGGAGGCGGCGGTTTCGGTGGCGAAGCCGACGGCGGCGGCGCGGAATAATTATGCGGAGGTGTTGGCTCGGCTGGGGCGTGTGGCTGAGGCGGAGCAGGTGGCTCGGAAGTTGGTGAGGGAGGTGCCGGACTTTGTTCCGGGGCTCTCGACGTTGGCGGGGATTTTGCTTCGGAATGGTCAGGCGGAGGGGGCGGAGCGTTTGGTGGATCGAATCCGCTCGCTGGATTCGGGGCATTCGGGGCTGGCGTTTCTGGAGGTTCGGGTGGCGCTGGGGAGGGGGCGTGTTTCGGAGGCGGCGGAGCGGGTGGTGGCTTTGAAGGGGCGGGTGGATTCGCTTTCGCCCTGGGAGCGGCGGGATTTGAAGGATTTGGAGGCGGAGGTGCGGCTGGCGGAGTCGCGCCGGTAGGCAGGATGGGGTCTGGCAGGTAGGCACCTTTGGGGGCGGGGGGTTGTCAGGTCTGGGGAAAATTGGTGGACACCTTGCGGGGTCGGAGGTGTCTATCTTTTGGGGGCACGGCGCGCGGCGTTTGGGGGTTGCATCGGGAACGGAATGGTGGTATACTGTTGAATATTGGGTTTTTTTCTAAGGAGGAATTACACAGATGAGAAGGCGGAGTTTTCTTGCGGGAATGGTCGCGGCGGGGGCCGTGCCGTGGTTTGCCATCGGGGCGCCGAAGTGGAAGCGGCTTGTCCGAATCGGGTTGATTGGCTGCGGGGGGCGCATGGCGGCAAGCACGGAGTACGGCATTCTCAACTTCATGTGCGGACCGGACGAGGAGATTGTCTGCATGTGCGACCCCGACCCGTCCGCGTTCGACCGCGTCCGGGCGATTGTCAAGGAACGACAGTCTGCCGAGGCGGCAACCAAAATCCGCGCCTTCAACGACTATCGCGAGATGCTCGACTCCATGGGCGAGAGCCTTGACGCGGTTGCCATCGCCACGCCCAATCACCACCACGCCCCCGCCGCCTTGATGGCAATGCAGAAGGGGCTGCACGTCTATGTCGAGAAACCGCTGGCACTCACCATCGAAGAGGTGGGCATCCTCCAGGAGCAGCAGCGCCAGAGCGGCGTCGTCATTCAAGTCGGCAACCAAGGCCACTCCGCAGAAGGAATGAAACGCTTCGTCGAACTCGTCCAGAGCGGCGAACTGGGCCAGATTCGAGAGGTTTGGGCCTTCGACGACCGCGTCAACGCAATGACCTACCGCCCCAAGTCCGCCCCGCCCCCAAAAGGCATGGACTGGAACGCCTGGTGCGGCCCCGCGCCACTCTGCGACTACTATCCGTCAGACGGAAACTTCCCCGCCCTGCACCCCCACGACTGGCATTCGTGGATAGGATACGGCAACGGTTCAATCGGCAACATGGGCACCCATGTGCTCGACCCCGCCTTCTGGGCATTGAAACTCGGCAGCGTCCATCCCACCAGCGTCGAAGCCCTCGACATTGCCCCCGGCTGCCCCGGCTCCTGGGCCTGGCGCAACACCATCCGTTGGCAATTCCCCGGGCGCGAGGGGCTAGCCCCCGTGACACTCTATTGGTACGACGGGGCCAAAAGCGAAGAATACATGACCCCCAAACATTTCGACCACATCGGCATGTTCCAGCAACGAAACTGGCAGAATCTCCCCCCTATCGTCGAGCAACTCGAACAACGATACAACGCCAATCTCGGCGCCATCGGAACCATCTATGTAGGCGAAAAAGGCACCCTCGCCTTCGGTCCCCACGGCTCCGGACTGCGCTTCCTCCCAGACACCCTGCGCCAAACCATGGGCAAAGTCCCCAAGACACTTCCCAGAACCAAAGGTCTCGACCACGTGGGCGACTGGCTGCGTGCCGTCCGCGACCCCTTCAGCCCACCTTCCTGCGACTTGGATTACTCCGCCCCCCTCGCGACAACGGTACTTCTGGGCAACGTTGCCGCCCGAGCCGGCAAGAGAAAGTTGGAATGGGACGGAACGCAAGTGGTCAACCACCCGGACGCGAATGCCTATTTGAAGACCACCTACCGCAAGGGCTGGGAATTGCCGGCATGAAGACACGTCGCGACCTGTTGGCTGGGTTGGGGGCAAGCGCATTCCTCTCCGGCTGCGCCTCGATGAGTGGGCTATCGACGGGGGGCAAAGAAGGCTTGCCGCAGGGTGAAAAGGTTGCCACCTCTTGGGATTGCCGATTGCGCGGGCCGTTCCCGATTCTTTCGGTGCCGTACTTCGAGGACGGGCGTATCGATTATGCTTCGCTCGGGCGGGAAGTGCGCTTTACGGTTGGTTCGGGGTGCCCTGGAGTTATCTGGGGACAGTCCAATGACGCGGTCGATTTGCTGACCTTGGAGGAGAAACTCAGAGGGTGCGAGGTTTGCCTTGAAGCGATGCGGGGAATGCCCGGGACTTTGGCGCTGGGGTGCAATGGTGAGGGCATCGGGGATATGCTGGAGTTGGCGCGTGGGATTGAGTCTTTGGCGGGGAGGGCTGGGGACGTGGCGGTGGCGTTGATTGCCCGTCCGCCGTCCAAGGGGCGCTCGCTCAAGGATGTGGAGGCTTACTACGAGGCGCTGGCGGGGGTGGTTTCTCGGCCGGTGATTATTCAGACTTATGTGAATGATTCGTGTCCGACTCCGCCGCCGGAGATGCTGATTGAACTGGCGCGGAGGCACCCGTCGGTCTATGGCTATATCAAGGAGGAATCGGCGGATGCGAGCGCGAATATTTGCCGTGAGGTTGCGGCCAAGCCGGTGGTGCGGACGGTTTTCAGCGCGTGGGGCGGGTGGCAGTGGGCGTACCAGAGTCGGCGGTGCGGGAGCGAGGGTTTGATATCGGAGCGGTGTGCGTATGCGCCGCTTCTGGCGTATATTTGGCGGCAGATGGAGCGGGGGGATCCGAACCGCACGCTGACGGTGGCGTTTGCGCTCTACCGGCTGCTGATCGACCAAAGGGGAATGCCCGGCGGCGGGGCGTTGAGGGGGTACGCGCTGCACTATCTCCAGCGGCAGGGGGTCTTTTCGACGACCTGGTCGCGTGCCTACCAATCGTCCGTGGTGCGCGAGCAGGGGACCGTGGCGGTCGGTGAAGCCAAGGGGTGGAAGTTGGAGCCGCTGCGGCTCTCGTCGCGGCAGATTGCGGAGCTCGACGCCTGTTACGACGACATGCTCCACTTCCTACGCACCCACGCCTAGCGGTTGCAACCCCTGGCCCTGCATCCTACTTTTTCTTGCAAAGCGGAACTGCTTTGTGTAGAATAGAGCCATCTTTCAGAGACCCTTCGGCAGAGAGGAACACCCCATGGACAAAGCAGACAAGAAGACGAAGAAGACTAAGCCCGCCGTCGCCCCGACCTCCTCCGCGTCCAAGAAACCGACAGCCACCAAGCCGGCCCGAAAACCGGCTCCCGCCAAGAAGTCTGTTTCCTCCGCGCCTGCCGCCAAGAAAGCTGCCAAAGAGTCGGTCCGAAAGGTTGCCACCAAGTCCGCCAAGACCAAAGCACCTGCGAAACCCGTTCCTGCCAAGGTTGCGCCCCCCAAGAAAGCAACCTCTCGCAAGAGCCCAGCCAAGAAGTCCGCCAAGACCTCCGCCCCCAACCGTCCCACCCCCGCCGAACTTGCCGCCAAACTCCGTTCCACCCCCGCCAAGCCCAAAAAGCAGCCGGTCGAACCCAAGACTCCCGCCAAGCCCACCACCCCAACCAAAGCGGCAGCTCTTCCCCAGCCCAACCCCAGCCGTCCGCCCTACCTGCCCATTCCCCAAATCGACAAGCCCAAAGTCGCCGTCCCCAACCGCGTCCTCAAACCCACCGGGGCCCCGCGCTTCTCCCAGGCAGACCTCGACGAATTCCGCGACAAACTGCTCAAGCGCCGGAACGAAATCCTTGAACAAATCCGCAAACAGCGCGGCAACGCCCTCGAAAAGCAGGAACACCAGAATATCGAAGAAGAAGACGGCTCAGACGCCAGCGGACAAACCGTCGCCTTCAAACTCACCGATGCCATGACCCAGCAGCTCGCCGCCGTAGACCGCGCCCTCGAATCCATCGACAAAGGCACCTACGGCGTCTGCAAATCCTGCGGCAACCTCGTGCGCAAATGCCGCCTCCTCGCACTCCCCTTCACCCCCTACTGCATTCATTGCGCCAACGAGCGGGAAAAGAAGGGCCGCCGCTAAATCACCCCCGCCAGACATCCCCCAAGAGCCATGAGCAAGGCCCGCTTCCATACCCTCGGAGTGGCCGTCGCCGCCGCTACCCTCCTCGCCGACTGGCTCACCAAAAGCCTCATCGTCCGAACCTTCCGCCCCGGTCAAGGCATTACCCTCATTCCCGGCTGCTTCGACCTGAGATTCGTTCTCAATCCAGGCGCCGCATGGGGGATCTTCGCAGGCCACCGCTGGCCCCTCGTGCTCCTTGCCGCAGCCGCAGTCCTGAGCCTCATTCTGTGGGGACATAGGCTTCTTTCCCACCACCGCCCGGGCGCCATCCTCTACGGACTCCTGCTAGGAGGCATCCTCGGAAACGCCATCGACCGCGTCCGCAGCGGGCAAGTCATCGACTTCCTCGATTGCTACTGGCGCGGCCACCACTTCCCAGCCTTCAACATCGCCGATAGCGCCATCTGCATCAGCGTCCTTGCCCTGATTCTGCTCGACTGGTTCCATGAACGCCGCCCCGCCCCTTAAAGCCTTCATCCTCGGAGGTGCCACCGCAACCGGCAAGACCGAACTCTGCCACCGCCTCGCCAGAAACCAACCCGGCGCCGCCATCCTTTCCGCCGATTCCATGCTGGTCTACCGCGGAATGGACATCGGAACAGCCAAGCCAACCCCTCGCCAGCTGGCCGAGATTCCCTACGGCGGAATCAACCTTGCCTCCCCCGACCAACCCTTCAGCGCGGGTCTTTGGCTCCAGCATGCCAAGACCTTCGCCAGCCAGGTCCGCGGGCCACTCTTTGTCACCGGCGGAACTGGACTCTACCTGAGGGCCCTGACCGAAGGTTTCAACCGCCCGGTCCCGGACGAAGCCGTCCGCGCCCGCGTCCGGAGCCTTTGGGAGGAAGGCGGAATTGACGCGATTCGGAGCCGGTTGCCCCAATCTGTGGTCTCATTGCTTGACGCCCCGGGGAACCCAAGGCGCTTGATGCGGGCGCTGGAGGTGGTTTGGAGCGGAGGCGGCGAAAGGGCTTTTTCGGGGGATAAGGTAGCTGTCAGAAGGGGGCGTTTTCCCGTATTGTCGCGGCCGAGGGAGGTGTTGCACCGGAGGATTCAGCAACGTGCGGAGGGGATGTTTTCTGAGGGGCTTTTGGAGGAGGTTCGTGCATTGCGGCGGCGGTATCCGGTGTGGTCGGAGACGGCGGGTTCGGCGATAGGTTATGCGGAGGCGGTTGCGTATCTTGAGGGGCGTTTGGGGCTTTCGGAGGCAATCGATCGTGTGGCGGCGCGGACGCGGCAGTTGGCTAGGAGGCAGGAGACTTGGTTGCGTCATCAGGCGGATGCGGTTTGGCTTGAATGGGGGGATGAGTCGCCCGAGGAGATGGGTCGAAGGGTGCAGGAAGTGTGGGAGCAGGATGGACCGGTTGCGCTCGCCTAGGTGTTCGGGAATTGCGCTGCGGGTGGGGGATATTCCGCCTGAGGCGCGGCCAAGGGAGAAGTTGGCGTTGAAGGGGCCTGCGGCTCTGAGTGATGCGGAGCTTTTGGCGATTTTGATTGGCAGCGGGGTACGCGGGAGCAATGCGCTGCAGTTGGCGGAGCGTGTGTTGGAGCGGTTCAAGGGGTTGGAATGTCTGGAGAAGGGTGGGTATGTGGAGTTGTGCGAGGCGGGCATCAAGGGATTGGGGCCGGTGCGGGCAATCAATATCGCGGCGGCTTTGGAGCTTGGGAGGCGGTGGCAGGAGCGTCAGGGGGCGGTTGCGGGGCGCGACGGGCGGTTGCGGTCGCCTGAGCGGGTGGTGGATTTTCTGCTGCCGTTTGTGCGGCGTGCGGGGCAGGAGTCGTTTTGGGTGGTGCCTGTGGATGTGAAGTTGGCGCCGCTTCTGTCGTATCCGCTGGAGGTTTCTAGGGGTGTGGTGGATTCGGCTTTGTGCCATCCGCGGGAGGTTTTCGGGCCGGCGATTCGTTGCGGGGCGGCGCGGGTCTATGTGGCGCACAATCATCCGAGCGGGGACGCGACGCCGTCGGCGGAGGATGTGGAGGTGACGCGGCGTTTGGTTGATGCGGGGCGGATTGTGGGGGTGCCGCTGGTGGATCATTTGGTGGTGGGGAGTTGTCGCGGCGGGGGGGCGGATTGGCCGTGGACGAGTCTGCGGCGTTCGGGGCTGGTGGTGTTCGAATGAGAGTGTGGGTTTTGGCTATGAGGCCGTGGTCTTTGACGGCTACTTTGGCGCCGATTGGTTTGGCGGCGGGGGTGGCGTGGCGGGATGGTTTTTCGGATTGGCTGGTGTTTGGGCTGATGGTGGTGTCGGGTTGCGCGCTGCAGTTGGCGGTGAATCTGCGCAATACTTTCGTGGATTGGCGGGAGGGGGTGGACGCGGACCGGGTGGAGCGGCGGTGGTGTGTGGAGCGGATGGGGGCGATTGGGCGTCTGGCGGGGGTGATGCTGGCCGTGGGGGCGTTGGGTGGATTGGCGGTGGCGGCGCTGAGTTGTTGGTACCTGGTGGTCTGTGTCGTACTAGGGATGGGGGGGGCTTGGTACTATACCTCTAGGTGGTTCAAGTACCAAGGAATGGGGGTGATTGGTGTCTACCTGCTGATGGGGCTGGTGGAGCCGCTGGCGGCCTATTGGGCGTTGGCGCGGAGGGGCTCGCTGGAGATGGTCTGGCTTTCGCTGCCGATTGCCTTTCTGGTGGCGGCTATCCTCCACGCGAACGATTTGCGGGATTTCCGGAGGGACACGGATGCGGGGATTCGGACGCTGTCGATTCGCCTGGGGCGTCGCGGGGCAAGGTGGCTCTACGCGTTCCTGGTGCTCGCGCCCTTCCCGATGTTGGGGCTGATGCCGCAGGTCGCACCCTTGGCGGTGGTGGCCGCGCCGCTGGCCGTGCGGGCCGTCCGCGAAGCCTGGGCGTCGGAAGAGCCGGCGGCTTTGCTCGGGATGACCGCACGCCTGCATCTGGTCTACTCGGCCTTGTTCATTCTAGGAGCTTGCATTCGTTAGAGAAGGAGTCTCGTCCGCTATGAAAAACGGTATCGCCACGGCACTCGCCGCCCTCGCTCTGCTGGCCGGTTGCGCCACGCAGGAACCCGACCAAATCGTCGGCACCACCCAACCACCGCCCTCCGGAACCGCTTGGCTTCTGGACCTCGCCGCGGACGACCTCACGGGCGTTTTGCCCATCAACGCCGAGGGCCAAGGCGAACTCCCCCTCGACCTCGACAAAGGCGAGACCGTCAGCGGCATGGTCACAGCCCTCGACCGCTCCCAAACAGGCGACACCTTCATCAAGATGGCCCTGACCGTGCGCGGCAAATTGAGCGAAAACCCGCCCCGCTACTGCCGCTACCACCTCGGATACAATGGCCTCATCCCCATCGGCGAATGGCTTCTGATCGGCTCCACCGGCGACCACCCCGAAGCCCGCCTCGTCTCCGTCCACCTCCGCCCAGCCAACCACCCCCAAAAGTGATTCACTACAACCTCTCCGAACTCTTCCCGTCCAGGCAAGGCGAAGGCGCCAACACCGGAAGACCCGCCGTCTTTATCCGCCTTTCCGGCTGCAACCTGGCCTGCCCCTGGTGCGATACCGACCATCGGACACGGCGCCAAATCGGGCTCCAAACGCTCCTGGAGGAAGCCACCTCCTTCGGCATCGGTTCCATCATCCTGACCGGAGGCGAACCCCTCATTCACCCCCATTGGGAGGAACTCGTGCGAGCCCTTCGCGCCCGCGGACTCTGGGTCGCCCTAGAAACCAACGCCACCGTTCCCTTGACCCCGGAGCAGCACGCGCTCTTCAACTATATCGCCGCCTCCCCGAAAACCAAAGACTTCGCCTTGTGCCAGGCAAACGAACTGCGCCTGGTAGCCGACGGCACCCTTTCCGCCCAATCTTGCCGGGCCATCGCCGCCCGCCTCCAGGCCGAACGGCACTATATCTCCCCCTGCTGGTGCAACGGACGATTCGCCTGGAACGAAGCACTTGAACTGCTCGCGGAGCTCAATAGCGACCGCCCCGTCTGGAGCCTTTCGGTGCAGGTCCACAAACTAGCCGGTTTCCCATGAACTTTGCAGACTTTCGGGGGCGTGGATATGCGGCAGGCGAGGCGGCGCGAAGGTACCTTGCCTGGCGGCTGGGGCGCAGGTTCGGGGCGTGTGTGCGGGAACCTTCCGCTGCGGTGGCTATGCCTCCGTCGGAGCGGCACCTGCAAGCGGTCTGGTTCGATTCGGCGCTTCGTCCGGAGGGGCTTCGCACGAGGGACGGGGATCCGGTGGTGGTCGTCAATCCGGGCGAGTGGAACACAGGTGCGGGACCTGATTTCTTGCATGCGGAGTTGGTGATTGGTGGGCATCGGGTGAGGGGTGACGTTGAGGTTCATCTCTCGCCTGGGGACTGGACAATGCATGGGCATGGTGGGGACGAGCGGTATCGGCAGGTGGTGGCGCATGTGACTTGGTTTGGGGGTGCTGTGCCGTCGTCTCTGCCGTTTGGGGCGGCGAGTTTGGTGCTTTCGGATTTCGCCGATGCGGGGGTACTTTTTGATGCGATTGATGCTTCGCGGTATCCGCGTGCGGTGCTTGGGCGTGGGGTGAAGCCTTGCCGGGAGCGGCTCGGTGGGGATGTCGAGAGGGTGTTCGGTCTGTTGGCGGCGGCGGGGAGTTGGCGTATCCAGGGGAAGGCGGCGCGGCTGGGTTTCCGCTTGGCGAATGGGGAGGCTCCTGAGCGGGTGTTGTATTCGGCTGTTTTGACGGCTTTGGGGCATGTGCAGTATACGGTTTCGTTCCATCGTCTGGCGGCGCGTGTCTGGCCTTGCGGGGGTGAGTCGAGGGATTCGCTTTTGGCGGCTTTGTTGGGTGAAGCGGGGCTGTTGCCGGTGCAGGTGGAGGGGCTGGACGTGGAGACAGCGGGGATGGTGAGGCGGCTTTGGGATCTATGGTTTCCTCGGAGCAATGGGCCGTTGGGGGAGCCTATTCCGCGGGGGCGTGGTGCGGTTCGTCCGGCGAATTTGCCTTGGCGTAGGCTGGCGGCTGGGGCGGCTTTGTTGCATGATCCGGCCGGGTTTCTTGGGGAACTGGAGGGGTTTGCGATTGGGGGGAAGGGGTGGTTTGACGAGGTGTCGCGGTGGCTCGAGAGGGGGAGCGATTGGCCGTTTTGGGCGCAGCGGTCGACGCTTTGTTCGCGGCCTGGGCGTCGGGTTGCTCTGCTGGGGAGGGGGCGCATCGGGGGGCTGCTGTTGAATGCTTTGGTGCCGTTCGAACTGGCGCGGGGGCGGTTCCCGGAGGAGTTGCTCTGCGAGTTGCCTTCGGAGGAATCTTCGTCTGTGCAGATGGAGGTGGCGGAGGCGCTTTTGGGGGCAGATGGGTTGCGGGACGGGCGGTTGCGTTCGGGGCTGGTGCAGCAGGGGCTGGTGCAGATTTGGAACGATTTTTGTTCGGTTGGCGGTGGGGCGTGCGCGTGCTGCCGGGTGGCGCGGGGCGAGGGGGAGAGCAACTATTCTCCGTGAGGGTTTGGTGCCTATCTTCGGGTGCGGGAGGTAGGCAGGTTGGGGACCAGGTCGTACCAATAAGTTGCCCCCAAAGGTGCTTTCCGTTTGTCAGCGGTTGCGCAAAGGAGTATAATTGGGACCATGAAGCGCATACGATGTTTGGCTATCTGCGGTTGGGCGCTTGCGATGGCGTTGACGCAGGGGTGTCTCTTTTCGAGGATGAAGGTGAATGCCGACGGGCTGCACGGGCGGTTGCTGGCGGTGCGCCCGGGGATGACGCTCGATCAGGTGGTGCGGACGACCGGCGAGCTGCCGCACGCGATGCTGCCTTCGCCGGAGGGGACCATCGCGGTTTACAACATGGGCGATGTCAAGACGAAGGGGTTGATGCTGATTCTCTTCAATGTCACCCGCACGACCTCCTCTTTCTCCAGCGCCTATCTCTTCCTCGACAAGGCCAACCGTGTCCACCGCGTCTGGATGGACAAGTCGCCGACCGAGCCCCCATGGCTGTGGTGGCCTTTCACCGATGAACGCGCCAACTGACCATCTCCCGAGGCTTCTGCCGCTCCTTCTGCTGGGGATCGCCCTCGGCGGATGCACCTTTAGCCGCACCGTCGCCAACGCCCATGTGCGGCGGCTCGACACGAGTTTCATCCGCGTCGGAGAGACCGACCGCCAGACCGTCATCCAACGCCTCGGTCCGCCCCCCGCGCTCATCGGCGACCGCCAGCGGGTAAGCGCCTATTCGCCCGAACGCTTGCGCTATGTCTGCAGCGAAACCAAGCGCGCGCGGCTCGACCTCGGGGGCGGCTACATCGGCGGAATCGGCTTTACCTGGGCTTGGGAGGACGAACAGCCAATTTGCGAATGGGTGATTGACTTCGACCGCCACGGCATCGTCACGAGAGTCGCCAAAACCGAGCGCGGAACCCTCTGGAAGCCGCTCCAGTCCGAGACCTCCAGAAGCCGCCTGGCCTACCGGGAGAGATGATGAAACCACTCCTTTTCCTGGTTACTCTCGCCCTCCTTTCCGGCTGTGTCAACGGCGTGCGCGGTGCGACCAACCTTGCCACCGTCCAAGTCCAGACCCTGCGCGAGGCCTATTCCACCCTCGGCGAGCCGGCTTCCAACCGGAAACTCCCCGGCGGCGGAACCGAATTGACCTGGACGACCCGCCGGACCATGGGCGGGAATATGCGCGCGACCCTCTTCTCCGTGCCCTTGGCCGCGATCGAGCGCACCACTACCTCCCGCGAGTGGCTCGTGCTCGTCTTCGCCCCGGACGGGCAACTCCAGTCCCGCCGTTTCGGCTCGACCAACCAATCCCTTTCCTGGTGCCCGTGGCCCGGGCGCTGAACCTTAGCCCAAACCATAAAAGACAACCCAAAGATGAAAATCGACACCAAATGCATCCAGGCCGGCTGGCAACCCAAGAACGGTGAAGCACGCGTGCTTCCCATCTGGCAGAGCACCACCTTCAAGTACGACTCCACCGAGTTCATGGGCCAGCTTTTCGACCTCCAGGCCAGCGGATTCTTCTACACCCGCCTGCTCAATCCCACCTGCGCGACCGTCGCCCAGAAAATCTGCGACCTCGAAGGAGGCGTTGCCGCCATGCTCACCTCTTCCGGTCAGGCGGCCAACTTCTTCGCTATCTTCAACATCGCCCCGGCAGGCTCCCACATCGTCTGCTCCTCCGCCATTTACGGCGGCACCTTCAACCTCTTCGCCGTCACCATGAAGCAGATGGGCGTCGAGTTCACCTTCGTCGAGCCGGACGCGAGCGAGGAAGAACTCAACAAGGCCTTCAGGCCCAATACCAAAGCCCTCTTCGCCGAGTCCCTCGCCAACCCCAATGTCGTCGTGCTCGACATCGAGAAGTTCGCCCGCATCGCCCACGCCCACGGCGTCCCGCTGATTCTCGACAATACCTTCCCGACCCCCGTCAACTGCCGCCCCTTCGAGTTCGGTTGCGACATCGTCACCCACTCCACCACCAAGTATATGGACGGCCACGCCACCCAGGTCGGCGGCGTCATCGTCGACAGCGGCAACTTCGATTGGGACGCCCACAAGGACAAGTTCCCCGGGCTCACCACCCCCGACGCCTCGTACCACGGGCTGACCTACACCAAACAGTTCGGCAAGGCCGCCTACATCCTCAAGTGCATCGCCCACATGCAGCGCGACATCGGCTGCAGCCCCGCACCCCAGAACGCCTTCCTGCTCAACCTCGGGCTCGAAACCCTCCACCTGCGCATGGCGCGCCACTGCGCCAACGCCCAGGCCGTTGCCGAGTTCCTCCAGAAGCGTCCCGAAGTCGCCTGGATTCGCTATCCCGGGCTTCCCGACGACCCCGCCCACGCCCTGGCGCAGAAGTATATGCCAAAAGGCTCCAGCGGCGTCATCGCCTTTGGCCTCAAGGGCGATTTGGCGCGCACCGTGCGCTTTATCGATGCGCTCAAACTCGTCGCCATCGTCACCCATGTCGCCGACGCTCGTTCCTGCATCCTTCACCCCGCCAGCCACACCCATCGCCAACTCAGCGACGAACAACTCAAGGAGGCCGGCATCCCCAAAGACCTCATCCGCCTTTCCATCGGCATCGAGGATCCCGAAGATATTATTGCAGACATCAAACAGGCACTTGAGGCTTGATTATGCTTCGGGAAAGCCTTATAATCTGCGCAGTGACGGGTTCGTTCGCACTCGCGGCGGTCGAATCCGTCAACGACCTGATGGCCGAGCGCTCAAGGCTCTTCCAGCAGACCCGCCAGCTTGAGCGCGAGTTGCGCTCCGCCGTGCACGACCCGGACAATACTTCCCCGGAAATCGAAGCCCTCAGGGCTGAAGGCGCCCGTCTCGAAAAGCGCCTAAAGGAGATTCGGGAAGCCATCGGGGACAAGGTCTCCAAGCTTCCCAGGGTTGCCGAAAAGCGGCGCCTCGTGCTTGAGAACAAGCGGCAGATCGAACGCCTCGACAAGGCCATCCGCCAGGCCTCACCACCTAAGACGCAGGAATCCAAATGAACCAGAAAAAGCAGACAGCAAAGGGCAGGAAAAGCCCCGCCCGCAGCCGGAGCACCATGCGTGCGGCTGGTTCTGCGGCGATTGCCCGGAAACGCAAGCCGCGCATTCTTATCGTCACGCCGGAGATTACCTATCTGCCCGCCGGAATGGGCAATATGGCAAACCACCTCACGGCCAAGGCGGGGGGGCTGGCGGATGTCTCGGCGTCGCTGGTCGCATCGCTTTTCGAACTGGGAGCGGATGTGCATGTCGCCTTGCCGCACTACCGCAAGATGTTCCATGTCGATGTGGGGCGTTTGATTAGCGACGAATTGCGTGTCTACAAGTCCCGTTTGGCCGACTCGCGCATCCATTTGGCCGAAGACCGCTGCTTCTATTACAGGGACACTGTCTACAGCAACGACCAGACCGTCAATCCCCATTTGGCGCTAGCTTTTCAGCGGGAGGTAATCAACAATATTATTCCTCAGGTCCAGCCCGATCTAATCCACTGCAATGACTGGATGACCGGATTGATTCCCGCCGCTGCGCGCCGCATGGGCATTCCGAGCCTCTTCACCATCCACAATATCCACACCTACAATATGACGCTGGCGCAGATTGAGGATGCGGGCATCGACGCGGCGGAGTTTTGGCGCTATCTCTACTTCTGCGGTATGCCGCAGGACTACGAGTCGACACGCTATTCGGTTCCGGTGGATATGCTGACTTCGGGGGTGTTCGCGGCGCATTTCATCAACACGGTCAGCCCGACTTTCCTCAAGGAGATTACCAACGGCTGGTTTGATTTCGTGCCGGGGGCGTTCCGCGGGGAGGTCATCAACAAGTATCGCGCGGGGTGTGCTGCGGGCATTCTGAATGCGCCGGACGAGTCGTACAATCCCTCAACGGATGAGGCGCTTTACCGTCGCTATGACGAGGCGACTCATGCTGAGAAGAAGCGGGAGAACAAGTTGCGTTTTCAGCACGAGACGGGGTTGTTCGAGAATCCGTCTGCACCGCTTTTCTTCTGGCCGTCGCGCCTGGATCCGGTGCAGAAGGGACCGCAACTGTTGGCGGACATTTTGTATAAGGTCTTGGAGCGGTATCGCGACGATGGGTTGCAGATTGCGATTGTCGCCAACGGGGCGTACAAGCAGGTGTTCTATGATATTTTCAACTTCCACGGTTTGGCTGGGCGGCTGGCGATTTGCGACTTCGACGAGAAGCTTTCGCGCCGCGGTTTTGCGGCTTCGGACTTCACTTTGGTGCCTTCGCTTTTCGAGCCGTGCGGGTTGCCGCAGATGGTCGGTCCCAAGTATGGTTCGTTGCCGGTGGTGCACGATACGGGGGGGTTGCACGACACGGTCGAGGACATGGATGTCGAGGGCAATCGGGGCAACGGGTTCCGCTTCAATGTCTACAACAGCGAGAGTCTGTTCTGGGCAATGGGGCAGGCGATGGAGTTCTACCGCCGGCCTCAGTCGCACAAGGAGCCGCAAATCGCGCGGGTGATGCGTCAGGCGGCGGAGCGGTTCACGCACGGGGTCTGTGCGCAGGCGTACATCGACATCTACGAGAATATGCTGCACATTCCGCTGGTTCGCTAGGGGGCTTGGATGCGGGATCGAACGGTTTGCACGAGGCTGGGGGACGACCCGTGGCTGCGGCCCTTTGCGGCGGCTATCGGTCGTCGGCGCGAACAGGCGGAGTTTCTGGCGCGGCGGCTGGCGGCGGGGGCGGGGAGTTTGGCGGACTTCGCGTCGGCGCACGAGTTCTACGGGTTGCACCGCACGGACAGGGGGTGGGTTTTCCGGGAGTGGGCGCCGAATGCGACGCAGATTTGGCTGGTGGGGGACTTCTCGCAGTGGCGGGTGGACGATCGTTTCGCCCTCTACCGTCTGCCGGGGCGCGATGTTTGGCAGGGCATGTGGCCGGAGAATTTGATTCGCCACGGGCAGTTCTACCGGCTGGAGATGGTTTGGAACGGCGGCAGGGGCGAGCGCATTCCGGCCTATGCCCGCCGCGTCGTGCAGGATGCGGATACTAATCTCTATGCCGCACAGGTATGGACCCCTGAAACCGTTTATAGGTGGGAAAACCCCTTCAAGGTTGATACCCGCGCGCCCCTGATATACGAAGCACATATCGGGATGGCTCAGGAGCGCGAGGGGGTCGGAACCTATACCGAGTTCCGCGACCGAATCCTGCCGCGCATCAAGCGTGCGGGGTACAACACGATTCAGCTGATGGGCGTGATGGAGCATCCATACTACGGCTCGTTCGGCTATCACGTGTCAAGCTTCTTTGCCGCCAGTTCCCGCTTCGGCACGCCGGAGGACCTCAAGAGCCTCATCGACACCGCCCACGGAATGGGGCTCGCGGTCATTATGGATCTGGTCCACTCCCACGCCGTCAAGAACGAGCGCGACGGGCTGGGAATGTTCGATGGAACGCCGTGGCAATACTTCCACGACGGACCACGCGGCTGGCACTCCGCCTGGGACTCCCGCTGCTTCGACTATTCCAAGATCGATGTCCTGCACTTCCTGCTCTCCAACTGCCGCTACTGGCTAGACGAGTTCCACTTCGACGGCTTCCGATTCGACGGCATCACCAGCATGCTCTACACCCATCACGGGCTAGGCGTCGACTTCGTCGATTACCACCAGTACTTCGGGGAGAGCGTCGACGAAGACGCCTGGTGCTACTGCAATCTCGCCAACCGCGTCGTCCACGCCGTGCGCCCGGATGCGATAACCATCGCCGAGGATGTCAGCGGAATGCCCGGCATGGCGGCGCCCATCGAACAGGGGGGGCTCGGCTTCGACTACCGCATGGCAATGGGCGTTCCCGAGTGCTGGTTCAAACTGGTGCGGGATGTCCGGGACGAGAATTGGAATGTGGGCTGGCTCTGGCATGAATTGACCAGCCGCCGAACCGACGAGTTGACCGTCAACTATGTCGAGAGCCACGACCAGGCGCTTGTAGGGGGGAAGAGTTTCATCTTCCAGCTTGTCGACTCCGAGATGTACTACTCCATGCACAAAGGTGCGGAAAATCTCGTCGTCGATCGTGGTATCGCCATCCACAAATTGGCGCGCATGGCCACGGTCGCTTCGTGCGGTGGTGCCTACCTCAACTTTATGGGCAACGAGTTCGGCCATCCCGAATGGATTGACTTCCCTCGCGAGGGCAATGGCAACTCGTACCATTGGGCCCGCCGCATCTGGTCGCTCCGAGACAACAAGGGGCTTTACTTCAAGGCGTTGGGCGATTTTGACGAAGCCTTGATGCACTTGGCTACCGAGAAAATCCCCGATTTGGCGTCTACCTTGCCCAAGCGCATGTATGTCGATGACGACGGGAAGATTCTCGGCTTCATGCGCGGCGACTGCGTATTTCTCTTCAACTTCCATTCCACCCGTTCCGTCGTCGACTACCCCGTGCTGGTGCCGCCGGGAACCTACCGTTGGCTCCTGGACACGGACGAAATCCGCTATGGCGGGCAGGGGCGCATCAAGCCCCGCCGCGCCTACCCCGTCGTCACCGTCCCGCGCGGAAACGAGGTCTGCCTCGCCATTCGCGTCTACCTGCCCTGTCGAACCGGCCTGGTGCTCAAGCGGACGCGCCCCGGAGCCTAGCATGCCCGACCGCCAGTCCGAATCTCCGGCTCCCGGCCTACCCATTCCTGCCTACCCATCGCTTCGGGAGGTTGACACCAAATCATCCCAAAGGTTGGCACCATCGTCTGCCAAACCAACGCACGAATCAGACCCAAAGGTTGGTTCAAATTCCTCCGGAGAAATCCCTTCGCCGACCCCATTCGAGCCTGGGCCCTGGGGGCGGAACCTGTTGGCGACGGGGACGGGACTGCTCCTGGCGCTGTGGGTTGGCGTGATGAGTTTTGCGCACAATCTCACGCTCTCGACGGTCTCGACCCTGCCCCCGCCCCCGACCGCATTGCTCTTCTCCATCCTCATTCAGCAAGGCGGGATGATCCTGGCGGGAAGCCTCTTGCTGCTGGTCTTGCGCCCGAATGGATGGGCCTTGGGGTGGGGCAGATTCAGCCCGAAAACCTTCGCCAAATACTTCCTGATGATGCTGGCTTGGGTGATCGGCCTCTCGCTCGCGGTCCTGGTGCTGTGGAAGTGGCAGACCGGCTCGGAACCCGCGCCCCAGACCAGCATCGCGTGGCTTCAAGACGGGGAAACACCTTGGCGCGTTCAACTGGTAATCGCAGTCGCGGCCGTGCTCGGCGCACCCCTTGCCGAAGAACTCTTCTTTCGAGCCCTCCTGTTCAGAGGCTTGATCCCCCTCGTGGGATTCCCTTGTGCGACCGGGATCGGCGCACTGGCCTTCGGACTGGCCCACGGCGAGTTCGCATCCCTTCCATCCCTGGTCGCCGTGGGCGCGATTTTGTCCATAGCCTATTGGCGGACCCGAACCATCTGGGCACCAATGGCCCTGCACGCCTGTTTCAACCTGGCCAGCATACTCTGGACCCTGGCCGCTTCCGGAGGTGAGTAGCGAAATGAACCACGACCGCCCGTCCAACCCGCCCCGCAAAGACCGCCGCGCCTTGCTGATGAAGGCCGCAATGAAACACTTCGCCCTGCACGGCTACCTGCGCGCCTCCCTGAGGGATATTTCAGACGAGGCAGGCGCCAACGTGGCCTTGATCGGCTACTATTTCGGCAATAAGGCCGGACTCTATCGCGAGACCTTCCACGAGCTATTCAAAGACCTCGCCGAACCCCTTCTGAAGATAGCCTCGGGGGTCAGAGACCAGGCTTCGTGGGAGGCCGCGCTGCGCCAGTGGGTGGTGCAGTTGCTGGAACTCACGACCTCGACTGAAGCCCCCGCCTGCTATGCGGCAAGGCTAGTGGCAAAGGAGATGGTGAACCAGACAGACGGCTTCGCGGAAGCCAATGCCGCGCTGGTTTCCATGCGTCGAGTGCTGCAGAGACTTATCCGCATGGCGAGCGACGACACGACCGAGACAATCCTCTGGACAAACTCGCTGGTGACGCAGGTTCTGGTCTATCTGTTCTGCCCTTCGGACTGGATATTTCGTCTGCATGATGGGCCTGTTGATCGTGAGGCGTGGCTGAGAACGGTGGCGGAGCATATGCTCAAGCCGCTGTTTGCGGAGCTAAGGTTCAAGCGGCATCTCTAGCTTGCGATGCGGGTTTGGGTCTGCAATCCGTTCGACCTTTTGCCGGGCGAGGGGGCGCGGCTGCAGCGTTATGGTCTGCTCTGCCGGAGCCTGTCTGAGGCGGGGCATCGTGTGGTGTGGTGGAGTTCGGACTTTTGCCATCTGAGCAAGCGGCGGAGGGTATCGCCGGGACCGGATTTCGGGGAGGTGGAGATTCGGCTGGTGCCGACGCGTCCGTACGGGCGGAACATTTCGCTCTCGCGGGTATGGAGCCATCTGTGCTATGCGAGGATGTGGCGGAAGTTGGCCGAGGCTTCGGGGGAGCGACCTGATTTGATAGTGGCGAGTCTGCCGCCTCTAGGGGCTTGCGAGGAGGCGGTGGTGTTTGCGCGTCGGGTCGGTTGCGCGGTTGTGGTGGATCTGATGGATGCCTGGCCGGAGGTGTTTGAGCAACTTGTTCCGCGTCCCTTTCTCGCGCCGCTCTATCGCCAGGCGCAGCGCATTCTCGACGGTGCGACGGCGGTTTCGGGGGTTGGGCAGACCTATTTGGACTTGGCTCGGTCGAAGCGTTCCTCTGTTCCGATTCATAGGTGTTACCATGGGATAGACCTACCAACCTTTTCCCGCGAAAGGTGCGCACCAGTGGGTGTCAGACTTTGCTATGTGGGGAACCTAGGGGTACAGTACAATCTCCCCGAGTTAGTTGAAGCCGTCCGCCTGGCCCGAGCGCGCGGCATTCCGGCCACCTTGGATGTCGCCGGAGACGGCCCCCGCCGCGCCTGGCTCGAACGCGTGTGCGGCGAAGGAATCGCCTACCACGGACTGTTGGGGCAGGGGGAACTCGCCAGATTGATGGCCACCTGCACCGTCGGCGTCGTCCCGATGCGCAGTTCCACCTGGGTCGCCGTGCCCTACAAACTGGCCGACTATTGCGCGGCAGGGCTCGCCATTGCCAACGGCCTCGGCGGCGAGTGCGCCCGCCTCGTCGAGGAGTACCGCTGCGGCGAACCCTACGACCCCCAAGCGCCCCGAACCCTCCTGGCGTTGATGGAAAAATGGGCGCGCGAGCCCCACCTCCTGCGCTCGATGCAGACCGCCTCCAGACGCCTCGCCGAGGCACGCTTCGACGCCGCCCGCATCTACCCCCGATTCGTCGATTGGCTCGAAAACATCGCCGCCCGCCGCCCGACCAAGTGAACCATTCCCCCCCGCGCGCCGTTCCCCTAGATGAACCCAGGAGAGACCCGATGAACAGTGCCCTGCGCTTCGAACAAGTCACCCGAAACTTCGGCGACGCCGACCACCCCGTCCCCGTCCTCACAGGCGTCGACTACGAACTTCCAAACGGCGCCTTCCACGCCCTCATGGGCAGAAGCGGCTCCGGAAAATCCACCTTCCTCAACCTCGCCGCCGGACTCCTCCTGCCCACCTCCGGGCGCATCTGGGTAGGCGACCAAGAGCTTACCGCCCTCGACGACGATGCCCGAACCATCCTCCGTCGCCGGCGCATCGGCGTCGTCTTTCAAGACTTCAACCTCATCCCGACCCTTACCCTCCTCGACAACATCCGCCTGCCCTTCATCCTCGACGCTCGAGAGCCACCAAAGGAGAAAATCGAAACCCTCCTCGACCACTTCGGACTCCAACCCCTCCGCGCCCGACTCCCCCACGAAACCAGCGGAGGCGAACGCCAGAGAGCCGCCATCGTCCGCGCACTCGCCCTCTCCCCCGATTTGCTCCTCGGCGACGAACCCACAGGCAGCCTCGACCTCCACTCCGGCGAAGGACTCTGCACCCTTCTCAGAGAGGCCAACCGCACCTTCGGCGTATCCGTCCTCCTCGTCACCCACGACCCGATGGTCGCCGCACAAGCCGACCAAGTCCACTTCCTCGTACGCGGCCGCCTCGCCGACACCATCCAGCCCGACCGCAACCCGGAAACCATTGCCGCACGCTTCCTGGAGACCATCGCCCCATGAAACCCAAGCCTTGGATTGGCGGCATCGGACGCATTGGATCGACCCTGACCCTCGCCGGTTGCGCCGGCGCCGCCATACTCCTCACTTGGGTCGCCGGCTATACCCTCGCCGCACTCGCCCAAAGGCAGACCCTTGCCGCAGAGATGACCGGTCCCTACGACAGTTGGTTATCCTCCGCCCGCGCCGGAGTAGCCGCTAAAAAAGGCTTCGGCGTGCAAGAACTCGTTCCCGGTTCGCCCTTCGCCCTCATCCCCCCAAAAGCCATCGAAGCCATCCGCACCTTGCCTTGGGTCGACCGCGCCGAAAGCTTCGCCGTCTTCCGCATGAGAGTACGCTACGAAGGCTTTCAAGGCGCCGCAGAGGCCAAAGTCCCACCCTTGTCCGCCGGCGTCGCCTGCGAAGACGGTCAGCAGACTCTTTACCGGGACGAACTGGCACAAGGGCGTTGGCTCGACGAGAAAGCTGCCCTTCCCGAGGCCGTTGTCGCCCCCGAGATGTTCCTCACCCGTGGATTGCGTGTGCCCCGGTTGGGCGAAATGCTGGAGGTCTCCTCGTTCGCAGGAGTCGCCGATGTGAAAGTAGTCGGCCTGCTGCGCAATCGCCAAACAGTCTCCGGCTTTCCAACCCTCTTTGTCCCCACAGATGTGTTTTACGGTCTGATGCCGGATGTGGAGGATGGCGGGTGCAACCTGCTTTTGTGCCAGACCCGGCGGTACGAACCAGCGGCGGCTCTTCGTGAGGCGGTTGTGGGGGCGGTGGGGGAAAAGACTCCTGTGCGGGCATTGGACCGTCAGCGGCTGGTGGCTGAATTGAGCGGGGATCTATTGAAGAATATGGTGCGTCAGGCACCGCTTATGTTGACCTTGGCGTTTCTGACTGCTCTGTGCCTGACAGGTACGGCTGTGCGGATTGGCGTGGCTGCCAGGATGGGGACTTTTGGGTTGTGCCGCGTGATTGGGATGACTGGTCGGCAGGCGGCGGGGCTGGTACGCCGGGAGACGGGGCGGTTGTGCGTGCTGGCCTGGGCGGCGGGGTTCCCGCTTGGGGTGGTTTTGCTGCACATCTTTGTGGGGCTCCATCGGGAATCTTTCCCCGACGGCGTACCGTTTAGCGCCTGGATTGGCGGGGCGATTTTCTCTGCGATAGGTTTAGCGGTCTCTGGGCATTTGGCGGTTATGGGGCCGTGCCGGAGGTTGCGCCGGATGGAGCCTTTGGAGGCTTTGGGGCTGTCGGTCGAGCGGGAAGTTTTCCGGGGCGGGGGCGTCTTGCTGTCGTTGCTGATGATGGGGGGTGTACTGGGGCTTCTATGGGCGAAATTGCCGGCGTGGCTTTTGAGCGGATTGATTCTGTTCGTGGGGCTTCCGGTGCATTTGTGGGGGCTATGGCGACTCTTGCCGCGCGTGGCGGTTTGGGGCGACAGGCTGTGTGCGAGGTGGATCTCTCCGTTGCTTGCTGGCGCGGCGGGGCGTTCGGCTCTGCGGACTCGTGCGCTTATCTTGACCGTTGGGGTTGGGTTAGGGAGTTATTGCGCGGTTCAAATCTGGGGCGCGTCGATGATGGAGCCTTTCCTGCCCTCGGTGAGCTTCCCTGATGTGGTGGCCTCTTTCGAGCCTAACGGCATCCAAAAGGTTGACACCAATCGGTTCCGCTCGCTCGACGGTGTTGCGGACGCGTTGTGGCTCAATGCACGCCAGTTCGTGCTGGCTCCGGAGACGCTTTCGCACATAGAACGGGCGGCGGGCGCAACGCCTCCGCAGAACAATGTCCTGCTCATCGGCCTCGAACGCCTGCCCAAACGTTTCGAGGCGGTGGTTTCCCGTCTCGGGCGAGGGGAGTGCATCATTCCGGCGATGCTGGCGCGACAAGGAGGTTTTACGCACGGTGACGCGATTTCGCTCCGCCGCGTACTGCCTGACGGTCGGGAAATCAGCCGAACCTGGAAGGTCGCCGGCGTGCTCAATCTGAACTGGCATCTAGTCACCGCCC
>JBJFGP010000033.1:0-5548 GCA_051892815.1 Kiritimatiellia bacterium | reverse complement strand
GCTGATTACAAATCAGCTGCTCTACCAACTGAGCTAAGCCGGCGCAGAAAATTGCAGCAACTGGCGGACGCTCTGCCGATCGGGCGCGGCGAGAAGGCGTTCGCGCAGGGCGCCATCGAGGAGTTTCATGCTGAGGCGCGCCATAAAGTGGATGTGGTTGCAACCATTCAAGGCAGGCACGAGCAGAAGCACGACGATGTCGACCTTTTGCCCTCCGGAGGGAGCATCGGCGAAACCGGTCTGGCTCAGGCCGACCGCGCACATCAGGCGGTCAATCTGCTCCAGGCGCCCGTGCGGCATGGCAATCCCGTCGCCCATCGCGGTGCTGGCGCTGAGTTCGCGCTGGGCAACGGTCTTGACGGCGAGGTCGCGCAGAGCCGAATCGAGGCTGCCGTCGGCAACCATCGCGTCGACGAGCTCTTCGATGGCGCAAGCCATATTTTGAGCCGCCAGCCGGGGTTGGACCGTGCAGCGCTCAATGACGGCGTTGAAGGGCTCGGACATGATCTCTCAATGCGCTCCGTGTGGCAAAACGGCGGACAGGATACCAAATCGCGGCGCACTTGGCAATGTTTATTTGCCAAGCGGGGGAAATCGTTCCTGCCTAGGATTGGGGGCGGCTCGTGCCTACCATATGGGGCGAACCGTACGCACCAACGCCCCCCATTGGTAGGCACGAAATGGCGCGCAAGACGGAAAACGATTGCCCCAAGGTGCTTTTCTTTTGACATTCCGTATGAGGCTTACTATACTTTCGGGACATTCATCTGAAGGAGTTTCCATGCGCTACATCAGCACCCGCGGGCAGGGCGAACCGCTCAAGTTCACCGAGACCATCCTGACCGGTCTGGCCCGTGACGGCGGTCTCTTCATTCCCGAGACCTTTCCCCAGGTCGGCGACCGCCTCGAATCCTGGAGCCGCCTGAACTACCGCGACCTGGCTTTCGAGATTATGAGCCTCTACGCCGACGACATCCCGCCGGTCGAACTCAAGACCATCATCGAGCGCAGCTACCGCGTCTTCCGCGACCCCGAAACCACCCCCGTGCGCCCCCTCGGAGACCTTTGGCTGCTGGAACTCTTCCACGGCCCGACCTACGCCTTCAAAGACATCGCCCTCCAATTCCTCGGCAACCTCTTCGAATATGTCCTGGCCCGCGACGGGCGCCAAATGAACATCATCGCCGCCACCTCCGGCGACACCGGTTCGGCCGCCATCCAAGGCGTCCGAGGGCGCAAAGGGATTGAAATCTTCGTCATGCATCCCCACGGACGAGTCAGCCCCGTGCAAGAACGCCAGATGACCACCGTCCTCGACCCCAATGTCCACAACCTGGCCGTAAAAGGCACCTTCGACGACTGCCAGAGCATCGTCAAATCCCTCTTTGGAGACCTCCCCTTCCGCGACCGCAACCACCTCGGCGCGGTCAACTCCATCAACTGGGCCCGCGTGCTGGCACAAGTGGTCTACTACTTCTACGCCGGACTCCAAGTCCTGCGCAACACCGGCGCCAAACGCCTCCGCTTCACCGTCCCGACAGGCAACTTCGGAGACATCTTCGCGGGCTATGTCGCCGCCCAGATGGGTTTGCCCGTCGAACGCCTCGTGGCGGCAACCAACGAGAACGACATCTTGGCTCGCTACTTCCAGAGCGGAACCTACTCGCTGGGGCAGGTCGCGCCAACCTTGAGCCCCTCGATGGACATACAAGTCGCCAGCAACTTCGAGCGCTACCTCTACTTCCTCGCGCAAAAGAATGCCCCGAAACTCGTGCAGTGGATGGAGACCTTCAAGGCCACTGGCTCGCTCACTCCGGGCGTAGCGGACGACCCGATTCTAACGGGCGGGCGGGGCGACACGGCGGACACGCTCCAGACCATTCGCGAGGCATGGGAGACCCACCAGGTGCTGCTCGACCCGCACACGGCCGTAGGCGTCGCCGTCGCCCGGCGCAACCTTTCTCCCGAGGCACCGATGGTCACTCTTGCGACGGCGCACCCGGCCAAGTTCCCCGACGCCATCCGCCAAGCGACGGGGAAAGATCTGGCGCACGTTCCCGAGTTGGACGCGCTTGCCTCCAAGCCCGTCCGTTGCGACCTCATCGAGCCTTCCCCGCAAGCCGTCGGAGGCTATCTTGAAGCTGCCCTTTCCCGCTGACTTTGCCTGCCGGCGCTGCGGCAGGTGCTGCCGGGTGCCGGGGGAAGTTGCCCTTCTGCCGGACGAAATCGATGCCATTGCCCGGCTGGTGGGGCTTGAACCACAGGAGTTTATCGACCGTCATACGCGACTCAACCACGACCGTAGCGCGCTGGCCCTTTTGGAGGAACCGGACGGCCGGTGCGCCTGGCTCGGATTGGATGAGCGCTGCCGCATCCAGGACGCCAAACCCAAGCAATGTCGCGACTTTCCTATCTGGACGACTCCGGATCTTGAAGTCGCCTGTCCCGCCCTCGCCATGAACAAGCCCCACATCTACGAGCCGATTATCCGACCCCGGGTCTGGGGCGTTGAAACCATTCTTCTCTCTGCCCTCGACCAGGCCCCTTCCCGCGAAGTCGGCACGGGCGTTTCGTTGCCCGATTTGCTGGCGGCGCAGCCCAATCTGCTGGGGGTGGAGGCGCCTTTCCCGCTGCTCTTCAAACACCTGCACACGACCGATGTTCTCTCGGTCCAGGTCCATCCGAACGAAGCTACCGCGCCGTTGACGGGTGGAGACCCGAAGACCGAAATGTGGTTTGTCCTGCGCGGAACCCGAAGCGATGCGACGCTCTATGCGGGACTCGCCCCCGGCGCCAATCCGGGGCAACTCGCCTCCCCCGAGGCGGGGCAAGCCCTTGTCCGGCACCATCCCGTCCCCGGCGACACTCTGCTCATACCCGGCGGGCTCGTCCACGCCATCGGCCCGGGGTGCGACATCTACGAAGTCCAGCAGGCTTCCGACACGACCTTCCGTCTCTACGACTGGAACCGCCCGTCCCGGCCCGAAGCACCCCGCCCGCTCCATACCAAGCAAGCACTGCAGGCAATAGATTGGCACCTTTCTCCTCCAAGGTTGCAACCTCTCGCCCCCATTCGTACCCGACACTTCACCACGGAGGTACATACCCTTCCCTGCCGCATTCCCCAGCACACCGCCTTCCAGGTGCTCTTCACCCAGGATGCCGGCGTCACACTCCTCTGGGGCGGCAACGAGACCCCGCTGCCCCCCTTCCACTGCTGCCTCATCCCCGCCCGCATGACCCTCTCCGCCGCCGGAACCGGCACCCTCGCGCGCACCATCCCATGAACCCCATCCGCCACCTCGTTTGGGACTGGAACGGCACCCTGCTCGACGATGTCGAAGCCAGCGTATACGCCCTCAACCGCATGTGCCGCGACCGAAGCCTCCCGCCCATTCCCGACATCGAGACCTACCGGAGCCACTTCGGATTCCCCGTGCGCGACTACTACCACAGCCTCGGATTCCAATTCGACGACGCCCAGTACGACAGGATGTCCGAAGAATTCCACCGCCACTTCTTCGCCTCCGGGCTCATACACCTCAGGCCCCAGGTAAAAGAGATTCTCGATGCCCTCGCCCCCCGCCTCCAGAGCCAATCCATCCTCTCCGCCGCCGAACACACCATGCTCCAGCAGATGACCCTCAAAGCCGGCATCCACCCCCGCTTGAGCCACATCATCGGAGCCGGAAACCTCCACGGAACCTCCAAACTCCAACAGGCCAGACACCTCGCAAGACTCCTGAACGATCCACCCGAAACCATCCTCCTCGTCGGCGATACCCTTCACGACGCCGAAGTCGCACAAGCCTGCGGATGGAACTGCATCCTGCTTACCTGCGGCCACCAGACCGCCCAACGACTCCAAGCCGCCCACTGCCCCCTCGTCGACACCCTCCAAGCCATCCCCGAACACCCCCTGATCGCACCAACCCATGCCTGAAGACCTCAACATCATCCGCCAAACCATCGCCACACTCGACCGCTCCCTGATTACCTACCTCGGTCAGAGAGCCCAATGGGCCTACTCCCTCGACCAGTACCAGCCCGGATGGTCCTTTCCCTACTACAAAGAGGTCGTAGGCGAAGGAGACGCACGCCCTGTCCTCGACCAAATCCTCCCCGCCGCAGAAGCCAAATACACCACCTTCGCCCTACCCCTGCTCTGCGCCGATACCGCCCCCGAAAACGGCGCCGTGCTCGAAATCGACTCCATGTGCATCTGGGCCGCCCTCCTCCGGATGCATACCTCAACCAAACTCATACAGGCGAAATTCCGCCTCGGAATCGGAGACCTCCGAGACGCCGTCAATGCCGCCGACCCAGCCCGCATCCGCCAAGCAATCGAGGCAACCCAAGCCACCGACGAGACCCAAATCAGCCAAGCACTCGCCGTCGCGACAACCTTCGCCCGCCGCAACAGAAGCCCACTCGTCCCCCTCATGCATTTGCCCGACGCCATCGAAGAGCTGTACCGCAGCTGGATCCTCCCCCAGACACGACGCCTCCAGTATCTCTGGACCCTCCGCTACTACAGCATTCCCGACTGCGGCTGACCCAAACGCCAACCAAACCGCCCGAGCCGTGCCCTGGTTCCACCGCGGCACCTGCCCGCCCGCGACCGACCTTCCATGCAACCCGACGCCCCTGACCCTGCCCTCCGCGAACAGCAAGAGATGCTTGCCGCCGCCCGCGGAGATGTACAGGCCTTCGAGCGCCTGGTGGCAACCTATCAGAAGCCGCTCGTCAACTTTTTCGTCCGCTCCGGCGTTTCATCTGATGCGGAAGATTGCGCCCAGCGCACCTTCCTGCGCATTTGGAACTACCGCCACCGCTACCGCCCGACGGCCAAGTTTTCAACCTTCCTCTGGATGGTGGCGCGGCAAGTTTTCCTGGACGAAGTCAGGCACCGATCGCGCAAAGAGCGGCTGCACAAAGCGTTCGGGAGAGAGCAACCGGGCGAGGCGGTTCCAAACCACGAAGCGGGGCCGGACTTGGCTTCCGCGGTGGCGCATCTGCCTAAGGCGTTGCGGCAAACGGTACTGATGGCTTTCATGCAAGGGTTGAAATACGAGGCGATTGCGCGCGAGTTGGATGTCCCTTTGGGGACGGTCAAGTCGCGGGTCTTCCACGCCTTGCGTCGGATGAGGAAGTTTCTTGAGGAGGAGTGACGGATGAAGAGTTTCGCGACACGGTTTCGCCGGCAGACATTGGGACTTCCGGAACGCGAGCCGAGCCCGGACTTTGTGCAACGGGTGATGGCGGCAATCGGGCAGGAACCTCCGGTTCGCAAGGGCGTGCATTGGGGTGGGGCGTTGGCGGCCGCGGCGGGGATTGCTGTGTTGGTTTCGGTCTACCTGGTTGGCACCTTCTCCTTTGACGGGGGGCAAGAAGTGGCGCAGGCTCGGCGGTGGCTTTTGGAGCGGCAGGAGGGCGACGGTCTGTGGCATGCTGAGGCATTCGGGGGGGATGGTCGTTATACTCCGGCGCTGACGGCGCTGGCTTTGGTGGCGCTTTTGGTGTTTATCGGTAGCATGGCCAACATCAT
>JBJFGP010000032.1:0-5580 GCA_051892815.1 Kiritimatiellia bacterium | reverse complement strand
CTGCGGCGAGTGCGTCGCTGCTGGTGTGTGAGGCTCGGATCGGGGACGCTCGCGCCGCGGATGGGGTTCTGGCGCGAGCGCTTTCTCGACGGATTGGTACCTACGACCGAGCGCGACAGGTTGCATATCTCCGAGCTCAAGAGGTTGTATTCTCTGATGGGCAGAGGTGTGCACCCGCGGGAGCGAATCCTTGATACCCGCCAGTGCTGCTTCCGTCCGCCGCTCGTCGAGTTCAACGCCTGCACCAATGTGACGGTCAGAGGCATCCGCATCCGCGAGTCCCCCTTCTGGACGCTCCATTTCAACCGTTGCGAGAATGTCCTCGTCGAGCAGGTCGACAGCCGCGCGCTTGGGCGCAATGCCGACGGGGTCAACATTGAACGCTGCCGCAAGGTGCGCGTGCGGGACTGCCGCCTCTGGCAAGGCGACGACGCCGTCGTGCTCAAGGCCGGACGCAATCGGGATGGCTGGGACGGCGCGAGTGTCTGCGAAGATGTCGAGATAGAAAATGTCACCGTCACCGAGGGCCACGGACTGCTGATCGTCGGCAGCGAAATGTCGGGCGGCGTCAGGAATGTGACCATGCGCAACAGCCGCCAGAACGGAGCCTCCTTCGCCCTTTTCCAGCTCAAATGCAACGAGCGCAGAGGCGGCACCGTCGAGCAAATCCGGATGGAAAACTGCTCCTCCGATACCGTCCGCGCCGTCCTCGACCTGCAACTGGACAGCTCCAAATACAGCGGCGTCGAGACCCTCGAACGAAGGCTCACCAAGGTCGGCGGCCTGACCTTCGAAGGGTGCCGTGTCGGCACGGCAGGCCGCCTCGTCCAAATCAGCGGGACCGACCGGTTGCCAGTCAAGCGCGTGAACGTGAGCAACCTTGTTTGCGGAGTTGTTGGTAGCAAGGAATCCCTCCTCGGCGCGGACGACCAGGTCACCCTCGAAAAGGTTTCCCTCGGCCAGGTAGACCCCAAGAAAGCCGACTGGATCTGGCGCGTCCCCAAGCCCTGGTATGCGCAATACGCAGAGGAAATTCCCGTCGCCTCGCCCGAAGCACTCGCGCGTTGGAAAGACCTTGGAGATTTCCGCCTCCGCTTCGAATTCAAACCATCGACAAACGCCTTCCTGCGTATCCGCCAGACCCATTCCCTCGCCCTCGACCCCGCCAAGGCTGGCAGCGTAGGGGACGGAGACCTGGGCGCCCTCTACCCCGCCTTCAACCCGAAAGCCGAGTGGCAACAAGCCGAAGTTATCCTCCATCGCGGAGCCATCAGTGTGTCGATAAACGGCTTTGAAACCGTCTGCAACCGAAGCCTCGGACCGACCCTTCCCGAACGCGGCGCCCTGACCTTCGGCAACACACAAGTCCGCCAGATTCGTCTCGCGCCGATTGCCGGGCAGATGTACTGAACCAGGAGCCCTTGCCGTGAACCTTCCCGCCCTGATGGCAACCATCCTCGCCCCCCTTTCCCTGCTTGCCGCCGCCCCAGTCGATTGGCGCGACAACCTCCCGCGCCCGGTCATCGACGCCCATCCCGAATACCTTACCCTCTGGTCGAACGCTTGGCAGATCGCCCACACGCGGATAGACACCATTCCCGGCCTTCCCGCGCCGAGATACATGGATGAAGCACACCGTTCGGACCGCCTGTGGATATGGGACACCTGCTTCATGGCGCACTTCTGCAAGTACCTGCCGGACGAGTTCCCGGGCATCCAGTCGCTGGACAACCTCTACGGCATCGTCTTGGCACCCGACGGCAAGCCTCTGCCCAAGGTTTTGGGCAACAAGTGGTGCGGCGACCAGGCCGGGAAGTGGTTGGATTTGACCATCCATCATCCCGACAATCCGCCCCTTTTCGCGTGGACCGAATACACCCACGCGCTCCAGACAGGCGACCGGAAGCGGCTTGAGATGGTGTGGGAAAGGCGCTATCTTCAGAGGTGGTTTGATTTGTTCGAGAGTTTCCGGCCGGGTATGCCCAATCCCCACGGGACATTGGTTCCGGTCAAGGCGTGCCGGCACAAGGACGGCTTCTCGTGGGAGGGTTGCGCCAGCGGGATGGACAACACGCCCCGGGGGCGGAAAGGTACGCATCTTGGGGGTGGGGTGCAGGAATACCACGAGTTCCCGGATGCGCTCTGGGTGGACGCTTTGGCGCAACAGGCGCTCTCGGCGCTCTACATTGCGCGGATTGCGGAGCTGCTCGGGCACGGGGCGGAGGCGCGCTCGTGGAAGGCCCGGCATGCTGCGCTGGCGGCCCAGCTCAACGCGCTTTACTACGATGCCGAAGATGGGTGGTATTACGACATCCGTCTCGGCAGCCGGGAGAAGATCAAGGTGCGCACCATCGCCTCCTATTGGCCCGTGCTCGCGGAGGCGCCGGATAGGCAGATGTTCGAGCGGATGGCGGCGGAACTGGAGAATCCGGAGACCTTCGGCGGGGTTGTGCCGACGCCTTCGCTGGCCCGCAACGACGGCGATTTCCAGCCTTCGGGAGGTTATTGGCGGGGCTCGGTCTGGTTGCCCACCTCGTATATGGCAATCAAGGCGCTCGACTGCTACGGGGATTACGAGCGGGCGCACCGGGTGGCGGAGCGGATTGTCGGATGGATGGCGCGCGCGTGGCGGGAGGACAAGCCCAGCACAATCTGGGAATGCTACTCGCCGACCCGTCCGGCGGGCGCCACCTGCGACGGGATTCGAAAGGTTCGGACGGACTTTTGCGGTTGGTCCGCGCTCGGCCCAATCTCGCTTCTGATTGAGGATGTCATCGGCATCAAACGGGCCGACGCCTTCGCGCGGACGCTGCTGTGCCATTTCCCGAAGACGATCGAGGGGCGCCTTGGGGTGGAGAACTACCGCTTCGGGACCATCCGCTGCTCGGTGGTGGCAACCTCCCAAAAGATTGCCGTGGAGAGCAACGCTTCGTTCGTACTGACGGTGGACGGTCGTGCCTACGAAGTCAAGCCGGGGGTGCAAACCTTTCCCCGCCGCTGATGCCTACCAATGGGAGCCGCCGATATGAATGAAGCCGATCGCTACCTGGCCGGGAACGGTTTTGCCTGGGGCGAACGCCTGGACCGCAGAGGGCTCGTCGAAGCCTTCCGCGAAGCGTTCGCCAAGGGCCTCGCTGGAGCGCCATCTTCCCTCGCGATGATTCCCACCTATGTGGCCGACGAACCGTTGCAGACGGGGCCGGCGACGCTCGCGACCCTGGACATGGGCGGGACGAATTTCCGCTCCGGACTCGTCCACCTCCCCACCGGCGAAGTCTCCATGCGCCGCGTCCGCCCCATGCCAGGAACCCAGCGCCCCGCCAGCCGAGAAGAGTTCTACGGGGCTATCGCCGAAGAGCTCCAACGCCTCCTTCCCCACGCCACGGACCCGCGTATCGGCTTCTGCTTTTCCTACTCCGCACAGTCGACCGAGATGCTCGACGCCCGGCTCGGTTCGTGGGAAAAAGGGGTGCAGATTCCCGAGGTGGTCGGCGACCTTCTGGGGGCCGAGATCCGGCGCCGGACCAAGGCAGGTCCCGTGGCGATTGTCAACGATGCGGTGACGACTTTGCTGGCCGCGCGCTGCGCCCGGGGATGCGCTTGTCCGCACCTGATTGGTTTCATTCTCGGAACTGGGACGAACGTATCCTGCGCGGTGGATTCTAGGCGCGTTTCGCGTGTGCGGGAGGGTTCGTTCGGGGGGCGGAGGATGATTGTCAATGTGGAGTCCGCCGGGTTCGACTGGGTGTCGCCCTCGGCTTTCGATGAGGCGCTTTGGCGCTCGCTCGCGGATGGGGATGGTTGCCGTTTCGAGAAGATGATCTCGGGTGCCTATCTCGGTCCGCTCGTCTATCTCATCTGGCGTGGGGCGGCCGAGGACGGGCTCTTTTCGAAGGCGTCGGCGGAGCGGATTCTTTCGCTTGGGGGGCTCTCGACGCCGGATGCGGACGGGTTCGTCTGCAACCCGCCGGACGCGGGGATTTTCGAGCGGGGGGAGGAGGAATTGGCGCGCGAGTTGGCGGTGCGGGTCTTTGAACGGAGCGCGGAACTTTGCGGGGCGCATTTGGCGGCGATTGCGCTTGAGTGCGCGGGCGGCGGGTGGCGCGAGGGGGCGGTGGGGATTCACGCGGATGGGTCGACTTTCTACAAGACGAGGGGGATTCCTTTCGCGAGCCGGGTGGCGCGTGAGTTGGGCGCGACGCTGGGACTTTTCGGGGTATCTCCGGGGGGCGTGCGTTTCCTGCCGCCGGTCGCGGACGCGCCGATGGTGGGGGCGGCTTTGGCGGCTGCGACGCTTCCGGCAGGTGCGTAGGAATTGCCCCCCGGAGGTTGCCGCCTTCGGGGGCGACTGGTACGCAGGAACTACTCCCGGAGGTTGGTATCTCCGGGCTCGGGGGGGTTGCGCGGATTGGGCGTGATGCCGCCGTGGTGCCGCTTGGCGAGATTGTTGCTACCGCGGTGGACGACTTCCCTTCCGAAACGATCTGCAAGACGCGCCATCGTCTCCTGCAGGCGCACCTCCTTTTCCCGTGCGAGCGCCTGGCGGCGGGCCTCGTCGCGAGACCCCTTGTCGGCGAAGAGGTCGGCCTGGACGACCTCAGCGGGCGGAGGCGACGCGGCGGCGTCGACAAGCCCGTTGGCCGCCACGGTCACCCTTTTGACGGAGAGCAGACGGTCGACGCACCGATCCAGAATCTCGACGACACCGGCCTTCAATTCCGCCCCCGAAGCGGTCGGAACCTTGAAGTTGAACGAGCCGTGCGACGGCTTCGGGACGAGTCGCCCGTAGGCATCTTTCTTGAGCTGGCCTGTGTAGCGGACGGGACGGTTCGAGTCCTCCACATTCTCCCGGTCGTAGTCCACCGTCAAGGCGATTTGCGCCGCCCGAACGCCCTTGCGGACGAGTTCGAGCGAGACCCCTTCGGCGAGTTCGAGTGCGATGGACTTCGCCTGCGCAAAGGAGACCGGCACCCCCAGCACATGGCCCGAACTCAGGCTTCGCTGCGCCGGCGTCCGCGCCAGCCACTCCGCCACCGTCTCGGGCTCCAGCCCCCACGCGTGGTTGATGAGCGACTCGGCATTCGAGCCAAACCGCCGCCGCAGCGCCTCGGCATGATTGCGAGAGAATTCCGCCAGCTGCCCCAGCGTGTAGATGCCCATCTCCGCAAGCCGCTGAGCCGTTGCACGCCCCACCATCCAAAAGTCCGTCAGCGGCCGGTAGTTCCAATAATCCCGGCGGAAAGTGGCTTCGTCCAACTCCGCAATGCGCACACCGTCCGCCCCCGCCTCCATCCGCTTGGCGAGGATGTCCATGGCTACCTTGCAGAGAAAAAGATTCGGTCCAATCCCCGCCGTCGCGGTAATCCCCGTCTCCCGGAGAACCTCGCGAATCAGCCCCGCGGCAAGTTCCCGCGCCGTCCCTCCGTGGCTTGCCAGATAGGCCGTCGCGTCAATGAACACCTCGTCAATCGAGTAGGCAAAGAAATCCTCCGGCGCTATCCTCCTGAGGTAGATGCCGCGAATCTTCCGGCTCGTCTCAAGGTAGCAATCCATCCTCGGCGCAACCGTCAAATAGTCGAT
>JBJFGP010000031.1:0-5662 GCA_051892815.1 Kiritimatiellia bacterium | reverse complement strand
GGCAACCGCCTGGAGAGGGGCGCGAAGATGGTCGTGACGCGGTAACGGCGAAAGAGCCTCCATCCAATGATGGGGAGTGTCAGAAGCAGCAAGAGCGCCAGGGGGCAGGCAAAGAGAGACATCAAGACAACAGCACCTTTTCGGATAAGGCGCCACGGCGATAGTGGCGCTTGTCAAAGAACTCCTGTATCGTCAGGGCTTCGCCGGAGCAGGGCGGTTCGCTGCGTTCACCGAATCGGAGAAATCTGTCCTTCTCGCTCTGCGTTGCGAGTTGACGCAGCTCCTTGAATGTGATATCCTTGAGCAATCCAAGTTCAGCAGGCAGATAGAGGTTGAGTAGATGGTCAAGCGCTGAATCGCGCTCGTCATACTGTTCCTGGTTGACTGCCAAGGCAAGATGGCGGAGTGTATGGGCTCGTAGGATTGAGCGGCCTTCTCTTGTGGTCAGCAATCGCAGGCGGCAATCCAGTTCCCGCTTCGTCAGGTCATTGGCAATTTGCGTGATTCGCTGGACAACCTGCTCTTCTGTCTCTCCGGAGGCTTTCCGATTGGAAATCTGATAGACTGGCCCGAGAAAAGGCTCGCAGTCACTTGGTACCTCGCCGAAGTAGCCTCGGCAGTTGAGGTCGAGGTCTTCAAGGGCGCGCATCATTGCTGCCTTGCAATTCTGGGAAATCGTGAGCGCGCCGAGGTGCACCATAAGTGAAGCCCTGAACCCAGTTCCTGAATTGGTTGGACAGGCAGCCAAATAGCCCCACTGAGGGTTGGCGGCGTAAGGAAGAATGTCCGCGAGCGCTTTGTCGGCAATCCGGATGTCGTCAAGGCATTGAGTCAAGGCCAGACCGTCTCGGATGGATTGGAGGCGAATATGGTCTTCCTCATTGACCATAGCGCTGAGGTGTTGGTTGCCAAAGGTGAAGTAGGCTGTGGCGTCTTGCAACGGACTATCTAGGAACTCGTGGCTGATTTGGTGCTCTGCAAGGAACGCTTGGGCTTCGAAACTGTCGGCGCTGCCCCTTAGAGTGCAGTGTGCGTGGGAATCGATGCCCTTGAAGGCTCCAGAAACGGTCGCCAGAATCTGCTTTGCCTGAGCGGTGGAGAGGTGCGTGGGGAAGGGAAAGCCTTCAAGGTTTCGGGCATAGCGAACCCTTGAGGAGAGAACAATCATTTGGTCGGCAGGAATGGTTGGGCGGAAGCGCATAGTTCAGTCGTCGAGCAGGATGCGGATTTCGCTGGCGAAGGTCTTGTAGCATTGCGGGCATCCGAGCCGCTCGCCGTTGGTGACTTGTTTGGCTGTAGTACCGCAGTTGGGACAGGTCTTCTCAAGTTCAAATTCGGGGGATTGGTTTTGTGCAGTCTTTCGGGCGATTGCGCCGTGTTTGATGGCTTGTGCGGTGGCATCGAGCACCAGATTTACGACGGAAGCGAATGGGGGCAACCCTTGCTTGGCGCTCTTGGGAGGCTGTTGAACTGCGCAGCGCTTGCAGACATAGAGTTCTTTCCTGGTGCCGTCAATCAGGCGTTCGACGGCTACTTGCGCTTCGTTTTTATGGCAGATTTCGCATTTCATAAACGGGTTGAATTATAGCAAACTTCCCGGTGGATAGGAAGGAAATAGGGGGGTAGGTGGCTTTATTCTTGCCTGAAGTGTTTGAAGATGCTAAACTTCTTGCTTTAGACGCTGGAGGGGTTCCCGCTCCTGCGAACGACAACTGGAGCAAGTATGGCCGCCAAGAAGAAGGTTGATGAAGCGAAGGTTCTGACCGCATATGCTGCGGCAGGTGTGGATATCGATTCGAAGATGAATGGCATTGAATCGATTAAAAAGATGGTCAAGCAGACCAATACGCCCGGTGTTGTCGGGGGGATTGGCGCGTTTGGCGGTCTGTTCACCTCGCCTGGCAAGGAGAATCTGCTGGTTGCGAGCGCCGACGGGGTCGGAACGAAGTTGAAGGTGGCTGCGATGATTGGCCGTCACGACACGATTGGGCAGGATATTGTCAACCATTGCGTCAACGATATTCTAGTCCAGGGGGCTACGCCGCTCTTCTTCTTGGACTACATTGGTGCGTCGAAGTTTGACGGCAAGGTGTTCAACCAGGTCGTGAAGGGGTTGTGCAAGGCCTGCAAGGAGAATGGTTGTGCGCTTCTTGGGGGGGAAACGGCGGAAATGCCGGGGCTCTATCCCGAGGGCGAGTACGATTTGGTCGGCACGATTGTTGGCACGGTACCGCGCAAGAAGATTATCACGGGCGAGAAGATTCGCGTCGGCGATGTCATCATCGGCCTGGCTTCCGGCGGTCTTCAGACCAACGGTTATTCGCTGGCGCGCCGGATTATCTTCGACCAGTGCATGTTGAGCCCAGACGACAATATTCCCGGCACGAATTTGAAGGTCGGCGAGCAACTTCTGGCTGTCCACAAGAGTTTCCTCAAGCCCGTGTTGGCGGTTATGGAGAAGGTCGACATCAAGGGGATGGCGCACATTACGGGCGGCGGTTTTACGGACAATATCCCCCGGGTTTTGCCGTCTAATGTCAACGCATCGATCGACCGGAACAGTTGGCGGGTGCCGGAGATTTTCTCCTTCCTGCAACGACAGGGGAAGGTCGACCGCGAGGAGATGTACCGCGTGTTCAACATGGGCATTGGCTTCGTGGTCATCGTCAACCCCAAGGATGTCGACACGGCATTGGCGTTGCTCAAGAAGAACCGCGCCCGCCCCACCGTCATCGGAAAAATCGTCAAGGGCGAGAAGAAGGTCGTCTACGAGGATTAGCCAAGCTAGAGGTTCATCTAACCAGGCGGAGGGATGCCGAAGGCATCTCTCCGCCTTTGTTTTTGATTGGATTGATTCCTATGCATCTCCTTATGGGAGTGGTAGGCACTTTAGACTATGGCAGGTGCCTACGATTGCCCCAGCAAGGTTGCAACCTGCTTGGCTCGGTCGAAGACACCTTTGGGGGCGGAAGCCGAGGACGAATGTGGAACGGGGCTAAAGGTCTCGGGCAAAGATATAATCATCCATCACAAAGCCGTTGCCGATATCATTGACGACGGATTGCGCGAGGGAGAATCCATTGCGGCGGTAGGCCTTGATGGCAGGCTCGTTGTGCTTGTTGACATTCAAGATAAGGCGCGAGAACCCTTGCTCTCTGGCTAGATTCGCCGCGTAATCTAGCATCGCCTGACCCAAGCCTCTGTGATGGTACGCCGCGAGGAGATAGAGTTTGTGGAGTTTCGCCGTGCCGTTCGGATGATAGGCGGAGAGTTGCAGGTAGCCGATGGGCGTCTGGGCATCGTAGAGTAGCCCGAAAGTATGCCCCTCCAGTCGCTCGCGACGAAGCACCTCGGGCGCATACATCATCCGCATCATATAGTCGATTTGCTCCGGTGCGAGAATTCGTTGGAAAGTTTCCGGCCATATTTGGGTGGCAATCGAGCGGATGATGTCCAGGTCGGAATCGCTTCCAACCAACCTAAAATGGAAGGGCGAGGGAATCATTGGGGTATCCCAAGGGCAAGGAAATCGGCTAGATCTTTCCGCCAATCGGGCAAGGGCTCAAGCCCCCATCGCCTCCAGGCGGCCTTGGACAAAACCGTATAGGTAGGACGCCTCACAGGGCGCGGATCGTCAGCAAGCGAACGCGGCAGAACAGGCTTTTGAATCCTCAGGTGTCGAAGAAGTTCGCAGGCGAAATCGTATCGAGTGGTGCCACCCTCGCACGACAGATGCAGGATGCCGTGCACATCCGGGCGGGCAAGGATAGCCTTCAATCCGGCGGCAATGGTTCGCGTCGAAGTCGGCGTTCCAAACTGGTCGTTGATAGCCTCCAAAGCCTTGCAATTAGGGTCAAAGGCTGCCCGCAACATCTTCTGGAGAAAGCCGTGCCCGCCAGAGGCATAATGCCACGCCGTTCGGCAAATGACGGCCGAGTCCGGGAGCACTTCAAGCGCGGCATGCTCCCCCTCAAGTTTGGAGCGACCATAGACGGTTTCGGGGCAAGTTGGGGCATCCTCGCGATAAGGTTCGCAGGCATCCCCCTTGAAAACATAGTCGGTCGAAATATAAATCAGCCGGGCTCCAACCTGAGCACAGGCCTGGGCCAGATATTTCGTCCCGTCGGCATTGACCGCATAAGCCTCCTGCGGGTGCAGATGGCAGAAATCGACATCCGGCAATGCCGCACAATGGATGACAACATCGGGAACTGCTGACGCCACAACCTGCCGAATGGAATCAGGTTTTAACAGGTCAAAATCGGGACGATTCGCGGCAATCACTTCGTGCCATTGGGCAAAATAAACCGCCAATGTTCGCCCCAACTGCCCCCGAGCCCCCGTCAGCAGGATTTTCATCAGGAGATTACGGGACGAATGAGAGCAAGGCACGCCCCGCCCAGAGAAATGTCAAAGCCCAAATAATCGCAATCGTACCCACCACTCTCAGCCGCGCGTGCCGCTCCGCCACCCAGAAAAATGCATCGCGCATGTGCCAAGGGTAAAGCATCACATCCATTCCGGCAATCGCAGCCAAATACCCCGTTGCAACCGGCAATAGCCGCCAGTCCGTTTCCGCCGCCCGGACCGCCAAAATCATAGGCATCGGAAAGAGCATCAGCAATCCGGACAGGGCGCGGCAGGAGAGCAATTCCCCCATCCAAAAGCAACTGGCCACCGCGCAGAAAGCAAAGAAAACGGGCAAGTAGTTCAATAATTTTCCCAGAATAGCCGGGTTCATTTCGCGCACGACAAACCCAGTCCAAGCCCACGCCCAAAGCGTCAAAATGACCCCGATGATGCGATTCCTCGGGAGTGCTTTCAACACTCGGGCGCAAGCATTCGGAACCAGCAACGCCCCTCCGCCCAAGGCACCCAAGAGCGCCGCCATCAGATAACACCAGCCAGTTGCAGATAGAAATGTCGACATCAGTTATTGCTCCAATACTTCTCGGTATACAGCCAGCGTTTCATCCGCCATGTGCTGAAGAGAGAACCTCGCGAGTGCCGAACTTCTGAGGTCTCCAAAAGTGCTTTGGGATACTTTCCAAAGGCATTCCGCCAGCTCATCGACTGAGCCCGGCGTGACCAGAAAGCCGTCAAGACCTTCCCGGACGATATCCAATGCTCCGCCGTGACGGGTGGCTACGACTGGGATATTCAGCGCCAAAGATTCCGCCATGCTTCGCCCAAAGGTTTCGGGTTTTGAGGTTGTTGCCGAAACGGTCACTTGGGCGCAACTGTAGATTTCCGCCAGTTGCTTTTGGCTACCGGCAAAGTGTACCGAATCGGCGATGCCCAGTTCGGCAGCCAAGCGTTTGAGTCGAGCCAAGTAGTCGAGGTGTTTGGTGCCTACGCCTCCGACGATCAGGAGTTTGGCGTTGGGGCATTTGGTGCCTTTGAGTTTGGCGACAGCCTGGATTAGAATGTCCAGGCCTTTTAAGGGGGTAATGCGGCCTACCGCGAGAACGACAAAGGCGCCGGAAAGGCTCCACTTGGTCTTCCAGTCGGCGATGAATTGGTGGTCGAGGTGCTCTGGTGTGAAGGCGATTGGGTCAATGCCTCTGGGGATGACGCGCACTTTCTCGGGGGGAACATTGTAGGCATCGCAGACGAAGTCGGCTACAAAGTGACTGGGGCAGATGTGCCTTTCTCCGCGTAG
>JBJFGP010000030.1:0-5671 GCA_051892815.1 Kiritimatiellia bacterium | reverse complement strand
GATGATGCAGAAGTTGCGGGTATTCTCGATGGTTTCTTTCACAGAGGCTCCACTGGGGTTCGGCGGACTATTCTACCATCTTCCCGCCTTTTTGTCGACGGGAAATCCCTGGTTGAGCCTGCGCGCTTGGAATTGGACGACGGTGGGCTAGAAGTTGTACCTAAGAGTCAGTTCGAAGGTGCGCGGTTCGCCGGGGAATGATTGGAGGTTGCGGGCGGATTCGACATAACGCTTGTCGAAGATGTTGCGGACCGCCAGTCTGAGGGCGCAGGTTTCCCCGAGTGGAATGTCTAGGCTTGCGTCGAAGGCGCTGAAGGACTTGACATTGCTGCCCTGAGGAACCATTTCCCCGCGGACGGTTTCAAGCCAACTGTCTTTGTAGCGCCAGCCGAAGCCCCAGACAGTGTCGTAGAGGAATCGGGCCCGGTAGGTCGTGTAGAGCGCGATGGTATTAGGCGGAAAGCGGTCGAAATGGGCGCCACTTTTGCGGTTCTCGTAGTCGAGCCAGGTGTAGCCGGCGAAGAGCGACCAGTCCTCGGTGAGGTCGCCGCTAGCGTTGACTTCAAAGCCTCGAGAGCGGACGGATCCCTCTTCCGTCGTGACATTCTGGACTGTCGAGGCGAGGTTGTTCTGGTCGATTTGGAAGACGGAGGCGGTAATCCAGAACTTCTCGACCGGAGAAACCCTCAAACCGGCTTCGTACTGGATAGCCTGCCATTCGGAGGTGAGTTCGGTCGAGGTGTCGGTGCTGTTTCGGTAGTATCCGTAGTTGGGGGCTCGCGTGAGGGAGACATTGGCGAAGGGAATTAGCCAATCAAAGACGCGGCATGTGAGCCCGCCGCGGGGCGAAAGGGTCTCGGCGTGGTTGTGGTTTGCGCTGATATGGTAGTCACCGCGCAACCCGGCCAGTGCCGTAAAACGCCACCATTCGATTTCATCCTGGAGGATTAGCCCGAACTTTTGCAGGTAGGCCGAGGTGGGCGTGATGGTGTCGGGATCAAGTAGCGTAGGGGTGGCGACGGATTTGAAGGTGCTGCGTCCCTGTTGGTCTTTCCCGATGTAGTCTCCCCCCACGAAGAGGGTTTGCTTGACTGGCCCTGTTTCGAGCGTGTAGAGGCTATGGACATATCCGCTGTACTGGCGGTAGATGGTGTCGTAGTAGGACGCTTCATAGGGTGCGGCCTGCGTAGGTCCGACGCTATTGGGGCCAAAGTGGTTGAACTTCAGGTGGCTCCACCCGAAGGCGCCTCCTGCCCGCAGTTTCCACGTTTCCGTTGGCTGGTATTCGAGCCAGGGGAGTACCGAAAAGGTCGCGAAGTAATCGCGCAGATCAAGTCCGGTCGCTTCGGCGATGTCGCTATCCCAGTGGTAGCCAAATGCCCGGTTGGGTTGGCCGTCTTTGAGGGAAATGCCCTGATAGGCCGGGCGGTCGCTGTATTGCATCAGCGTGTCGACCCCAAAGGTCAATTCCTCGGTCGGGCGGAAGGTGATGGAGGGGGCAATCGTGAAACTTTGTCCCGGCTTCGCATCCGATGGGGCCCAGAAGGTCTGCTCAGAGGCGAGTGCAAAAGGTAGTCGGACGGCGGCCTTTCCCGACTCGTTGTGGCGGTTCCAGTCTCCGATTATGCGTTCGCCCCAGAGGTGTTTCCCGACGGAGGTGCGGCTTTCGAGACGCCCGAAGTTGTCATCGAGTTCCGCGCGTTTGGTTTTCAGTACAATCATCCCACCCGCACCGTAGCCGCCTGGGATGCTGACTGTCTGTCCGCCGAAGCCGCCACCTATTGCGCCTTTGACCACTTCAATCCGATCCAGGACATTCGGGTCCATCCAGACGCCGGTGGCAAGGGAAGCCGGGACAATGCCGTTGAGGTAGACTTCATTTCCGGGCATGCCGCGAACCGTGTATTGTCCAGCCGTGCGAGACATCATCGTCCTTCCGCCCGTAGAAACGCCCGGCTCGTAGGAGAGCAGCTGGTCGAGGTCTTTGACATTTCGGTCGCGGATAAAGTCTTCCGTTAGGACATCGACGGTCACGGGAACGCGTTCGGAGGGTGTGTCGGTGAAGGTCGCGCCGTAAGTCGTCTCGGGCCGGTATTTCGAGATGGCTGCCGCGGTGACGACTATCTGTTGAAGTTCAGTCGCGGTGGAAACGGTATTGGTCTCCGGCTGTGCGGAAACGGTCAATGCGGTAAGCAGCAAAGGCGGAAGTAGGCGGGCTTTCATAACAATCCATTCAACGCATCAACGGCAGCAAAGGTTTAACCCTGACCAAACCTTTTCTGGGCAAGCGTGCCATTCTGTGGGTGGATGGTTTTCTTTCTAGCAATAGGGTAGAGATTTGATTCGATCGTTTCCCCTTTCGAATCAGGCTGAATACTACTTGTCAAATCCATACGAATATACTTGACAATGAATATCCAAGAGACTATACTTCGTCTCGTTTTTCAAGCAACTGATTGGAGCCGAAACAATGTGTATGACCATGAGTCGGCATCTCTCCAGACGAGGCGCTTGACGATTTTCCGGGCGGAACGGACCTGCGCTCCGGGAAAAGTTGTGCGCGGAGGGATGTCCTGAGAAAGCCAAAGAAGTCAGGTCCGGGTCAACATCTTCCTTTGAGGAACCCAGTTTTCAATACCTCCATTACCTCCCAGACCAGCACGAGTTTCCAGACCTTCGAGTCGCACCGTTTCCCGCGCGAGTCCCGCCGCAGGTATTCCTTGTCGCGCGAATCCGAGGGGCTTGGCGTCAAAGTCTTGACCGTGTTGGGGCTGGTCGCGACGGCATTGGCGACCGAGTATATTCTCGCGGTCTTTACAATCGCCTGACCAGTCTAGCCGATTGCGGGAAAGGTGCCAATCTCCGAGGGTCGCGGATACCTATCTCTTGGGACAAGAGGTTGATTGCTCTGCCCCGGAAAGGTTGGTACCTTTTTCGTGATTGGTTGGCACCGTTTCCGTCGCGGATTTGGCACCTACCGTTCCCCTGGCCAGTCGCACCTTTCGGTCGGCGATTTTAAGGCGGATGGCTTCTGGTGTCGCACGCGCGGCCCACTGCGCCTGGCGCGCCACGCCCAGCAGCATCGAGAGGTCCGCGTCCGTTCGGATGCCTCTTGAGAAGAGCCTTTGAAAGCCCTGCATCATGTGGTCGGCTTTCTGCTCGTCCATAAAGTCGATGGTCAGCATCGCCTCCCGCCAAAAGCGCATCAGGCGCTCGCGCTGGTCTGCCGTGGCTGGGGGAGAAAGTTCGGGATAGGGCGTCTCGTAGGTGCCCCTCGCGGCGAAAAGTTCATAGGCGCAGATGAGCACGGCTTGCGAGAGATTCAGCGAGGCGTAGCGTTCGTCTACGGGGATTCGCAGCAACTCGTTGCACTGGGCTATTTCCTCATTCGCCAGCCCCTTGTCTTCGCGACCGAACACCAGGGCTACCGGTCCGCGCAGCGCTTGGCTCAGAATCGACGGCGCCGCTTCCCGGGGCTCTTGGGCGTGTGAACGGTAGAGCCCTCCGCGCGCTGTGGTGCCGACCACCCAAGAGCAATCGGCTATTGCTTCGGAGAGATTGGCTGTCTCCCGGCGGGCATCAAGGATATCCGTTGCGTGGACTGCCATTCGCCGAGCCTCCGACCAACTGTCCGTCAAGCGAGGCCCAGCCAGGATTAGTTTCCGCAGCCCCATGTTAGCCATTGCCCGGCAGACCGATCCGACATTCCCCGCATAGAGCGTTCCGACCAGCACGACGCGGATGTTGTCGAGCGGAGACGGGCCGGTTGATTCGGGAAGATTACTGCTGGACATCGGGCGTTTCCTCCTTCGGCGCTTCGGGGGCAACTGTCCCAGTCCCCGATAGTAGCGCGACCACTTGTTGCTGCACGGGCCCCAACTGGTCTAGCCTCAGACGCGGGTCAAGCACGACAAAAGTATCCCCCGACGCCTTGTGCTCGTAGATGCGTAAAAGCCCCCCCGATTCGTGTGGACGCGTACCCCTCTCGACGATCTGCTTGCTGCGTTCCAGCATCACCGCCAATACATAGACGACATTCACCATCGCGGGATCGTCCAGCGCAATCAGGCGGCGTAAAAGCTCCTCGGCGTTCTCCTTCTTGAGCGGCTCCACGCGCTCGACTTTCTGCTGGGGCGCATGGTACTGCGTCTCCCATTCGCTGAAAGCCGTCCAATCGTTCGGAAGCTCCTTTCGGCAGTGTAGGCACATATCGACCCGCTCGTATGTCCCCTCTGTATCGCGAAGGGCTGAAATACAGGCTTGCTTGTCCGCGAATGCCACTCCGCATACGGCGCAAATCTTCCCTTGCGGGCGGATGTTCCACTCTTGGGCCATGTCAATTTCCTTGCAACTGATTGAGTAGTTCCCCGGGATTCCGGAGTGCATCCTCTATGGTTTTCCCGAGATTCTGCCTATTGTCCAGGGCGTTTCGAAGCATCCGTTTGGCTGCTGTCGCGAGGCGGCGTTTGGCGTAGGAAAGGTCGAGTTCAAGCTTGCTCAATGAGCCCCGTACGGGAATCAGCAACGGCTTGTCACTGAATTCCTTAGCAAGGCTTTCCCCTAGGACGCTGGCAGCCGGCGCAACCGAAAGTTCGTAGGCCACATGGCCCTCAAAGTCAACCGTTCCGCCTCCGCGCAAGGTAGCCGCTGTAGTCTGAAATTCCAATGGGTCTGGGTGAATCTTGCCATTACGGCAGCGCACATGCAGGGAACGATTGGTCGTCTCTATTGGGTGGCGTTCCAACTGCTTGGAGATAAGGGAAATCCGGCTAGTTTGCTTGCCAAGGACGAAGGACAAGCGGTGGATGTCGAGGTCCGCGTCGAATAGCATATTGCGCGGGGCATTGGCATCGAGCGGAAGCACAAAGTCATTGACCGTGAGCGAAAAGTTTCCCTCGGCCGAGAGTGTATCTGCTAACAAGGGACAGACATAGCCACCCCAGGAGGCTGCAAATTGGCTACTCAGACCGACCTTCACGGCAACGGGTGCCTTGGGGGGAAGGGTCATACGAATCGGGGTTTCTTTCAGGTTGAGCCGGGGGGAGAGGTTGACGCGCCCACCATTGACTACTGGCGCATAATCGATAGCCAAAATGCCTTGGTTCACGCGCCACTGCAAGTCAGCCGCTTCGGCAGTCAAATCGGCAAACTCCAGGGAGGAGATGTGTACGGCGCCGTTCCCATTCAAACTTTCCTTTTGCAACAATCCATCGGGTGTCCACTTGCAGGAGAAGTTGAAGGGGCGGGGCGATTGACCCTCAATCACGAGCGGCCAATCTTTCCCTGAAGTCAGCAGAGGAGTAAGGCGCCGGAGGTTGGGGGCAAGCGTACCACCGAGTGTTAAAGCCGCCCCGTTGTCACCCCAATCGATGCGTCCGGCGAGGATGGATTTGAGGGTTTGGGCGTCAAGGTTGAGTTGGTCAATTTCGAGGGAGTTGATACCTTGCCGGAAGCGGGTGGAGAGCGTAGCACGGCGTTCGGCAAGTGTGAAGGCATTCGTGGTCGTGCAGAATAGGTTGTCGGTGGCGAGGGTGATTGAATGGAGACCGGCGGAACCTTTGTAGGTGAGGGTTGACTTGCCCTCTAGACGCTCAATGGGGAGGGCTGGGAGGAGGGGCGCGGCAGCGGATAAATCGAAGGTGAGGTTGGCTTCTCCCCCCTGGAGAATATT
>JBJFGP010000029.1:0-5749 GCA_051892815.1 Kiritimatiellia bacterium | reverse complement strand
GGGGAACGAAAAAAGGTGCGCACCAAGCGGTTCGGCAGGTGCGCACCTTCGGGGGAAAGAGGTGGCTAGGATGTATGGCGGCAGGTGGGGACCTGCTGCGCATCGCGACGGGTAGGAAGGGCTAGCGGTTCTTGACCTCGGGCCAGCTTTTGAGTTTGCGCTCGCGGGTGACGGTCGCGACGGGACCGACGGGGATGTAGCCGTGGGAAGAGCCCTGGACCCAGACAATGGTCTTGTCGCCGGGGATGGCGTTGTAGTAGACCGCGAGCGTGGAGGGCGGGCAGGTGAAGTCGGCCAGCCCGGCGCGGTTGACCAGGACGCGGGCGCGGGTGCGCTTGATGTGGTTGACGGCATCGAAGTAGCCCAGTCCCGGAGCCCAGGGAATGTGCCAATAGCCGCGGAGTTTCTTGGGATTGTCGAGGAATCCCAGGTCGCAGTTCCAGGTGACGGCGACATTGGCGAAGGTCACATCGGGGTCGAGACCCGCCGCCCAACTCGCCTGCAGACCGCCCTGCGAGGAGCCTTGGACGATGAGGTCCTTGCGGTTCCATTCGGGACGGGTCTTGATGTAGTCCAGAGCCCGCATCACGCGCAGGGCCATGTCGTGGAAATAGGCCGTGTCGGGGGAGGAATTCTCCTCTTTCGAGAAGGCATAGCCGCCTTTGGCGTTGAGGGTTGCCTGGAGGGTTTTGTAGTAGTCGGCGGGTTGGAGCAGTTCCATTCCGTGGGCATTGACGTCGAGGAAAAGTACGCCCGGTTCGCCGAAGAAGTTTGGCTTGTGCTCGCCCACACCGTAGCCGTGGAAGTTGACCTTTGCCTGCAAAGATTGGGGCTTGGGGTTGGCGGGAATCGAGAGGAATCCTGTGACGGGACGCTTGCCGGCGCAGGCAATCTTGACGGCGAAAAAGTCGAACCCCTTGCGCGGATTGATAGGTACGACGGGGGTAAGTTCAGCCTTGATTGGGACGGCGTCGAGGGCTTGGCGCTGGGCCTTCCAGTAGGCATCGAAGTCGGCGGGTTCCGGCTTGGTCTGGCGCAGCTGGTCGATAGCAATGCCGGCGCAGGCGGTGTAGGTCATATCCCGGATTGGTTCCCATTTGGGGGCGCCAGGGTGGGGCTTGGAGCGTCTGGCTCGTTTGCCTTTGGCGTCGACGATGGTGGCTTCGAGGCGGAGGAATCCTGCCTGGTCGAGGCGGGAGGTGACGGCAAGGTATTCGCCCGTGGCAAAGGCTACGGTGCCGGTGGACATCTGCCCGTCGTCGCCCCGGAGGAGCCAGTCGAGGTGGGCGCCGGGTTCGGGTTTTTGGAGTTGGTTCTCGGGCAGGATGGGGCGGATGGAGAGTTTGAAGACGACGGGTTCGCCGGGGAGGTAGGAGACGGGGTCGGGTCTATCGGTTCGGATGCGGAGTTCGTATCCGTCCCAGACGCTGGTATCGGCCGCGAGGGGGAGTCCCAGCAGGAGGGCGGCGAGGAGGGTGGTTTTGAAGGGTTTCATTTGGCGTGCCTGGTTTGGGTTTCGGGAGCGGTTGGTGAAGGGGGTGTTGCTACGGCATCTTGGGCCCAGGGGAGGAGTGTGACTCGGACTTGGGTGGAGCCGAGAGGGACGAGGCGGGTTGGCTTGATGTCGGAGACGAGGGCGTTCGGGATGGGTGATGGCGGCGGGTCGTGGGGGATGGCTCCGGCTCCGTTGATCCAGGTGCCCCAGCCGCCCAACTGTGTCGCGCCGGTCTTGACTTCGAGGCGGCAAGGGGCTGCGCCGTGGCGGAAGGGATCGGTATCAATCTTCAGGGGCGATGGGTAGAAAGGAATGCCTTCGTCAGGTTGGCACATCAGGACGCGGTTCCAAGCAACCTTCGGGAGGTATTCCTTGGCAGGAAACCGGTCGCGCCCTTGCTTGAGATCGTCGGCGTTGAGGTAGCAGTAGGAGGAATCTTTGGGGTTGGTGTAGGCGGTGGTCTTGACTTCGGCCTCGACGGGCAGGCAGTAGAGCAGCGGCCCGCGGCGAAGGGCGATTGAGCCGTTGATGCCGTCTATTCGTTCGGTCTCGGGAACGAAGAAAAGTTCGATTCGGTCGCCCGCGCGCCAGACCCGTTCCAGACGGTGGAAGGTGCCCGCGAGAGGGTTGCTCAGGCGCTCGCCGTTGAGACGGATATTGGCCAGTCCCGTCCAGGACGGAACGCGCAAATCGAGCGGCTTTTGCTCCCCGTCGGAGGCGAGAATCTCAATCGTGATAGTGTCTCCGAAGGGGTAGTTCCCGCCAACCCGGAGGGCTAGTCCCTGGGCGGAAACCGTCGCCGGACCGTACGCGATTGCCGCCAAGCCATTGCCGCGCCGCATCCACATAGACTGGACGAATTTGGGCCAGGCCATGTGGAAGTTCGAGCGGCAGCAGCCATAACCCGGGTCGGCGCAAGGTACGAAGGAAGAGGAGACCGGGTTGTTCACGCAGCAGTGGTGTTGACCCCAGGCGCAACGGGGCTGGTTGAGCACGCAATAGTAGCGCGCGCCCTTTCCGTCGTCGCCCAAGGTGGCCGGCAACGAGTTGTAGGCTACCCGTTCGAGGTCGTCGGCGGCAAGCACCTCTGCGGTCGCGGCAATTACTTCGCGGCAGGAGAGGATGCGTTCGGCGATGGCGCAGAGTTCGGTTCCTGACGAGGGGGATCGTCCGCAGAGAGGTTCCATGCCGTTGAGCATCCGGTCGGGGCGTCCGTGCATGGCCACGGCCCAGGAGGTTGGCCCGAAGGCGGCGCGGTAGGCGTCGAGGGCGAGGGGGCGGAGCGGGTTGGAGTCGGGCAGGAGCCTAGCCTGCAAGGCGGGGAGTTTGAGGCCTTGCATGAAGTTGACGATGTGCTCGCGGTAGCCGATGTTCCAGCCGCCGTCGCCGCCGAAGTGGTAGTAGCAAGTCCAGTCGGCGGCCTGTTCGAGCAGTTTGGCGGCGAGGGTGAGAGGGATGCAGTTTTTGGTTTTGGCGTGGAGCCAGAGGAGGACTTCGATTTCGTCTCCGGCGCGGCACATGGCCCAGGGGGAGTCTTGGCGGAGGGTTTTGCGGTCGAGGTTGCGGAGGTGGTATTCGGCGTAGCGCAGGAGGAAGGGGATGATGCGTTCGTCGCCGGTGGCTTCCTGGTAGTCGCGCAAGTACTGGAGGGCGAGCATGTTGGCCCACCAGTTGGCGGACTTGGGACCGAAGTCGCCGTCGGGGCGCTGGGAGGCGAGGGCGGCGTCGACCCAGCGGCGGGCTTTGGTGTTGAGGGCGGGGTCGTCGAGGACGAGGGCGAGGGCGACGAGTCCGCGGGCGTAGTAGGGGCCGCGCTCCCAGTCGAATTCGCCGCCGCGTTTTTCGCCGGTGAGCCAGTCGGATTGGCCGATGTCGCGGTAGAGTTCTTCGGCGTGTCCGGTCAGGCCGTCGCGCTGTTTTTCGAGTTGAAGCCGGAGCCAACCTTCGGGGCGCACGGCGCCGAGAGGAAGCACCTCCATCGCGGGCGGATGGGCTTCGAGATTGTCGGCGATTGGCGGGAGAGAGGGCGCGGGATTGGTTTCCCGCGGGGCTGGAGGTGGCAATGCCGCGGCGAGAGAGGTGGCTAGGAATGGGAGTAGAAGGAGAGTACGAATCGGGGCCATTCGAACAAAAGAAAAGGGGTTATTCCTTGATACCAAAGTCTTCCTTGCGCATCGCCTTGATGAGATTTGGCGGCATATCCCATTCGCGGTAGGTCGAGCACTTGTGTTTGGTGAAGATGGCTTCAAGGCGGTCGATGAGTTCGGTACGCGGCGGGAGCTGGCGCGGGGCGCCTTCGAGGCGCTTGGCGAGCGGGCGGTAGGCGCGGATGATGGCATCGAGCAGGGCGGCGGATTGGCGCTCGATGGTGGCATGGGCTTCAGGTTCGTTGGCGGTGGCTGCGAGGGCCTGGTTCTGAAGGTCGAGGCAGGCCAGGGCCAGAGGAGCATTGGTCGAGAGCCAACTCTTGACGAAGGCGGTGACGGCGTAAGGGCCGCAATGTCCCTTGCAGGCGGCTTCGATTGCGGCCAGTTGGCGCTTCATATAGGGGGCGCCGGAGCCCATCGTGCCGTCGATCCAGGAGTCAATCTCGCGCGCCTCGTCGAGGTCGGGATTCCACGCCATCCGCCCCCACAGCCAGCCCCGGAGATCGACCCAGTCCGCACAGCTGCCCCACGGCATTTGGCAGACGAAACCTTGCACGCCAAGGGAACGGTAGAAACGCATATTCTCGCCGATGGGGCGGAATTGAGGCAGGGCAGTGATGAAGTCAGTAAAGCAGGCATTGTAGTCCCAGATCCAGAGCCGCTTGTTGGGCGCCAGGTCGCGCCAACGGTAGAGCCCGTCGCGGTAGTAGGCGTCCGCCTCCGCAGTCCGCGAAAAGTCGCGAAGATGGGCGCAGCAGACATCCACCTGCGGGTGGAGCTTCATACCCTTGGGCGCGCCGAATGTCGTCCAATAGGCCAGAATGATATAGCGCACGCGGGGAAATTCGCGCTCAAGCGAGGAGGCCACGAAGTTCGCCAAATCGACCAGTTGGGCGGCATAAGTGCCGTGCGTTTGCGTGAGCCGGTCGCAGCCGTTGGTGCATTGGCAGTACTGGTCGGAATCGTTGCCGCAGAGGGACAAGGTTTCCGTCTCCGGGTGCTGCCGGAGGTAATCGCGCACCTCTTGGAGTAGGCGGGAACGGACCTCGGGGTTGGTCACGCAGAGTTGCGCGGGTTCGCGCTTTTTGCTCTTGTTGCGGTAAGCGAACCACTCGGGGTGCTGGGCGAAATGCTCCTTCGATTTGACCCATCTGAGGGTCAGACTCTCGCCCACGTCGATGGCGCAGGATTGGCCCCAGGCGGGGGGAATGTTGGGTTGCCCCCAGTATCCGCCGTTCAACCTGTTGCGCACGGCCCAACGGTAGTCGAGGCTGGGTTCTCCGTAGGCCTGGCGCCAGCGGAAAGGCGGGGCGTAGGCGTAGTCTAGGGTATCCGGGAGGGAAATGGTGGGTTGCTTGGGGATGGTGGATTGGCGCGGGGACCAGAAGCGGCAGCCTAGGCGGTCGAGGAGTTCGTAGACTGCGTAGAGGGTGCCGCGGGGTTGGTCTCCGGTGAGTTCGAGGGTATCGGGGGAGGTGATTTTGAGGCGTATTTCGTCGGGTTTGGTATTTGAGATGGGGGTGCCGAGGCGGATGGTTTTGAGGCCGGGTACGGGTTGGTTGGAGACGGGGAGGTTGGCGCCGGTAATCTGGAAGATGTAGTTGGTGAGTTCGTCGGCGGCGGTTTGGACGGGGGGCGGTGTGGGGTTGGGAAGGAGGACGGAGGCGGCTGGTTTATGGTCGCGGACAATGTCCCAGGCGGTGGCGAGGGTGGGAAGGAGTGTGAGCAGGAGGAGGGGGACGGCGTGGAAGGATGGTGGCATAGTGTTCCCTGTCTAGTTGTGTTGGTTTTGGTCCTGTTTGGGTCAATTCGGGGTTGAGGATAGCATTTATTTTTGGGGTGGTCAAATGGAAATGTGCGGGGGGATATGTTTTTCGCCCCTGGGCCTGGGAGGTAGGCAGGTCTGGGGGCGAGGGGTTAGCAGGTTTGTTTTGGGGTGGTGGGTCAGGGGGTGTCTGGTGCGGTGATGGCGAGGTGTATGGGGGTCTCTTTGAGGATGGTGGATTTCTGGAGCGGGTGGTGGATGGTCTGGGTGCCGAGGGTGAGGGTGGCGGGTTTGGTTTTGCGCATCTGGAGGAAGGGCCTGGTGGGGTCGATGTCTCGGGCG
>JBJFGP010000028.1:0-5759 GCA_051892815.1 Kiritimatiellia bacterium | reverse complement strand
ATTGACATGGGGGCGGAACCATTCCTCGTCGCCTCCGCGGTGGCCGGAGTCATGGCGCAACGCCTCGCGCGACGGCTCTGTCCGAAATGCCGCGCCCAACATCCGCTCGACCGATCTCTCTGGGACCAGCCCGGAGAGCCCCCTCAAGACTTCGTCTACGAGCCCGTCGGGTGCGACGCCTGCACGCAGACCGGGTACCGCGGGCGCGGGGCGCTCTTCGAACTGCTCCATGTCAGCGAGCAACTCCAGAGCCTCATCATCAACCGCCGCTCTTCTGCCGAGATTCGCAAGGCCTCTATGCTTGAAGGCATGACCACCCTCCGCCAGGACGGTTGGAAAAAAGTCTTCTCGGGCTTTACCTCCGTCAGCGAACTGATGCGAGTGACCGAAGACTCCAAGGATTGATTCGGACGGGCCGAAAACCATCCCGGCCCCCACCCCGAGTCTGTCCAACCGTCCACCTGCCCGGCAGGCGCGCCCCGTCAACCCGAGTTGGATTTTCTTGCCCTCTTCAAGGCACGGCAAGACCAAGTTCCCCGCATCGGCGTTCACACCGAGCCGTTCGAACGCCGCCCCCACAGTTGCAAACTCGACGGCATCAAAAGGCGGCTACCTCCTGCATCCAAAGGTAGGCACCTTGCACCCCCGGAGATAGCAAGCGGCGGAGGCCCCGGATAGGAACCACCGCCACCTGCTCCAACCTACCTTTCCCCCCGGCTACGCCTGACCCACATCCTTGATCGAGAGCAAGAACTCGATGTTGTTGCGCGTCACGCGCATCCGCTTGAGGACCAGTTCCATCGCCTCCGCCGGAACCGTTCCGCCGAGCGCCCGGCGCAGAACCCAAATCCGCTTCAGCTCATCAGCGTGCAGCAGCAGTTCCTCCTTGCGCGTGCCCGAACGCTCGATATTGATTGCCGGGAAAATGCGCTTGTCCGAGAGCATCCGGTCGAGGCACAACTCCATGTTGCCCGTACCCTTGAACTCCTCGAAAATCACATCATCCATCTTGCTGCCCGTCTCAACCAAAGCCGTCGCCAGAATCGTCAGAGAGCCCCCATTCTCAATGTTCCGCGCCGCCCCGAAGAAACGCTTCGGCACCTGCAGCGCACCCGCATCCAAACCGCCCGAAAGCGTCTTGCCCGAGTTCGCCTGGACGATATTGTACGCCCGCGCCAAACGCGTGATCGAGTCCAAGAGAATCACCACATCCTTCCCATTCTCGACCAGACGCTTCGCCGCCTCGATGGTCATCTCCGCCACCTTCACATGCTGCTCCGTCGGCTCGTCGAAAGTCGAACTGATTACCTGCGCCTTCGTATGACGGCGCATGTCCGTCACCTCTTCCGGACGCTCGTCGATAAGCAGAATAATCAGCAGCGCCTCCGGATGATTCGCCGAAATCGCATTGGCGACTTTCTGCAGAAGAACCGTTTTACCCGTCCTCGGCGGAGCCACAATCAGCCCCCGCTGCCCGAAACCAATCGGAGTAAACACATCCATCACACGGGTCGAGTACTCCTCCTTCTCCGTCTCCAGCAGAATACGCCGCGTCGGGAAAGTCGGAGTCAAATTCTCGAAGTGCACGATGCGTTTGGCCTCGACCGCCGGCTTGCCATTGACAAAGTCCACCGAAGCCAACACAAAGGTCTTCTCCCTTTGTTGCGGTTCCCGCACCGGGCCCTCGACACAGTCCCCCGTCCGAAGGCCGAAACGCCGCACATGGGCAGGCGCCACATAGACATCCTCGGGGCAAGGAAGGTAGTTGTTCTGTACCGACCTGAGGAAGGCGTGCCCATCATTCATCACCTCCAAGACGCCCTCGGCGCGGACCGCACCCCTACGCCGCAAATGGAGCCGGATAACCTCGACAATCAGCTCGTGCAAACGCAGGTTCGAGATCTCTTCGGGCGTAGCCGTGGGTAGGAGTTCGACCAAGCGATCGGGGGTCATCTGCTGCAGCGCCTTGAGCGTCAGGGGCTCGGCGTCGGGGGGCAGGGGTGGGAGGGACTGGATGACCTCGTCGCTTACCGGCGCGAGCGAGTAACTCTCGTCCGCGCCCCCCTTGTTCTGATGTCCGCGACGCCGGGACCTGGACGACTTGGCGCCCTGCATCGGGTCGGGAATGGACTCCGGTTTCGGCTGTTGCTGAGGGCGTTTGGGGCGCGCCTGACGCGGTTGCTGAGGCTGTTGAGGCTTCTGTTTTGGCTGTTGCTGAGGGGGCTGGGGCTGAGGTTGCGGCTGGGCCTGCTGCTGCAGTTGGGCGGCCTGCTGGGCACGGAAGGCCTGCATCGCGGCCCAACGCCCGGATGCCGCGGGGGAAGCGGGGCGATGGGCCTGGCCGCTGCCTGCTGGAGGGGTTGCCACTGGGTGAGGTGTATGGGCGGCAGGTTGCGCCGGCGGGGTCTGCGGGGCGGGCTGTTGAGGAGCGGGGACCGAGGCACCGTCGCCCGGAGACCAAACTTCACCATCCATCATCATCTATCCTTCTTCTCGATTCGTCCGAGCAGCGCCCGGACCTCCTGTTCAAACGCCTCCGCCGAGCCGTGGTTCGGAATCACATAGTCCGACCGAGCCACCTTCTCCTCAAGCGGAAGCTGCGCATTGACACGAGCCCAAGCCTCCTGCTCCGTGAGCCCACGGTAAGCCATCAGCCGGGCGACCTGTGCGACCGGCTCCGAAGCCACGCACACGACCACATCGAAATCCGACTCCCACCCGCACTCGAACAGCAGCGGCACCACCGCCAGCGAGCGCGCCCCGCCCCCCGCCTCGAACCACGCCGCAAACCGCCCCCGAACCAGCGGATGCACAATCCCCTCCAACCGCCGCCGATCCTCCACATTCCCGAAGACCCGCGCCCCCAACGCCCGCCGATCCACCGACCCGTCCCCCGCCAACACCCCATCCCCGAACGCCGCACGAATCGGCTCCACCGCCGCCCCCTCGCGCCCCTCCAACCCGTGCACCACATCATCCGCATCCAACACCCGCCACCCCCGGCCGCGAAACATCTCCGCCGCCAAACTCTTCCCACTGGCAATCCCGCCAGTCAGAACATAACGCAAAAAACCACTCATCATCAGAACAGCCGAAAAACCGCACCACACCACCCCGCCGCAACACATCCGCCCCGCCAAACCAACCTACCCCACACCCCGACACCTGCCAACCACTCGTTCCAACACCTACCCACCCATTCCACCCAAAGATGCCAACCACCCGCCCCCCAACCAAGCAACCCAACCCAAGAAAAAACGCCTATCCCTCCAGCGCCGACAAAAACACCTCCCCCCAGCCAACCCAAACACACCACGCCCCCGACACAACCCACACGCGAGGCCAGCCAACCCAACCCGGCCAGCCCCGCCCCAACCAACCTTGCCTACTGATTCTGCTGAACCGGAGCCGGCGGCGGCGTCACACTTCCACCCGAAGTCGCACCCGACATCGAATCCCCGCCCGAGATAATCGCCCGACCCGCCGGATCCACCAGACGCGCCGTCACGAAAATCAGCAAATTCCGCTTGTCACTCACCTCAGCCTTGCTCCGGAACAAGAACCCAATCCACGGCAAATCCCCAAGATACGGAATCTTGTCGTCAATCGTCTGACGCTTCTCCGTAATCATGCCCCCCAGCACAACCGTCGCACCATTGTAGATCGAAAGTTGCGCCGAAGCCTTGCGCGTATGGAAAAGAGGCTGATTCATCGGAACCTCAATCCACTCCGTCTTGTAGACCTGCTCGCCCGTAATCGGACTAATCTCCCCGCTCGCCACCGAACGCGGATACCGAGTGCCATACTCCAACCACTGCTTGAACTCGCAAACCTCCGGCGCCAGCGTCAGATTGATCATCTGCCCATCCGGAGTCACCTGCGGCGTCACCTTCAGAATCACACCCACATCACGCGTGATAAAGCCCGTCGGCTGCACAATCGCCAGCGGCTCACCCGTCGACGAACTGCTATAACTGCTGCTCCCGCTCGAAGACCCCTGCTGCGAAATCGTCACATCATACCCCTCCGGATAGATGAACTCCTCCACAACCTTCATCTCCGCCTCCACACTGTCACGAGTCACCACCTTCGGAGCCGAAAGCAAATCCGTGTCCGAACGCTGACTGAGCATATGCAGAATCATCGACAAATCAACATCCCCGAACCGCATATTGAACGAAGCAAAGCCATCCTCGGCCGACAAATCCGCATTCACATACTCGCCCGACGAATCCTTCGTATTCAAAAACCGCATCCCATTGGCGAACGACCCCGCCTTCAACTGCATCGCACGACGGCTCGACCCCTGAAGCGCACCGCCATTGGGCGTGATATTCCCCAAACCACCATTGCCCCCCGAAGCACCGCCATCCGCAGAGAGATAATCCCCCTTGAGATTGATGTCACTGTTGAGCGCCCACTCGAAACCCATCGAGTTCAAATCCTTCTGAGACACCTCGACAAAACGCGCCTCAATCTCAATCTGCCGCGGAGTCACATTCAAATCCTGCAAAACCTGCTCGAAAACAGCCAGATTCTCAGGCGTATTCGTCACCCGCAACTTGCTCACACTCTCAATATAGGCAATGCTCGAACGTGCCGGCCACAGCACACCCATATCCCCGAAGAACTTCTTCCACTTCTCCGTCTCACTGTCCGTCTGAGCCGACTCGCCGCCACCGCCAAACGCATTCCCACCATTGCTGCTGCCGGAGACCGAGTTTTCCGTCGGCTTCATCTTCTCAATCATAGACGAAACCACATTGTAAGTACGCGTCTCGAAGTCCGTCTCGGGCTCGTTCAACGGCATCACCATCACAATATTCTTCTTGACGATATACTTCATGCCCGTCACATCGCAGACCAACTTGAGCGCATCACCAAGGGAGATGAATCGCGCGCTGATATTCGGAATCACGGGCGCGCCACTGGTGGAAGTGGGGGCCGTGGCGGTAGTGGCGGAGGCAAAAGGATCGGCTTCCGCAGGCGCGGCGGCAGACGCCTGCGCGGCGGAGTTGAGCTTGAGAACGAAGTTGACGCCACGCTTGCTGACCTCAAGTTCGGGGTCATCGTATTCGCGGCTCTGCTGGTTGAAGAAGTCGATAGCGTCGATTACGGTCGCGGGCGGGCGGAAACTGACTTCGGGGAGTTTGATGTCATTGAGTTTCTTCTCTATCAACTTCTCGGCGGAGATGGCGTTTTCCGCGTCAACGGCGGTGACCTGGGAACCAATGCCACGCTTGGAGCGCACGGCTTCGCTATCGATAGCGTAAGTCCGGCGGGGCGACCAGGTCTCGGAAACGGTGGCTATCATATTCTTCCGGGTGGCGGCTCGCTCGTGCGTGTCGGCGAGGTAGCGGCGGCGTTCGGAGACGCGGCGGCGAAGCCTCATGGCATCGGAGTTGTAGGGGTTTTCGCTCAGGACAAGTTCGGCTTCCTCCATGGCCTTGTCGAGTTCGCCGCTCATCAGATACTGCTCACCGCGGTTGAGGCGCTGGCGAATGAGTTCGCGGTCGCTCTTGTAGTCTTCCTGGGCGATGCGCGGGGGGGTGGTGGACTTGTTGTCGGCTACCTGTGGCTCGTTGAGGGCGGTATCGCAGCGTTTCAGTTGTTGTTCAGCGGCGGGGTGCTTGAGGGAAAGGGCGGCATTGGCTTCGGCCTTGGCGTCTTTGTACTTGCCCTTCTTGTAGAGCATACGGCTCTTGCGGTAGTGGGCCTCGGCGAGTTGGGCGTTGACCTTGGCTTCTCCGCCGGAGATA
>JBJFGP010000027.1:0-25878 GCA_051892815.1 Kiritimatiellia bacterium | reverse complement strand
CGCCAGATGATTGACGAGCAGGCGGTCAACGACTTCCGCGCCCGCGGGCTCACCCCCGAGAATCCCACCATGCGCGGCACGGCGCAGAACCCGGATGTCTACTTCCAGGGCCGCGAGACCGTCAACAAGTACTATGATGCCGTCCCCGCCATTGTCCAGAAGTTGATGGACAAGCTGGCTTCGATGACCGGCCGCTCCTACAAACTCTTCGACTACGAAGGTGCCCCCGATGCCGAGCGCATCATTGTTTTGATTGGTTCCGGCGCCGAGTGCGTCCACGAGGTCGTTGAAGACCTGACCGCCAAGGGCGAGAAGGTCGGCGTCATCAAGGTTCGCCTCTATCGCCCCTTCGATGTCAAGTCCTTCGCCGCCGCCCTCCCCCAGAGCGTCAAGGCCATTACCGTGCTCGACCGCACCAAGGAACCTGGCTCCATCGGCGAACCGCTCTATACCGATGTGCGTACGGCCTTGGGCGAAGCGATGCAGGACAAGTTGGTCACTCTCGCGGGCTATCCCAAGACCCTCGCCGGCCGCTATGGCCTGGGCTCCAAGGAGTTCACTCCTGCGATGGTCAAGGCCATCTTCGACAATATGTCCGCCGAGAAGCCGGTCAACCACTTCGCGGTCGGCATTGTCGACGACATCACCGGCAACTACCTCAAGATTACCCCCTATGAACTCGCCGACGACGGTCGCACGGAGTGCATGTTCTACGGCTTGGGCTCGGACGGCACGGTCGGCGCGAACAAGAACTCCATCAAGGTCATCGGCAACAACACCGACAACTACGCCCAGGGCTACTTCGTCTACGACTCGAAGAAGGCCGGCGGCTTGACGGTTTCCCACCTGCGCTTCGGCCCCAAGCTGATTCGCTCGACCTACCTCTGCACCAAGGCCGACTTCATCGCCTGCCACAACTTCTCCTTCCTTGAGAAGTACGACATGCTCTCCGCCGCCAAGCCCGGCGCGACCTTCCTGCTTCAATCCGAATACGATGCCGCGACGGTCTGGGACCACATCCCCGACGAGGTCGCCAAGGTCATCATCGAGAAACAGTTGAAGTTCTACGTCGTCAACGCGGTCAAGGTTGCCAAGGCCCTGGGGCTCGGCGGCCGCACCAACACCATCATGCAGACGGCGTTCTTCGTCATCTCCGGCATCATCGAGGCGGACAAGGCGGTGGAACTGCTGAAGGCAGCCGCGAAGAAGGCCTACGGCAAGAAGGGCGACGATGTGGTCAAACTCAACTGGGACGCCATCGATGCCGCCCGCGGCGCCATCGAGCAGGTGACCGTGCCTGCCGCTCCTGCCGGCAAACTGACCAAGCCCGCGACAGTCTCCGCCGACGCCCCCGACTTCGTCAAGAATGTCACGGCTGTGATGATGCGCCAGGAGGGCGACAGCCTGCCGGTCTCGGCAATTCCCGACGACGGCACCTGGCCGACGGCCACCACGCAGTTCGAGAAGCGCAACATCGCCACGGATGTTCCTGTTTGGGATCCGGCGGTCTGCATCCAGTGCATGCGCTGTTCGACGGTCTGCCCTCACGCGGCGATTCGCGGCAAGATTGTCGCTGGCGACCAGCTCGCCGGTGCGCCCGAGACCTTTCTTTCCGCCGATGTCAAGCCTGCCAAGGGCGACGGCAAGAAGTTCACCATCCAGGTCTCCCTTGAAGACTGCACGGGCTGCACGCTCTGCGTGAAGAATTGCCCGATGGCCGCCAAGGGCGCGCTCAAGATGACTCGCTACGACCAGGATACGCTCCGCAAGCCCGGCGAGGCCAACTGGAAGTTCTTCATGAACCTCCCCGAGACGGATGTCTCGGCGATGCCGGTCAATGCCAAGAGCGTCCAGCTCAAGCGTCCGCTGTTCGAATTCTCCGGCGCCTGCGCGGGTTGCGGCGAGACACCTTATGTCAAGTTGTTGACCCAGATTTGCGGCAACCGCCTTTGCATCGCGAACGCGACGGGGTGCTCTTCGATCTATGGCGGCAACTTGCCTACCACGCCCTACTGCAAGGACGCCAATGGCAAGGGTCCTGCCTGGTCGAACTCCCTCTTCGAGGACAACGCCGAGTTCGGTTTGGGCATGGCGATGACCCGCGACAAGCAGAAGGAGTTTGCGCTTGAGTTGATTGCGAAGATTCTCGCTTCGGGCAAGGCTTCCGCCGAGTACACGGCTGTCTTGCAGGAGGCGGTTGCGCATGTCGACGACCAGAAGACGGATGCCGATGTGGACGCTCAGCGCGCCCGCGTGGCGAAAATCAAGGCGTTCGCCGCCGAGGCGCCTTGCTGCGAACTCTGCGCGAAGTTGATTACCGTGGCCGACTTCCTCATCCGCCGTTCCATCTGGATCATTGGCGGTGACGGCTGGGCCTACGACATTGGCTACGGCGGTGTCGACCACGTGTTGGCGACCGGTCGCAATGTCAAGATTCTGGTGCTCGATACGGAGGTTTACTCCAATACGGGCGGTCAGGCGTCCAAGTCGACTCCTCTTGGCGCGGTGGCGAAGTTCGCCGCCGGCGGCAAGCCGATGATGAAGAAGGACTTGGCTGCAATTTCGATGACCTACAAGAACATCTATGTTGCGCAGGTCTCGATCGGCACCAACCCGGAAGCGACGGTCAAGGCGTTCGCCGAGGCCGAGGCATACGATGGTCCCGCGCTGATTATCGCTTATGCGCACTGCATTGCGCACGGCATCAATCTCAGCACCGGTTTGGAGCATCAGAAGATGGCGGTCGAGTCCGGCCACTTCCCGCTTTTCCGCTACAATCCCGACTTGGTTGCCCAGGGCAAGAATCCGCTCCAGCTCGATTCCAAGGCCCCGTCGCAGTCGTTCGTCGAGGTCGCGAAGACCGAGAACCGCTTCAAGCAGTTGGCTAAGGTCAATCCTGAGCACGCCGCCCAGATGCTCGCTGACGCGGAAGCCCGCTACGCCCGGAAGTACCAGTACCTCCAGACGCTGGCCGGTTTGAATGTCTTCTAAGCCAAGGTCTTTCTAGACTGGAAAAGAACGCTCCCTCTGGGGGCGTTCTTTTTCTTTCTTGAAGGGCAGTTCGCAGGTAGGTTGGTGGGCGGCTCGTTGAAGGGCGAGTGGCTGTGCGTGGAAGTGTGTTCAATGGGGCGTGCGTGGAGGTCGGGATGATGGTTCGGGCGCCGCCGGGGGAAAAGGTTAGTATCTGATGGGACAATGGGAGGCTTGCTTTTGGGGGCAGTCTTTGGTAAGCTTCCAGGGGAAAGGTTGCTACCTACGGGGGCGGAAGGTTGCCGTCCGGGCACGGGACGGAGTGGTAGGCGGAAAGGTTTGGCGTGATGAGAAGTTGGCTGATTGGGATGGTGGTGTGTGGGGGTGGAATGGTGTGGGGGGCGGTGCTGGAACAGTGGTTCGAGCCAAACGGGGTGCCGGCATTCGCGGGGCGGGGTGATTTGTCTCAAGGTCGACTGGTGGTGATTTCCGACCGCGACGCAGGGGCAGAGGAACTTAGCCTGTCGCTCTCCGGGACGCGGCTGAAGGGTGTCCGGGCTACCTGTCTGGGGAGTGTTTCCGGTACTTTTGAAGATGGGCGCGTCCGTTGCCGCTTGGCGCTCGCGAGGGGCGCAACGAGTTATGGCGTCGATGTTGGGTGGAAGGTTATCGTTGAGGGCTAGGCGGTTCTATCGCCTCTCCAACGGAGCCTATGGTTGGCGGCCTCTCAAACGCCCGATTTAGACGGACTGGTAATAGGGCGTTCTCCCACAGGTGCGGCAGATTCCAGGGGCTGCCGACGCGGGGAATTGGGGCGTGCTCTTTCAGGTTTTGGGCGAGAAAGATGGAAAGCAAAGCCCCCGGAAGTTGTCCGCCCATCGGAGGGGCGAATGGAACTTCAGGGGGCGTTGGGGGCTGGTCAGCCGGGACTGGTGTTAGACTACCAGCGGCGCCAGGGCTCGTGGGGACTGGCGGGTGTGGCGTTGAACCAAACGGTCAGGCCGGCGCGCCAGTCGGTGTCGTAGTCGGTGCCGTCGACACGGGTGTAGGAGGGCAGGCAGGCGCCGTAGAGGCAGAAGGTGACGCAGTCGAGGGAGTACTGCAGATAGCCGCCAATCTCTTCGAGGTCGCCGGAGTCGGTGTTGCCCCGGGCGTAGATGTTCCAACTGAAAAGATCGGTGAGTTGATGGGTGAAGTAGCCGTAGAGGACGGTGTCGTCGACGGTGTCGCGCCAGTAGTAGTCGTAGATCTCGTGGTTGCGGCTGTTGGCGCCGAAGCCGAAGGCGACGGGAGAGAGGTCAACATGGAGCCCGGCGTTGGCGTAGGCGAGTTTGCCGTTCTCGGGATCGTACTCCCCGACGCCCACGAGGGAAACCTGTTCGATGGGGCGCCAGACGAGCCTTGCGCCGGCCACGCGGAAGCCAATGTCACGGGCGTTGCGGTGCAGCGCGGCATCGGCAAGGGTGGAGCGACCGTCGAAGAGAGAGTAGTCGGAACCGTTCTCGAAGAGGTAGACGCCGTAGAGGTCGAGGTCGACGACGGGCGGCGCCGTGCGGTCTTTGAGTTGCTGGAAAAGGTTGCGCACGCCGAAGCGCAGCCCGTGGTACTCGTGGTTGGGATAGATGCCATCCTCGCCGAAGCGGTCGAGCCAGTCGTACTCGCGGTCATATCGGTCGAAAGCGTAGTTGGAGCCGTCCTTCATGCCGATGGGGTCGGTGACATAGGTGTAGTCGAAGTAGGGCTTGAAGGTGTGGCGGATGGTGGTGTAGTCGGCGGAGAATCGCGCCTGCCCTTCGAGGCCAAACTCAAGCACATTGCGCGACTTGTTGGCGTCATCCTTCCCGATGGCCGGTTCGGCATCGTCGTAGAGCGTCCCGCGCCAGCCCGCGCGCGGCGTGAAGGTAAGACCGTCGACGGGTGATAGCGGACGTTTGAGGAAGTGGCGGGTATCGACGCGCACGGCATCATAGTCCATCCACTGCCCGGGGGAGTATTTGTAGAGAGGGTCGGCATCCTCGAAAACCCGGGGCTTGCGGTGGTAGTAGCCGATGCGCGTGGAGGACTCGTAGTAGAAGCGCTGCCAGAGGTCGTAGGGAGCGATGTCGAAGTAGATTTCGGGGAGTTTCGAGACGCCGCCGAAGAAGTCGTTGAGCGAACCGTTGACGAGTGCGCCTGCGAGCCACGCGTGCTCGCGGTGCTCATAGTTGATCTGGTTGACGGTTTGGCTTTGGGCGCGATAGTCGTTTTGGCGAAAGTCGTTGAGAAACTCGGTGTCGCTCAGATAGGTGCCCTGCGCCGTGAGGCGGTCGCGCGGCGAAAGGTCGACCGCGTGTTTGGCGGCGAAGATATAGCGGTCGCGGTGCACCGGGGATTCCCAGTTGCGGTCGCTACGGTCGTGGTGCGAGAGGTCCTGGTCGTGAATCCAGTAGGAATGGAAACTGCCCGTGCCCCAGTCACCGAAGTCCCAGTTGAAGTCTTGCCCAACCCCTGCGCCGCGCTTCCAGTAGAGGTCGAGGTGCGTGTTGGCGTCCAACAGGTCGCCGTGCTGGCGGTCGCGGTAGATGTTCCAAAGGTAGTTGTTCAGGAGCGCGGGACCCCACTTGGAACGGTAGACCGGATTGGCCCGGAGACCGTAGTGGGCGTTGAGATCGCGGTACCACCAGGGAAAGTAGCCCACGGGTATCCCCAGCACCCACGGTACGGCACCTTTGAGCGTCGCACAGTCGTTTTCGCGCAGGCGAACCTCGTCAGCCGAAATCGACCAGTGCCAGAAATGCCAGTCGTTGGTGCAGGTCGTCGCCTGGGCGCGGGAGAGAACAAAGGTGCCGTCCTCTTCGCGGCGCAGACCCTCGAAGCCCAGCGAGTAGTCGCCGGTGGTTTTGAGCACGCCCGCGGAGACGGATGCTTTGCCCGTCCGCGGATTGTACTGGATGCGTTCGCCCTGCCAGGAGCCTAAGCCCTCGCGCTTGAGGATGACATGGCCTTGGGCGGTGACATCCCCGGTTTGCTGGTTGATGGACATCGAATCAGCGGTGAGGGTGTTGTCCCCGTGGCGGAGCCGGGCATTGCCGGAAGCGGTGGTGATTCCGCTCTTCCGGTCGGTGTCGAACTTGTCCGCGGTGAGCTGTATGGCCTTGTCTTGCCCGCCGGTGCCGAATACGGGGAAAATCTCCGGGGCGGCGGACACCAGCAGGGCCAGCAGGCAGAGACTCGGAAGCAGGGCGTTGCGCATGGATTGGTTCCTCAGCAGCCTTTCGACTCGCCGGCCTGGTAGAGAATCTGGCCTCGGTCGTCGAGTATGGAGAAGGATTCGGGGTGGCGTGTCATTTCGGTCTTGAAGGTGAGATGTCCGCCATAGCGCTTTTGCAGGTCGACGAGGATTTGCTCGTCTTCCGTGCGGAGGCGTTCAAGCACGCTCGGGGCGATGAGGATTTGCAGTTCCGGGTGCGGCTGGCGGTCTTTCTGGTAGCGGCGCATAACAGCGCAAATCTGCCGCTGGATGTCCACGCTCAGGGCCAGGGGTGACTTGATGACGCCGTGGCCGTGGCAGTAGGGGCAGTCCTGGTACATCTGCGAGAGGAGGCTCTCTTCCTGCCTTTGGCGGGTCATCTCCATCAGGCCCAAATCGGTGATGGGGAGGACATTGGTGCGGGCCCGGTCGCGCTTGAGGGCAGCGCGCATGGCTTTGTAGACCTGGTTCTGGTGCTTGCGCGACTTCATGTCGATGAGGTCGAGCACGACGAGACCTCCGATATTGCGCAGGCGGAGCTGGCGGGCGACTTCCTCCACGGCTTCGAGGTTGACTTCGAGGATGGCCTCTTCTTGCGAGCCTTTGCCGCGGTGGCGCCCGGTGTTGACGTCGACTGCGATGAGGGCTTCGGTCTCGTCGATGACGAGGTAGGCGCCGGATTTGAGGGTGACTTTGCGGCGGAAGGTCTCTTCGAGCTGCCGTTCGAGGCCGTAGTAGTCGAAGATGGGTTGCGGGTTGGTGTAGAGGCTGATGACTTTGCGGGCTCGGCGGGAGATGCGTCCGGCGATTTCGCGGATTCGTTCGTAGGATTCGGGGTCGTCGATGACGACGCGGTCGACATCTTCGGTGAGCCAGTCGCGGACGACGCGTTCGATGAGGTCGGGCTCCTGGTAGACCATGCTCGGGGCGCGTTTGGTGCGTATGTTGTCCTGTAGCTGGTTGTAGACATCGAGGAGGTTCCTGAGGTCTCTGGCGAAGGCGAGTTTACCGGCTCCGGCTCCGACGGTGCGCACGATTAGGCCGAGGTCGTCGGGCATTTTGACGGATTTGAGGCGGTCGAGGATCTTTTTGAGGCGGACGCGCTCTTCGGCGTCACCTATTTTGCGGGAGACTCCGCGCAGGGCGCAGCCGGGCATCATGACGAGGTAGCGTCCGGGGAGGCTGAGGTTGGCGGAGACGCGGGGGCCTTTGGTGCTGATGGAGTCTTTGGTTATCTGGACGATGATCTCGGATCCTGGCGGGAAGCGGCGGGCAATCTCTTCGTTGGAGATGCGGCGTCTACGGTTGGAGCGGCGGCGGTCGTCGTCTTCGTCGTCGAGGCGTCCATCGTCGTCCGGGAGCATGTCCCAGTAGTGGAGGAAGGCGTTTTTCTTGAGTCCGATGTCGACGAATGCGGCCTGGAGGTCGTGCTCCAGGTTCTGTATGCGGCCTTTGAAGATGCAGCCGACGAGGCGTTCTTCGGTCGGGTGTTCGACCTGGAATTCCTCGATTTTGCCGTTCTCGACGACGGCGACACGGGTTTCGAGCTTCTCGACATTGATGATGATTTCGCGCCTGGGCGTCTTTTTCTTGAATAACCAACCGAACATGGATGAAATTCCTTGGCAGGAGTCAGCCTAGTGTCGTTCTGGACGGGTGCGGTTTTGCCGCGAGTGCCGGGAGATGCTTTCCAGCAGTCCGACGGCCGCCATCATGACAATCATGAATGTCCCTCCGTAGCTGACGAATGGGAGGGGCAAGCCGGTAATCGGCAGGAGACCAATGGTCATGCAAATGTTAATAAATATATGACTGAAAATCAAGGTTGTAATGCCGGCGGCGAGGAGTTTCCCTGAATTGTCGGGGCAGCGGCAGCCAATCCAGACGCCGGGGAGGAGCAGAACGGGGAGGTAGAGGGCGAGCAGCAGGCAGCTTCCGGCGTAGCCGAGTTCTTCGGCGATGACGGGGAAGATGAAGTCGTTTGCGGAGACGGACGGGGGCAGGTAGCCCAGGCCGTTTTGGGTGCCTTTGCCCCAGCCTTTGCCCCAGGCTCCGCCGGAACCGACGGCGATTTCGGACTGGCGCTTGTTGTAGCCGGCGCCGTGGATGTCGCGGTCGGGGAAGAGGAAGACCATGACGCGGCGGTATTGGTGGGGGCGCAGGCCGGTGGCTTTGACGAGCAGTTCGCGGCGTTCGGGCGGGAGGTCCCCGGTCTCGGCGACCTGCACGGCGATGAGTTCGAAGGCGATGGCGAGTGCGGCGACGCTCACCAGGGGCCAGAGGATGCGGGGGGCGACATTGGCGACGAAGAGCATCGCGAAGACGGTCGGCGCCAGCACCAGCGCCGTTCCGAGGTCGGGCTGGACGAGAATCAGCAGGGTCGGCACGCCCGCGACGGCGGCAGTCAGCAGCAGCCCTTTGAAGCCGCGCAGGGCCGGGTAGCGCCCCAGCAGGTCGGCGAGCAGAAGAATGACGGCAATCTTGGCTAGTTCCGAGGGCTGGATGCCGAAGACCCACCGCCGGGCCCCCATCGTCTCCGTTCCGAAGAGCAGCACGCATACCAACAACACGAGGATGCCGGTATACACCAATGGACTCCACTTGAGCAAACCTTTGTAGTCCACCAGTGCCAACCCCACGAGCAGACAGGTGCCTACCAACAGGAAGCGGATGTGCCCCCACCACAGCAGGCTTGGCGCCCCCGTGCGCACCGAGCAGGCGCTGTAGATGAACGCCGCCCCGAGGCAGGAGAGCAGAATCGCCCCAACCGCCGGCAGCCAGTTCGTCCAGCCCCTGCTCCGCCCCGAACGCTCCGCCGCCTCAGTCATGGCTCACCTCCGAGTCCGGCACCTCGCGGGCGACATCCTCCAGCCCGAGCGCCGCCACCAGAGCCTTCCGCGCCAACGGCGCCGCCGTCACCCCGCCCGACTGCCCATCCTCCACCACCACGGCCACCGCCGCCTTCGCCTCATCCGCCGGCGCATAGGCAATCATCCAAGTGAACTTCTTGCGCTGACCGTCGCGATCATACTCCGCCGTGCCCGTCTTCGCCGCCACCCGAATCCCGGGAATCGCCGCCCGGCGCCCGCTTCCAAACTCCGTCACCGCGACCATCCCCTCCCGCACCGCCGCCAAAGCCTCCGGACGCCAGGAAGTCGGGCGCGGCGGCGGAGATTCCTTCCCCATCAGCAAATGCGGGCGAACAATCCGCCCCCCATTCGCCAAAGCCGCCGCCCCCACCGCCATCTGCAACGGCGTCGTCAGAAGCGTACCCTGCCCAATCGAGACCAGGCTCGAATCGCTCGCCCGCCACGGCTCCCCCAGCGCCCGCAGCTTCCACTCCGGCGTCGGCAACAGCCCCTTCGACTCCGACGGCAGGTCGATACCCGTCCGCTCCCCGAGACCCAACTCCCGCCCCACCCGCACAATCGCCTCGTAGCCCACCTCCTGCGCCAGATGGCAGAAATAGGGATTGCACGAATGCTCCAGCGCGTCGACCAGCCCCAACTCCCCGTGACCATAGGTGTTCCAGCAGCGGATACGCGTGTGGCTCACCACATAATGCCCCTCGCACAGATGCGTCCAATTCGTCGAAAAACCCGCCCCCAGCGCAGCCAACGCCGTAAAAGGCTTGAACGTGCTGCCCGGCGGGTAAAGCCCCTGCACCGCCCGGTTCAGCAAAGGCTGGTGACTCTCCGGAGCAATCAGCGAACGCCAAAAGTCCGTAGACGGCGCCGGCGACATCGCATTGTTGTCGTACCCCGGCTTCGACACCATCGCCAGCACCTCGCCCGTATCCGGCGCAAGCACCACAGCCGCCCCGCGCTGCTCCCCGAAAGCCTCCTCCAGCACCCTCTGGAGCTCAATGTCCAGCGTCACCCGAATGTCCGACCCCGGCGCGGCGGGCCTACCCGGTTGCACCTCGCGGCGGTACCCCCGAGAGTCAATCCGCACCAACTCCTCCCCGTTGCTGCCCGAAAGAATCGCGTCATACTGACGCTCCAATCCCGCCCGGCCCTTCATCTCCGGCAGGTAGAAATGGCTGGGCGAATCCGACGGCTCCGGGCGTACATTGCTGGTATACCCCAACACTTGCGCCGCCGCCGATCCAAAAGGATAGTCGCGCTCGGGAAATGCCACCAGTTCTGCCCCCGGGAAGTCGTCAAACCGCTCCGAAATAACCGCTTGGGCGACCTCGCCGACATGGCGGAACGCCACAATCGGGCGGTAAGGCGTCTCATTGAGATGTCGGGCTATCCGGCGGCGGGAGATGCACGGCTCCAGCCCCAATTCGTCCGCAATCCGCCGCATGCGCGCGTCAATGTTATTGACCGTGTTCGACCAAGCGCCCGGGCGGCGGAGTTCATTGGGATGCAGCAGAATGCAGTAGTCCGGGCGGTTGTCCGCCAAGACGGCACCGTTGCGGTCGAGTATGCGCCCCCGACGCCCAGGGATTTGCCCGCGCCGGAGGCTTTGGCGGTCTTGTCCGCGGGTGAAATATGCCTCTTCCTCAATCTGGATCCGGTGCAGGTTGACCAGGATCAGCAACCCTCCAAGGCAGAAGACCGTCGCCAGCGAAAGCAGTCGCCAGACGGGAAAGGGGCGGTTCTCATCCTGCCCGCTCATAGGGCGAACTCCTTGTTTGGGGAGCGGGCGGAAGATTGGCTTCCGGGGCCGAAGAGCGCGGTCGAGACGGGGGGCACAATCCAGCCGCAAATCGCCCCGAGTCCTGCGCAGGCGAGCAGGCCGCGGATGCCGCCGACGGTGGCCGGATCAAGAATCCAAAGGGCTACCCAGATGCGTTGGACGGGGACGAGCAGGAGGGTGAAAAGGGCGCACAGGGGTTGCTTCCCGCGGGGGAGAATGGTTGCCAGGCGGTTGACGAGGGTGCCGGTTGCGACGAGCAGGGTGGTATTGCAGCAGAGGGGGAGATTGGATCCGCTGTCGAGAAGGATTCCAAGGATGGCGCACCAGAGGATGGTGGTCTGGAGCCGGCGGGTCAGGGCGATATGGACGGCGATGGCGGGTAGCAAGGGGAGCTTGACGCCGGCAATTGGAATGGTCTCCTGGAGTGCACAGGCGAGCAGGAGGAAGGGGAGTGCGAGGAGGAATCTAGCGTGCCGGTTCACGGGTGGGGCTCTCTGCCAGGACGAAGACGAGGTCGAGCCCAGCTATTTCAGCGGCGGGCTGGATGGTTGCTTCGCGGTAGAGTTCAGGTTCGGGGGTGAAGGATTCGCGCACCCAGCCGACGGGGATGCCTGCGGGGAAGTGTCCGCCTATGCCTGAGGTGACGACTGGGGTTCGCGGGAGGATTTCGGCTTTGCGGTCGAGGTAGCGGAGGATGAGCGGGTTGGGATCGAAGTGGATTTGGGGGAGGTTCCGGCGTGCCTGGGGGCCACCTCCGAAGAGGATTCCGCGGCATCTGGGGAGGTCTTCGGTGTCGGGGAGGGTTTCGACGGCGACGCGGCAGTCGGGGTCGGTGATGAGGAGAACTTCGGCGTGGTGGGGGGATGTTTTGGCGATGCGTCCGACGAGTCCTTCGGGGACGATGACGGGCTGTCCGGGGGCGATGCCGTCGGCAGAACCGCGCCCGATTCGTAGGGTCCGGTCGATGCCGAGGAGGCCGCCTTCGGAGAGCACGGGTGCGGGTATGGCGCGCTCGGGGTAGCGTTTGGCGAAGCCGAGGAGGTATCTGAGGCGGGCGTTTTCGGCTTGGAGTGATTCGAGGAGTTGGGCGTCTACGCGCAGGCGTGCGGCTTCGTGCCGGTCGGCTTGGACGGCGGTTTGGCTGGTGAAGGCTTCGGCGGCTGCTTTGAGGCGGTCCCAGGCGTGGCGGCGGATGAGGTGGATGCCGCGTTCGTAGGGATAGGTGGCGGTTGCGGCGGCCCTGGAGAGTTGGGGCAGGAGAAGGGCTCCGCCGCCTAGGAGGAGTGCCAGCAGCGCGACGGCGAGGGCGGTGTGGCGGGGCATGGAGGGGGGCTAGTCGGCGGGTGTTTTGCGGCTGATTTTTCGGATGATGACGGGGTCGACGGGGACGTTTTCGTGGCGTCCGCTGAAGCCGGTGGGGACTTTTGAGATTTGGTCGACGACGGCGGTGCCGGAGCGGACTTTCCCGAAGACGCAGTAGCCGTAGGCCTGCGGGGTGGGGGCGCGGTGGTCGAGGTAGGGGTTGTCGACGGTGTTGATGAAGAATTGGCTGGTGGCGGAGTCGACGACCATGGTGCGGGCCATGGCGATGGTGTATTTGAGGTTGCTTAAACCGTTGGCGGCTTCGTTTTTGATGGGGGCTTTGGTTGGCTTCTGGTCCATCTGGGGGGTGAAGCCGCCGCCTTGGATCATAAAGCCGTCGATGACGCGGTGGAAGATGGTTCCGGCGTAGAAGCCGTCGTCGACATAGGCGAGGAAGTTTTTGACGGTCTCGGGGGCTTTGTCGTCGAAAAGTTCGATCTCGAAGGAGCCTTTGGAGGTTTCAATGGTGAGCAGGGTGTTCATAGGTTTGGGGGCGGCGTCGCGTGTCGGCGCGGGGGGCGTCTGGGCGCGGAGGACCGGCAGAACGAGGGTCACGAGTGCGAGAATACGTAGCAACATAGTTGACACCCCTATTATAGCAAGGTTAGGGGGTGATTGGAAGCCTGCAGTTGGTGGCGGAGGTGCAAATGTTCGGGTGGCGGAGGTGCCAATCTTCGGGGGCGAAAGGTTGGTTGGAATCGGGGCGGTGGGCGCGGGGGAGGGGGCTAGTTGGCGGCGTAGTAGTCGGCGGGGTAGTCGGGCAGGACGATACGGTAGTAGCCCTCTTCGAGGGTATTGCAGGAGGCGTCGCAGTCGTAGGCCAGCAGTTCCATCAAGGTGTCGGGATCGGTCTCAGGCGCGGCCCGCAGGGGCAGCAGCGCCAGGGCCAGGGTCGCGGCCAGGCCGGCGGTCCCGGCAAGGGCGGCCCCCAGGCGCCGGCGCAGTTTGCGGCGGAAGAGTTCCCTTTGCGCCCGGGCGCGGATGGCTCGGACGAGTTCGGGGGAAGGGGAAAAGGAGGGAATATGGAGGGTGTCGGTCATCGATTGAGCTCTTTTTCGAGATGCGCGCGCAACTTGAGCATCGCATCGCGCATACATCCTAACGCCGTGTTCAGCGGGATATTGAGCAAATCCGCCACTTCCTTGAAAGAAAGCTGCGACTCCGTGCGGAGCAGAAAGACATCCCGCTGTCTTGGCGTGAGAATAGAGAGCGCGCGGCGTATCGCTTCGCCCGTTTCGCGGTCCACCAGCCGTTGCAGAGGCCCCGACTCTTCGGAGGGCAGAAACTCGCCCATCGGGGCCGTTTCCGCCTCGCCGCCGCCCGAGGGCGCGTCCAGGCTCAGCGTCGGCTTCGACCTGCGAATACGGTCAATCAACAGGTTCCGCGCAATCCGCCAGAGCCAAGCCTTGAAGGAGACGGCTTTGAACCTCGAAGCGTGCCGGATGACCCTCCTCCAAACTTCCTGGAAGAGGTCGTCCGCCGCCGAAACATCGTCTAAATGGTAGCGGAAATAAGAGTAGAGAGCATCCCGGTGGCGGGCGAAGAGCAGGTCGAACGCCGCCCCGTCGCCCTTGAGATAGGCGCTCAGCAGCTCCGCATCCTCCCGCTCGTCGCCCTCCGCCATAGTCTACCGCGACCGCGCCAGTTCCGCGACCAGCCGATCCTCCGCTTCGTAGAGCGCCCGGCACGCCTCGATAGGCTCCGAAGCCTCCCGCAGACGGTCGGGCAACTCCGGCATCCGCGCAAAGATTCGCGCCAGCCGCCCCAGTATGTGCAAGTGCTCCCGATTCCCCTGCGCGCAGACCAGGAAAAACAGATCCGTGGGTCGATCGTCCGGCGCACCGAAATAAATCGGACGCACCGATCGGGCCAGCAGGACGAAACTGTCCGAGATGAGATAAGGGTCGTGATTCGCCGGGTGCAAGAGCGCGATTCCCCCCGGCAGAGCCGTAGAAGCCGCATCCTCCCGCTCCGAGAGTTGCCGGAAAAGATCGCTCTCGTCGTAGAGCAGACCTGTCGCCCCAGCAAACGCCGCCATATCCCGCAACGCCCCCCGCGCAGTCTTCGGGGCGAACTCGAAGGTGCAATGCTCCGGCGGGCAGAGACGGTTCAGAATCCGGTCGTTTCCGCCCCCCTGGAGCAACTCCCTCGTAACCACCCCGTGCGCCGTCGCAAACGAAGCATCCCGGAGCGTCAGAATGCGCCGCGAGGCCCATGCCTCGAGTTCCAGATTGACGAAAACTGGCACATCTCCCCGCTTGTGGTGCGGGATTTCATCGCGCTTGGCCAGCCTGAGAATCGTCTCCTCCGGAATGTGGAGAAACTCCGCCGCCTGCCTTGAATTGAAGAGCTGATGCGCCATGGCGTCGAGGTCGGGGGTGGCTAGCGCTCCCCCAATGCGTGAACTAGGAATTCGTGGGCGTTCTTGGCCAAATCCGCCGCCGCCCTCGGCAAGGCGTCCTGCCGGGAGGTCTGCAGGTCATAGCGCGTATTGAAGGAAGTCTGCCCGGAGACGGTCTTGCGGTCGACGAGGACTTTCCCGGTCTGGGCGTCGACCACCGTCAACTCAAGTGTGAGCCGCAAGACATATTCCGAAGTCTCCAGGTTGCGGTTGCGATCGTACCGGACGGAACGCCAGGTGCCGCGCTTGACGGTGCCCAGCAACCGCACTTTTTCCCGGCCGAGCGGGCAGGGGCGGAAAGCGCCGTTTCGGATCATTTCGTCGGCAAGGGCGCGGGTGGAATAGGCGCCCGCTTCGGGGATGTCGGTGGCATTCTCGAAGACCGGCAGGGCGATATCCCGGCGGTTGTCGGGAAGGTTCGTGCCGAGGCGGTAGGCGCATCCGCAGAGGATCGCGAGAAGGGCAGGAAGGAGGAGGTGTCTGAAGCGTGGCATGGGGGGATTCCTTGGTATCATTGGGCAAATTGGATGTATCGCTGTTCCCGGGATACGACAACGCGAATTTCTCCGGGATATTGGAGTTCCTGTTCGATTTTGCGGGCTATGTCGCGGGCCAGGAGTTGGGCCTGGGGGTCGTCGACTTCTTCGGGTTTGACGAAGACGCGGACTTCTCTCCCCGCCTGGAGGGCGAAGGTTTTGAGGACGCCGGGGAATGTCTGGACGAGCCTCTCGAGCTTTTCCAGGCGCTGGATGAAGCAGGCGGTTGCTTCGCGCCTGGCTCCCGGGCGGGCGCTGGAGAGGGCGTCTGCCGTGACGCAGAGGGGTGCGTAGAGTGAGGTGCCTTCGACGGCGCCGTGGTGGGCGGCGACGGCGTTGGCGACGAGCGGGGTCTCTCCTGCCTGTGCGAGGAGGTCGGCGCCTATTTTGGCGTGGGAGCCCTGGAGTTCGTGGTCGAGGGCTTTTCCGATGTCGTGGAGCAGGCCGATGCGACGCGCGGTGGCGTCGTCGAGGTCGAGTTCTGAGGCCATCAGTCCCATCAATCCGGCGACTTCGATGCTGTGCTGGAGGACGTTCTGGGCGTAGCTGGTGCGGTATTTGAGTCTGCCCAGGGTCTGGACGAGGGCGGGGGAAAGGCCTTGGACGCGGGCTTCGTAGCAGGCGTGTTCGCCGGCGGTTTGGATGTCGGCTTCGAGTTCTTTGCGGGCCTGTTCGACGCTTTCTTCGATTCGGGCGATGTGGATGCGTCCGTCGGCGACGAGGTGTTCGAGTGCGCGGCGTGCGGTCTCGCGGCGGATGGGGTCGAAGCAGGAGACGGTGACGGTGCCGGGTGTGTCGTCTATTATGATGGTGGTGCCGGTCAGGGTTTCGAGGGTTCGGACATTGCGGCCTTCTCTGCCGATGATGCGTCCTTTGGCCTCTTCGGTGGGAACTTGGACGGTGGTGGCGAGGGTTTCCGGGGCTTGTGCGATGGCGAATCTCTGGGCGGCGGCGAGGACGAGTTTGCGGGCTTCGCGTTCGGCGGTTTCGTGGGCTTCGCGCTGGAGTTTCCGGACGAGTTGGCCGGCTTCTGCGCGGAAGAGGGTTTCGGCTTGTGTCTGGACTTGGCGGCGAGCCTCTTCGCGGGTAAGGCCGGCGAGTCGGGTGGTCTGTTCTTCGAGTTGGCGCTGGCGGTCGTCGAGTTGGTGCTGGCGTTTGTCGAGGGTTTGGCTCTGGGCGGCGAGGGCTTCGCGTTTGGCGGCGAGTTCGGCGGATTGGCGGTCGATGAGTTCGGCGCGTTTGTCGAGGTTGTCTTCGCGCTGGTTCTGGCGTTCGTCGACGGCGGCGTGGTCTTTGGCTTTGGCTTTGGCCTCTTGTTCGAGGGTTTCGCGTGCGCGGACGAGTTCGGTACGGGCGGCGATTTCGGCTTCTTTGAGGCGGGCTCGGATTTCGGCTTCGGTCTCGTCGAGGCGGAGGCGGGCCTGTTTCTCGATGGCGTTAGCCTGCCAGTGTCCGACGAGGCCGCGCAGGGCGTAGCCGGTGACGCCTCCGGCGAGGGCAATGATGACGCCGATGGCGGCGTCGCTCAGGTCATACCAGAGGAGGCTGGTCATGAGGCTTTCCGTGGGGTGGATGGGGGCGTCTGCATAGGCTGGGAGTATAGCAAATTTTCCGGGCGGTGGCAAGGGGCGGTGTCGGTGGATAGGCAGGAATGGGGGGAGGAGGTGGACAGGATGGGGTGTCGGAGGTGGGTATCTTGGGGGGCGGGAGGTAGGCAGGTTTGGGGGGCTGGGGCGGGGGGCGAGTGGGGGCTTGCTTTCGGGGAAGGGGCTGTGGTATAATTGAGGCGCTTTACGATTGCGTTTCAACGAGTAGGTCTGCCATGCCCAAATACGCTTATGTCGCCAATGACGCTTCCGGCAAGGAGGTCAAAGGCAAAATCGACGCCGAGAGCCGCCAGGATGCCATCGCCAAGGTGCGGGCGATGAAGCTCGTCCCGACCGCGCTCGGCGAGGTCAAGGAGTCCAACGTCACCGCCGCCCGCCCCGCCGCGAAGAGGGGTAAGGGGATGAGCATGGAAATCAAGCTGCCGGCCTTCCTCCGTGGCCGGGTCAAGGCCAAGGAACTGGCCGAGATGACGAGGCAGCTCGCGACGCTGGTCAATGCGGGATTGCCGCTGATGAGGGCCTTGAGGGTGCTCCAGAAGCAGTGCACCAACGTCTCGCTCAAGGAGGCGCTCCAGGGCATGGAGGAGTCGGTCTCCGGGGGCTCGACCTTCTCGGAGTCGCTTACGGCCTATCCCAAGATTTTCAACCACCTCTATGTCAATATGGTGAAGGCCGGCGAGGCGGGAGGCGTCCTGGAGACCGTGCTCAACCGCCTGGCCGAGTTCGCCGAGAAGGCCGAGAAAATCAAGGGCAAGGTCAAGTCCGCGATGATCTACCCAATCGTCGTCCTGCTGGCCGCCGTCGGCATCACCGGATTCCTGCTGGTCAAGGTCATCCCCAAGTTCCAGGAGATCTTCGACGACCTGTTGGGCGGGGGCGGCCTGCCCGCAGTGACCGAGTTCGTCATCAACGCCTCGAACCTCGTCAAAGAACACGGCGTGGCGACCGTCGTGCTGATTGCCGGGCTCTGCTTCCTATTTAGGATTGCCCGCATGACCAAGCAGGGTCACTACTTCCTGGATGCCGTCGCCCTCAAGCTGCCGGGCTTCGGGCAACTGACCCGCAAAAGCGCCATCTCCCGCATGACGCGCACCCTCGGAACCCTCCTCTCCTCGGGCGTCCCCGTCCTCCAGGCCTTGACCATCGTGCGCGACACCGCCGGCAACGATGTCGTCGCAAGAGCCATACAGGCCGTCCACGACAGCGTCAAGGAGGGCGAGAGCATGGCGGGCCCCATGGCAGCCTCCGGCATCTTTCCCCCCATGGTCATCTCCATGGTAGAAGTCGGCGAAGAGACGGGTGCCCTGCCCGACATGTTCGTGCGTATCGCCAATACCTACGACGATGAAGTCGACAACGCCGTCGCCGGCATGACATCGGTCATCGAGCCGCTTATGATCGTCTTCCTCGCCGTCGTAGTCGGCACCATCGTCATCGCCATGTTCCTGCCCCTGATCAAAATCATCGGCAGCCTCTCCCAGCAGGCAGGCTGAGCCCGGGAAGAAAGGCAGGAATCCAGATGCCTCCAACCAACCTTCTCCGCCGCGCCCGCCAGGGATTCACCCTCATCGAGATTATGGTGGTGGTGCTCATCCTGTCCATCCTGATGGGCGTGACATTCCGACTTATCGGGGTCTCCTCGAACGCCGCCGCCCGCGCCGACACCATAGCCAAGATGGAGCGCATACACAGCGCATTGGGCGCCTTCTACGCCGAATACGGCTACTATCCGCCCTCTTCCTACTGGGATGTCTCGACCGGCGAGGCGGGGTACTGCTACACGCCGGTGGCCTACATTATGCCTATTCCGAAGTCCTCCGAGGATGCCGCCAACGCCTTCGGCACGCGCATACCGGCTGGCGGCGGGGACGAGCAGGATATGCAGTTCGGGCTGGTCTCCTACTTGGTCCCGAGGTTGAGCACCACCTACACCGCGGGCGGGGACGACTGCTTCCCGGACGAAACCAAGCGCCGCTACAAAACAGCCGTGAATCTCTCGGGGATGAATGCCAAGGCGCAGTCCTGGACCGAAGCCTACCGCTACGAGATTTCCGACCCGCGCACGGCCGTCTGCGACCGTTGGAAACCGCATCTGGCGGACATACTTTATCCCAACTGGGATAGCCCTCCGCATGTCGGGGTGGAGAAAGGGACTTCCTTCTGGAGACCCGGCGCAAGGGACCCGAGCGGGCGGCAGGAGTGCGCGGGGGTCTACCGCACGATTCGGGATGGCTGGCGCAACGATTTTTGGTATTGCTGCGAGCCGCCGTTCCAGAGTTATACCTTGCTGTCGACTGGTCCGAACGGCTGGAAGAATCCGAACTATTACATCAACGAGTCGACCGGGAAGGTCACGGACAAGGATGTGTGGAACAGTTTCATCATCCGCACGGACAAGTAGGAGTTGGTCATGGAACGGAGCAGGAAGGGCTTTACGCTGCTGGAACTGATTGCGGTCATCGCCATCATCTCAATCATCCTTGCCTCGCTTGTGGCGGGGTATGCCCGGGTGCAGCGGGCGGCGATGAATTCGTCCGCCCAGCAGTTGGCGTCGCAGATTGCCTCGGCCTGGAGCGTCTACCTGCTGGAGAACCGCACCTGGCCCACGGGCGCGGAGGGGTGGACTTCGGGAATGGATGCGAATCCTTGCCGTCTGTTGGGCGGCGGGTTCGAACCGACGACGGACCGGGCGGCCAAGCGCTATATGGATGTGGACTATCCGGGCATGGAGAATGTCCAGACCGAGAAGAGCATTACGGTGCGCTACGGTCTGCAGGATCCCTGGGGCGAGCGCCTTGCCAAGCAGGGCAGGCTGCGCGACGGGGCGGAGCATCGGATGATGTTCGCGCTCGACCTCAACTATGACGGGGTGATTGATTCCGACGACTGCGGCGAAATCCCATCCGGCGTCGAGATTCGCGCCACCGCCTGCGCCTGGTCCTGGGGCGAGAAGGGGCGCAGTGCCGCCTCCAAGACCAAAGAATTCTTCCAAAGACTGCCCTGCAAGAGTTGGTAGGAGTCCGACCATGAGCAACGCACCTTCGACCCGCAGAGGTATGACCGTCATTGAGCTGATGGTTGCTATCTCCATCATCGCCATCGTCATGAGCCTGGCCATCGGCGGCATCGCCAAGGCGACCCAGGCCGTGCAGGCCAACCGCCGCGACGCCGTCAAGTCCGCCGTCTACAACGCGCTCGTTGCCTACCGCCAGTACTACGGTCGCTGGCCGGGCGTCGACGATAACTTCTCGAGCTACCAGAACATCAGCCGAACCGACCCCTCCAAGACTTATGACGAGGGCAGCACCGGCACCTTCAAGGGGGTTCGTTTCGGCGAGGACAAGAACTGCTGGCAGCGCAACTCCCAGGTTCTCGACGACCTCCTCCCCGACTCCGAGGGCAACCCCAAGGGCCGCACCTTCATCGACCCCGCCGTCCTCTTCGTGCGCCTCTCCAACGGTCGGGTCGTCACCCTCAAGACCGCCCTCGAAGGCGACTCCAAGCGCGGCATCGCCAAACAATCCCAGGGCATGCAGATGATGCTCGCCCCGCGCACCAAGCCAAAAGAGTCCTTCTACTACATCACCGTCACCTACAACCTCGACAACGACAGCGTCATCCTCTCCTCCTACGAAGAAAAGAGCCTCTGATGAAGCCATTCCTCAGATTCCACGCCCTCCGCCCCGCGCGCGGCTTCACCCTTATGGAGCTGCTGGTCGTCATCGGCATCATCGCCCTGCTCTCGGCCGTCACCATCACTGGCTACATGGGCGCCTCGCAGGGCATGGCCAAGAAACGCGGCGCCTCCCAACTCGCCAGCGTCATCACCCAGGCCCGCCAGAGAGCCTGCATGTCCAACCGCCGCGTCGCCGTCGTCTTCTCCCGAAACAACGCCGAAACCCAGTCCGACAGCGGCGACTACAATACCTACTCCGTCTGCACCGAACTCGGTGCCGTCTACAAGACTGGTGGCTCCTACTGCGACTTCTTCGGCGACATCGTCACCCGCGTCCGTGGGCGCCGCTACGGCGGCAACTACCGCTTCCAGACCATCGACATCACCAACGGACAGACCTACGACTCTTCCTGCGGCATCAGCCCCCAGGAAACCCGCCTCAATGACGGTTCCCGCGTCTTGGCCTACCGCTTCTCCAACCTCCCCTCGACCCCCAACCCGACCGTCTACGGCGACGGCATTATGCTCTGGATGCGCGCCTCCCAGAACTACTCCCTGCCCGGCGGCTACCGGTTCAGCGGCAACAGTCCCGTCATCTTCAACGCCGACGGCTCGCTTGCCGCCGGCTCCGCCTCCTCCGTTCGCGCCGACTTCATCGCCAATACCCGCGGAGAACTCGGCTTCTCGGTCAGCATCGGCTCGGATGGCCGCGTCACCGTCCAATCGAGGTAGAACATGCCCAATTCCAGCAGACACGGTTTCTCCCTCATCGAAGTCAACCTCGCCGTCTTCGTGATGGCCGTCGGCATCCTCGCCTTGATGGGCCTCTTCCCCACGGGCCTTCGCGAATCCATGCAGAGTCGTGCCGACCTCAAGCAGACTATGTATGCCGACTACGCCCTGAGCATCCTTCAGGCAAACGCCTCCAGCGTCCGCCTTGGATTGCGCCGGACTGCACCCTTCGAGAACGCCGACTTCTTCCAGCGCCAGGGGCAGTACGCAATCCGCGAGACCAACCGCGAGCGCGAACACGACAACCGCCCCAGCGTCGCCGATATGGGGCTTGGATCGACTGGCCGCGACAAAGGCAAATACCGCCTCGTCAAACTCGACTACGCCGAAGTCGGACTCCCTGTCCTATTCAACCAAAACTACCTCTCCGCTATAGCCGTTCAGTCCAGCGAACTCTCTGCCGGATTCTTCCGCAACAATCCCATCTTCGTCACCGCCCTCATGTCATGGAACTTCGCAGAATGACCCCCTTCGCCCCAAACGCCTCCTCCCGGCGGGGCTTCTCCCTGATAGAGGTGATGGTCTCCGTCTCCATCTTCGCCATCATCGTCTTGATGATGGCCGCCCTCTTCCAGCAGAGCAACAACGCCTGGCGCGCCGGCAATGACCAGGCCCAAGGCTATGTCACCCTCCGCTCCGTCATGGGGATGCTCCAGCGCGATATGGCCAATATGATTGACGAGCCCTTTATGACCAACGCCTGCGGCATTGCCGTTCAAGACCTTCAGCTTCAGAAAGGCCAGAGCCTCCCACTCTCCTTTTACAAACTCCGCTCACCTGTCGCCCGAGACGACAACGGACAGGCGGTCCAGGTGCGCGGGTACTCCTTCGTCGAATGGACCCTCGGAGGTTCCGCGCGCCGGAGCGAGACCCTTTTCAACCCCGACGGTTCCGCCTGGAAAACTCTCACCATCCAACTGATTGAGGTCGGCGACGGGCAGGTCTCCTTCGATACCCCGAGGGAAATCCGTCCAGCCGATGCCCGCCCTGCCCCGGCAGGCGCCCCCGCGTATCAACTGAGGGCGACCGTCAGCGCCCAGGCCAAGAACAGTTATGACATTGGCGCGTGGTCCTGGGGACCGAACCAGAACGAAGGCGTCGACCCCGAGACCGACCCCGATGTCATCCGAACCTGGCTGGGCAACTAAGGAGGCACTATGAAACGTGGCAACAGAGGCTTTACACTCGTTGAAATGATGGCCGTCATGGTCATCATATCCATTATGGTCACTGCTATGACCGTTTCTCTCGCCGGGGCTCGAAAGCGGGCGCGCATCGTCAAGGCACAAGCCGAGATCCGCGCCATCGTCGATGCCGTGCGCACCTATGAGCAGGTTCACTACGACGATGAGGACGGTTCCTCCCCGCTCCCTTTCAACTCCGAAAACCAGGACGGTATGATTGCCAACCGCGCCAATTTGGCCAAACTGATTGACCCCAAGCAGAACATCGAAGGCGTGACCTACCTCAATGTCCGCCTCTCTCCGAACGACCAGTTTCTCGATCCTTGGGGCAAGCCCTACCGCATCAAGGTCGTGAAGGTCAACGACCAGCAGGACATCAGCGAGACCTTCGTCTCGGGTGTCTTCTGCCCCAACCTCGCCCGCTTCGACTGAGGTCGCCATGAAGCCATTCTTCCATCTCCCTTCCCGTCGGGGCTCTGCCCTGCTGATTGTCTTGGGTATGCTGAGTTTTCTGCTCATCAGCGCCGTCGCATTCACCATCTATATGCGCGTGGAGCGCGTGGCGACCTCCAACTATCGCCATTCGGTCGTCGCCCGTCAGATGCTCCAGATAGCCTTTGCTGATGCGCGCTTCTCCCTTGAAGAGCGCCTCCAGAGCAGCCGATCGGGCTTTTGGCCGATGCTGACGAACTCGACTGACGCCGCCTACGCGGACTACCGCATTTTGGTCTCTTCGACCAACTCGAACAGCGCGGGCGGGGCCATTCCTTTGATTGACGGTTTTGGCGACCAAGTCCGCCTGGACGGTTCTGCCGTGCCCCTGCTGAATGAAGAGGCTATGGCCCATGTCCCGCCCATACTGGCCTCCCAGGTGCTTGAAGCCGGCTGGCATGTCGGTTGGCGCCCTATCGAAAAGCCGACGCTTTTCGACCGCCTGGACCAGAACTATTCCACGCGCCAGATTGCCGGTCGCTACGGGTGGATGGTGGTGAATATCTCCGACATGCTCGACATCAATGCCATCGGCTGGACGAACAGTTCCCGCTCCGTGCGCGGGCCTGGCATCTCGGGGGGCGACTTCGACCTTGCGGGCAATAACGGCCCTAATGAGCGACTAGAGGTCATCAACGGCAATTCGTTCCTCAATCGCACCGGGCTTCAGCGCCACTTCATGACCGGCGCAGACCTCTCGGCGGTGAAAGACAATGGCGACTTCAGGGCGCAGTCGCTGGACTGGTTCGAGGCCTCCATCGCCCGCAGCGGTGCCGACCCGTTGCCGCTGACGACCTACAGTCTCTTCCCCTTCGTGCCGCAACTGGCGTTCACTAACATTCTCACATCCGCCGGCTCCCAAAGGTACACCTTCAAAGAACTCTCCGACCTGGTCTTGACCTGTGATGGAGACTTGGTTCGGGGCAACGGCAACCTTGAGGCCCAACTCGATCTGCCGCTCCGTGTCCTGATGGGTAAGACGCGGACGGACGACAACGAGCGCAAGGCTTTCCGCCTCGCCCTGCTCGACTACATCGACGACGACTCGATTCCCTACAACGGCGAGGGTGGGCAGGACAAGTATGCGATGGCTTACCCTTGCGTCGAGGCTGTCCCGATGCTTTCCCAAATCTGGTGCAACTCCTCGGTGCTGGCTGGGAGCGCATTCGACGCTTCGCAACAATTCCGCCCAACGAGCGAAACGGCGCCCGTGGTCGGCGTCAACCTCAACCCGCGAATCGCCGGGGCGGCGGGCACCTTCGGGGCCAACTTGAACATACAGCTCTGCAACCTCGCCGATAAGCAATCGCCTGCCGCGACGGTAGAGGTGACGGGCTATTACGGCGTATCGGGCGATGGCGGGGCTACCTACGCCAAGACCGGATTGCTGGGCTGCGCCAATCCCGGCTCGGTCGGAGCCTTGGGGGCCGGAACTTTCTCCACCGCCAATGCGAAACTTCAGTTCCCGCCAGACTCGGGGACATTCCCCGCAAAGGTCAATCCAGGCAAGATTTATGTCGACTTCGGTTTCCATGTTCGGGTCTACGGCGGCTCGGCGACTTACGACGAAATGCCGGTTTCGCGGCGGGGAATCGATGCCGCCGGCATGATGCCACCGAACAATCTAACGCCCTCGGCGGTTGAGATTTCGGGCGAGCACTACATCCGCATCCGCCATGTCTACCAGTTGGTTGCCCATTACAAGAAGGATGCGGACGGAAATCTGACCATCCTGGACTACTACACGGTCGAACCTGCGCCGAGAGACGCTGCCGCTTCGCCTACCGTTGCCACCTGGGACGCGGTCGACCCCCGCTTCAACTGGTTCTCGCCCGGTTGCGACGAGAAGTTCCGCAACACGGCGGCGGCGCAAGCCGTGCTCAACTACTACGGCAAGTCGGGCGAGTACCAGGCGGCCAGCAGTTCCGTCCACTGGTTCTACCGTCCGAACGGCACGACCGCCAACAGCGCCCCCAATCCGATTATGCAGGCGGCGATGCAGAAGACGGATGATATGACCGACACGGTCAACCTCTCGGGAATCGGCCAGTACCAGGCCTTTTCCTGCGGGGACTACGGCGCCATCACGCTGCCGGGCGAGTTGGCTTATCTGCCCCGCCCGCCCTACTACCTCTATTCGCAGGCGGACTTCCCGACCGACCCGACTTCGAGCGCGTGGCCGTTCTTCCGTTCCATCCGCTCCTACCGCTACGGCACGGCCGTTCCTGCGGACACGGGGTTCCTTGGATTCTTTGCGGCGACGAAAAGCAACCGTCGCGGGCTGGTCAATCCAAACACCACCTATGACTCGAAGACCGATATGGGGGCGAACCTTTTCTCCGTGGCGCTTCAGGGAATGCCCAAGACCATCCGCGAGGCTATTTCGGGCAGCGGCGAGAAGCTGGATGTTTCGGCAATCAATGCGCTACTTGAACAACTCAAGAACCGTAGCCGGGCGACGGGCGACCGGGAGATGTACGCCTCCGACCGAATCTTCGAGGGTGCCATCAACGGGCGTTCGTTCAGGGAACTCAATGGCATTAAAGATCTGCCTGAGGTTCAGCGCAAAGCCATTGCGGCGATGAGCCAGGAGTGCTTCAGCCGGAACCAGCAACTCTTCCTCTTCATACTCCGCGCGGACGCCTATACGCCGGCAATCGGGACGGACTTGGCTTCGGGCGGATCGTCTGCGAGCGCGCGTGCGGTGGCGTTGGTCTGGCGGGATCCTCTGCGGCCGGATGTCGCCACGATGAACGATGGTCCGTGGGCAGGCGGCAACACCTCTATTTTCAATGACGGCTATGCGACGGAAGAGCGCGTGCCGCACAAGTCCAAGTTGATTTACTTCCAGATTATCCAGTAGCGCCGGGGTTTGGGTGCAAGCAGAAAGGCGGTCGTCCGTGTGGACGGCCGCCTTTTTTTATCAGGTTGGTTTAGGTGTCAGGGGCGGGCGATGCGGTGGGTGACTCCATCGCGTGTGGT
>JBJFGP010000026.1:0-5764 GCA_051892815.1 Kiritimatiellia bacterium | reverse complement strand
CCTCGCTGCAGGAGGCACAGAATCCCAAGCCGCCGTAGCCGCCTTCCGCAGCCACTTGTTCCGCTACTTGAGCGGTCGCCCAGGTGCGAATAGCCTCAGAGCTGGTCTATCAGGCTATCGCACGGTCGAGGCTATTATGAGGGCGGTGGAGCCCGTTCTTCAGGACTGATGGTTGCCACCAAGCGTGGCCCGCTTTTCCACGAAAAACACCGCGCAAAAGGCGCCTGCCAGGGCTGTAGCAACCAATGCAACCGCCATACCATTGACAGGCAATCCCACCAATGCGGCTTCAAGTCCATCGGGAAGTCTTGAGGAGAATGGAATCGCGGGCAAAAGCAGCAAGGGCGCCCAGGCTTGGAGACGAAGGGCAACGGCGGCAAAGAGCGCTTCTGCCGAACCAATAGCCAGGTGCAGGGCAAGCAGAGGGAGCAGAACTTCCGTCCGTCCTGAAAGGGCAAGGAGCAGGCCGCAAGATAGCGCTGCGGCAAGAACGGATGCAAGTCCCGCCAGGGCTCGTGGCTTGATTAGACCGCCAACCAATGGCGCGACAATGGCGATGTTGAGGATATTCGCCCCCAATGTGTCTACGCCTCCATCTCCCAGCACCGCTTGCACGGCGAGGACTCCGGCGGTCGTAATCATAGCGAATGGGATTCCCAAGAGGCGCGCCGCGAAGACTGCACCAATGATATGGCCAGAAATGCCGGGGACAATGGGGAAGTTGACCGCCTGCAGCACCAAGAGGGAGGCGGCAACGGTGAGGATTCGTTGGCATGTCGGCTTCTCGGTCTGCCTTTTGGCATAGTGGAGGGCACTGCCAAGTGCGGCTGTGGCGAGTGTCCAGGTGAGGGGGCAGAGGGCGGGATTGAGGGTTTCGCTGGGCAGGTGCATAGGGGGCCTTTCTTTTGAAACGGGTTAGGGATGAAGACGCAAGTGGGTGAAGTGGGCGGCAATGCGATCGTATGTCGGCAGGGGGATATGGTGGGCGTGTCCGAGGTCGACAAGATCGAAGAGGAGGCTTTGGATTTCGGACTGGTGGCCGGCGGCAAGGTCTTTCTGCATTGAGGCGGTGGAGGCTGGGTCGAGGGAGGCAATAATGGAGAGGTTGTAGTTGACTGGATCGGTGGCGGTGGTTATGCCGCAGGCTTGGGCGATGGCGGCTGATTCGCGGCTCAGGCTGGTGAAGGTTTGGCGTGGTATGGAGTCTTTACGCTGGATGGGCCCCATGGGAATGTTGTGGTAGGCTCCTGTGCAGGCCATGGCGGAGATAAAGGCCCATTTGACGAAGGTATCTCGGTTGATGTCGGGGGAAATCTCGGGAGTAATGTGGGCGTCTTGAAGGGTTTTCGCCAGGCTGAGGAGGCGTTGCTCGGGGACTGGCTGTTCGGTTCGCGCACCGTAGACAAGGCGGAAGATGCGGCCCATCTGGGTTATTTCGCCCGGGGCGGAGCGGAAGGCGACGATGTAGATGCATCCGTCCAATACTTGCGCCTGGGGGAGGAGTTGGGCGAGCCTGCGGCCGTGGCCGTAACCGTTGAGGATTGGAATAATCAAGGTGCCGGGGGTGACGGCTTTTTCGAGTTGCGGGGCGATGTCGCCGATGGAGTAGCTTTTGACGCAGAAGAAGATGACATCGGCGGGCGTGGTGCAGGTTTCGGCGGTCGTTGCTTTGACCGGGATGGTGTGGTTGCCGAGAAGGTCGGACTTGAGATGGAGTCCGTCGCGCTGGAGGGCACGCAGGTGTTCGCCGCGGGCTAGGAAGGTGACATCGTGCCCACGCAGGGCGAGGAAGGCGCCGATGGCACCTCCGACGCCGCCGGTACCAGCAATCAGGTAGCGGACTTTATCGGTATTTGGACTGGGGCTGGTCATTGGACGCTACGGCCGAGTTCGTAGGCTTGGCGGGGGAAATCGGTCTTCAATACTTCGCCTTTGCCGTAGACTCCTGTGGCGGCGACATAGCCTGCTTCGACGGAGCCGTCGTAGCAGGCGAGGAAGCCGCGCAGGGCTCCAAGGGTCCCGGCGAACATCTCCGGATCGGTGTCGGCCATGGCCAGCAGGTAGTAGAAGGTCTTGTTCTGCATCTTGCGGTAGATTGCCACGGAGCGATCGAAGAGGGCTTTGAGCTGGGCGGAGAGGGAGTAGAAGTAGACGGGGGTGGCCAGTACGATGACGTCGGCGCGGAGCATTTGGTCGAGGATGGCGGCGACATCGTCTTTCTGGTGGTCGGCTTGGCGGTCGAAGTCGGTGGTGAAGAAGCCAATCCGTTTATCCGCGAGGCTGACTTTTTCGACGGTGTGGCCGGCTTCCTTTGCGCCCCGCATAAACTCGTCGCAGAGCAAATCGGTATTCCCCTGGCGGCGCGGGGAGCCGGATAGAATCAAAATTTGCCTTCCCATGCAAAACCTCCGTTTCCAATGCCCACAGCGCGGGAAACCCGTGCCGTCGCATCGCCCAAGAGTATAACACGAAGCGTGCACGGGTTCAAGCGCAACTTGTCGCGTGTCGTCCCAAGGCGTCTTCCCGGAGGTTGCAATGAGGTTCCCCCTATCTTATCTAGGAGCGGATGGCGGAGGTTGACACCTCCGGAAGAGGGAAGTGCCTACCAACTGCTCTTTAAGGTTGCAAAGAGTCGCCCCGTGCGCTATACTATCACTATCGCAACCGCATAAACCATTCCCCAGACCATGAACACGACCGAACCTCTCCGCTACCGCCGAATCCTGCTGAAACTCTCAGGCGAGGTTCTGGGCAACCCTAAGGCCGGCGAGAGCATCGATGCAACGATCGTGGATGCCATCGCGGACCGTGTCGCCGAAGTCGTCCGCTTGGGCGTCCAGGTCGGAATCGTGCTCGGCGGCGGCAACATCTTCCGCGGACTCAGCGGCGCGCAGAAAGGCGTCAACCGCACCTCGGGCGACTATATGGGTATGCTGGCGACAATCATCAACGGGCTTGCCATGCAAAACGCCCTGGAGAAGAAAGGTGTCGACACCCGCCTCCAGACCTCCATAGAAATGCCCCAGGTTGCCGAGCCCTTTATTCAGCGAAAGGCTGTCCGCCACCTCGAAAAAGGCCGAGTAGTCATCTTCGCCGGCGGTACCGGAAACCCCTACTTCAGCACCGACACCGCTGCCGCCCTCCGTGCCAGCGAAATCTCCGCCGATGTTCTGCTCAAAGCGACCAAAGTCGACGGCATCTACACCGCCGACCCCAAGACCCATCCCGACGCCCGCCGCTACGACCGCCTCTCCTACCAGGAAGCCCTCGCCAAGCGCCTGAAGGTCATGGATTCCGCCGCCTTTGCCTTGTGCATGGACAACAACATCCCAATCATCGTATTCGACTTTTTCGACGCAACCGCCCTGGCCGCCATCGTCAAGGGCAAGGCCCTCGGAACACAAGTCGCCGAATAGCAACCCATCAACCAAGGACACCCCCCCTATGCAGACCGCTCAGGAAGTCATCAAAGACGCAACCGCCAAAATGGACGGCGCCCTCAAGATGCTGAAAGACAAGTTCTCCGGCCTCCGCACCGGCAAAGCATCCCCCTCGCTCGTCGAAAACGTTCAGGTCACCTACTACGGCACCCCGACCCGCCTGCGCGACATGGCCAACATCTCCACCCCAGAGCCCCGCTCCATCGCAATCTCCCCCTACGACCACAGCGCACTTGCCGATATCGAAAAGGCCATCCTGGCTGCCAACCTGGGCGTTACCCCCCGCAATGACGGTCGAGTCGTACGCATCACCATCCCCGAATTGACCGAAGAACGCCGCAAAGAGATTGTCAAAGTCGCCAAGCGCGCCGCAGAAGATGCTCGGGTCGCTATCCGCAATGTCCGCCGCGATGCCAATGAACTCATGAAGGCTCTTCAAAAGGATGGTTCCATCTCCGAGGATGACCGCGACCGCGGCCTCGCCGATGTTCAAAAACTTACCGACGCGCAAATCGCCAAGGTCGATGCAGACCTAAAGTCCAAAGAGGCTGAAATTATGGCCGTCTAGTCGGCTATTCGCCTTTAGGAGACCACGCAATGGATATTCCAGGAGTCAATCCGGCGCCAGGAGGCCTTCCTCCGAAAGTCACCCCCGTGCCCCCGCCTGCGGCAAATCCAGCCCCCTTGTCCGCCACAGTTCGCCTCAAACCCATTACACCCCCAGGCGTCAAGACCGTTGCCCCCCCGCCGAGTGCATCGGCGGCACCAGTCCCTCCCACTCCTGTAACTCCTTCGCCCTCACCTTCGGCAACTATCCGCCTCAAACCCGTCGTGCCAGGCGTCAATGTTGCTAAGCGGGCCACATCCCGCGTCCAACTTCCTCCCGCGGCGCCAGTATCCGTTGCGCCAGTCCCCAATACATCCGTGACGCCAGTCTCCTCGGACCAAGCACAGACTCTAGGGGCTAAGTCCAAAACAGCCCCGTTGGCGGCGGCAAAAACCAAGACCTCTCGCATATCTCTCGATGGCATCATTGCCTCTTCGCCTGCCCCATTGACGACACCGGAGACTTCCTCAGCCAATGTTCCCGAGCAGAAAACCATACGCCTCAAACGCCCCACGGTCAAGGCTGTAGCTTCTGCACCGGCGCCCAATCCAACGGACAAACCTGCCCCTTCCGCTACTCCGTCTGATGCAGAAGTGACCCAGAAAAAGACCATAAAGGTCAAGCGCCCGGGATTGACGCTCAAGCACCCGGGGAAGCCTGCCCATCCGGCGCCAGTCGTGGCAAAGCCTGCCGCGGGGGATGACATACCCGACATCAAGGATTTGCCTAGCGCCGACATCCCTGAATTGCCGGCTGAGCCCCCGGCGGCAACCGCTGTTGTGTATGGGGTAAAGCCTGTCAACAAGGTTCTGAGCGGGCTTGCCGTGCTAGCGGCTTGTGTCGCGTTGATTATCAAATTGGCGGGCATCTGTTGCTCCGGCGGGCAGTATTTCTCTGAGCGCGAGGCAACACCTAATACCGTTCACATCGCGGAAGGGTCGCCTTTGCCTTGGTCTGAACTTGGTCTGGTGCCGGACGACCGCAAGTAGACCAGGAATTTGACCATCACAATGGGGGAGTGGTGTTCGCCTGCAAAGGGCAAGCCCACTCCCTTTTCTATGCGCCGATTCCAACCTGTTTCTCTTCGGATTGCCGCCTGTTTTGCCTTGGAACGGGTTGCCTTTCGTCAAATTCTAAGCGAACCGGTGGTCGTATTGCTGGTCTTGTTTGCCCATGCGAGTTCGCTTCTAGCGCCCCTGTTCCAGTTTCAACGCTTTGGTGAAGATGGGCGTCTAGCACGCGAAGGGGCTCTTGCCGCGATGCTCATCGCTGGGCTACCCTTGGCGTTTTTCGTGGTTGCCGGAACGATGGGAAAGGAGCAGCGGTCGGGACTGGCGGCTACGCTGTTCAGCAAGCCAATCGACAGTTTCGACTTCTGTCTTTCCAAGGCTTTTGCCGCTATTGCTACTGTGGTGTGGTGGGGGTGGAACCAGGGGTGCATTCTCCTGCTGTCGACAGCATCTGCGCCTCGCGAGGTACTGGCTTCGTCGGGGGAGACGCTTTACACCATCAACCGTGTTGCCTTCTTATGCGGCCTTGCGGGAATTCTGTTGCCACTGGTGGCGGCGGCGCTTGCCAATCGGTGTCGCGGGAAGGTCTTTTGCCTGAGATTCTCGCTCTTGCTACCGTTGACGGTGGCGCTTGGCGTTGGGGGCGCTTATTGGGCGGGTAGTCCCATTGAGTGGCGTTTAATTCCTGCCGTATTGCCGATTGTGTC
>JBJFGP010000025.1:0-5787 GCA_051892815.1 Kiritimatiellia bacterium | reverse complement strand
CCCCCCGCACCTATCAATCCCTTGCCCCCGAAGGTGCCTACCTAATCGTTCCATTCCTGCCCACCATTCCCGCGACGCCCCGCCCGCCCCACACGCTCTCTGCTTGTATCTCATCGGCGGATTTGGTATACTCTCCTCTATCTATTTGTCCGATTCACCCATACGCTGGAATCAACCGATGAAAATTGCCGTTGCCTGTGACCATGGCGGAGTAACCCTCAAAAACCACATCCTCGAACGCCTCCAAGCCGCACAACACGAAGTCGTCGATTTCGGCACCCATACGGCAGACGCCACCGACTATCCCGACTACGCCGTTCCCGTCTGCGAAGCCCTCCTCCTCAAGCAAGTCGACCGAGCCATCCTCGTCTGCACCACCGGCATCGGAATGAGCATCTGCGCCAACCGCTTTGCCGGCGTCCGCGCATCCCTCTGCACTACCCCCAAAATGGCAGAACTCACCCGCGCCCACAACGACTCCAACCTCCTTGCCCTCGGCGCCCTCCAGGCCCCCGAGAGCGTTGACGAAATCCTCGACATTTGGCTCAAAACCCCCTTCTCCGGCGAAGCCCGCCACATCCGTCGCCTCGAAAAAGTCGACCGTTGCGGACGCAAATCCGAACTCGCCACGCTAGCCCTCCAAGACCCCGAAATCTACGCCACCATCGCCGCCCAAATCGACCAGGAAGACACCACCATCAACCTCATCGCCTCCGAGAACCTCAGCTCGCGCGCCGTCCGTGAAGCAAACGGCTCTGTCCTCACCAACAAATACGCCGAAGGCTACCCCTCCAAACGCTGGTACAGCGGCTGCATACCAGTCGACACCGCCGAACGACTCGCCATCGCGCGAGCCAAAGAACTCTTCGGCGCCGACCACGCCAATGTACAGGCCCACTGCGGTTCCGCCACCAATATGGCCGTCTACTTCGCAGTCCTCAAGCCCGGCGATACCATCCTCTCCATGAGCCTCGACCAAGGCGGACACCTCTCCCACGGCTCGCCAGTCAACTTCTCCGGAAAGCTCTTCAACATCATTCCCTACAAAGTCTCCCCAGAGACCGAAATGCTCGACTACGACCAGATTCTTGAGCAAGCCAAAGCCTGCAAGCCCAAACTGATCGTCGCCGGAGCTTCCGCCTACCCCCGAACCATCGACTTTGCCAAATTCCGCGAAATAGCCGATGCCGTCGGAGCCTACCTCCTGGTCGATATGGCCCACATCGCAGGTCTCGTCGCAGGCGGCGTCCATCCCTCTCCAGTCCCCTACGCCGACTTCGTCACCACCACCACCCATAAAACCCTCCGCGGTCCGAGAGGCGGACTCATCCTCTGCAAACAAGCCTACGCCGCCGCCATCGACAAAACCGTCTTCCCCGGCCTCCAAGGCGGACCTCTTGAGCACACCATTGCCGCCAAAGCCGTCTGCTTCAAAGAAGCGATGAGCCCCGAATTCAAGGTCTACGCCAGACAAATCGTCGCCAACTGCGCTGCCCTCGCAAAAGTCATCACCGACGCCGGCTTCAAGCCAGTCTCCGGAGGCACCGACAACCACCTCATGCTCGTCAATGTGAAAGCCTCCGGCCTCACCGGGAAAGTAGCCGCCGCCGCCCTCGATGCAGCCGGAATCATCTGCAACAAAAACACCATTCCCTTCGATACCGAAAGCCCATTCGTCACCTCGGGAATCCGTATCGGCACCGCATCCGTCACCACCCGCGGCATGAAAGAAGCCGAAATGCAGCAGATTGGAGATTGGATTGTCCGCATCCTCAAGGATCCCGAGAACACCGCTCTACAACAGGCAATCCGCAAGGAAGTGGCAGCCTTCGCCGTCCGCTTCAATGTTCCCTGAGTTTCCCCTATGGAAGCGATACTGACCCTCAAATGGCCTAAGCGCCAAAATCCCGAAGTCGAAGCCTTCCTCCGCCGTCCGGCATTCCCTCCTGAGGCGGAAACAGCCGCCGCGCAAGTGCTCTCCGACATTCGCGCCAGGGGGGACGCCGCCATAGTAGACGCCGTACGCCAATTCGACAAAGCCGAACTCACGCCGGCTACCTTCCGTGTGCCCCAAAGCGAACTGCTCTGCGCGGCCAAACAAGTGCCACCGGCGGTGCAAAAGGCTATCCGCCAGGCGCATCGGAATGTACGCTCCTTCGCCAAGGCGGGATTGCGCCAATCGTGGCAAATTCCTACGGCCAAGGGCGGACGGTGCGGGGAGTTCTTCCGCCCCATTGATCGCGTTGGAGTTTATATTCCCGGTGGCACAGCGCCGCTTGCTTCAAGCGCTGTCATGACGGTGACGCTAGCCAAAGCCGCAGGGGTTCCGGAAATCGTCGCCTGTACCCCTTGCAATGCTGAAGGCAAAGTCAATCCTGCGTTGCTCTACGCCCTGCAGTTGACCGGCGCCACGGAAATTTACCGCGTTGGTGGGATTCAAGCCATTGGCATGATGGCGTTCGGGACGAAGACCGTGAAGCCGGTTCGCCTCATTGCAGGTCCGGGGAACGCTTATGTCACGGCGGCGAAGCGACAGGTGTACGGCTATGTCGCCATCGATCAGGTTGCCGGGCCGAGCGAGATTGCCATTCTTGCCGACGATTCGGCTGATGCAAAGTGGATTGCCGCAGATATGCTTAGCCAGGCGGAGCACGGCAGCGGCTACGAGAAATCGCTATTGGTCACGACCTCTCAGGAGTTGGCGGAACGGGTCAATGATGAAATCTTCTGGCAGCTCCAAAGCCGTTCCAGGAAGGCCATCATTGAGCGGATGATTGCCAACGGTGGGATGTTGTCGGTTATAGTCCCGTCCGTTGACAAGGGGCTTGAGCTGATCAACGCATTTGCGCCGGAGCATTTCGAGTTGATTGTCCGGAATGCCGCCCGTTATCTGTCCAAGGTGACCCACGCAGGCGCCGTCTTCATCGGCCCGTGGACACCGGAGTCGGTGGGGGACTTCGTGGCAGGTCCAAGCCATGTTCTGCCGACAGGCGGTGCTGCTCGGATGTTCTCTGGATTGACGGCTGAGACCTTCCGCAAGCGGACCAGTTTGGTCGAGTTCACCCAAGCCGATTTGGCCGCCACGCGCCAGGCAATCGAGACCTTCGGAGCAATCGAGGGACTGGACGCGCACGGGTATGCGGCGACGGTTCGTTTTCTCCCATCCCAGCACTAGAAAACCATGCGCATTCTCTCTGGATTCCAGCCTTCGGGTCGCCTCCATATCGGGAACTATTTCGGGAGTATCAAGCCCGCACTTGAACTTCAGGACAAGGGCGACTCCTTCCTCTTCATCGCGAACTACCACGCGTTGACAACGGTACACGATCCCCGGATTTTGCGGGAGAATGTCACCAATGTGGCGCTCGACTTTCTCGCCTGCGGGCTTGATCCGGAACGCACCGTCTTCTTCCGTCAGAGTGACGTCCCCGAGGTGCACGAGTTGGCGTGGTTGCTCTCCATCGTGACCCCCGTCGGACTGCTCGAACGCTGCCACTCCTACAAAGACAAAATCGCCAAAGGCTTCGCCCCCTCGCACGGCCTCTTCGCCTACCCCGTTCTGATGGCCGCCGACATCCTGCTCTACCAGTCCAACCTCGTGCCTGTCGGGAAAGACCAGAAGCAACACCTCGAAGTGACCCGCGACATCGCCATCCGGTTCAACAACACCTTTGGCGAAACCTTCACCCTCCCCGAGCCTTACATCCGCTCGGAGGTCGCCGTCGTCCCCGGCATCGACGGACAGAAAATGTCGAAGAGCTACGACAACACCATCCCCCTTTTCGGGACGCCAAAAGAAGCCAAAGACCGCATCATGAAGATACTAACCGATGCGACCCCTTTAGAGCAACCAAAGGATCCCGATCGTTGCCACGTCTATGCCCTGTTCAAACTATTCGCCAGCCCCGAAGAACAAGCCGAGATGCAAGCGCGTTACCGGGCAGGCGGATTTGGATACGGACATGCCAAAAAAGCCCTGCTGGAAATCTACCAGCGCACCTTCGAGCCCTTCGCCAAACGCCGCGCAGAACTGGCAAACAACCTCGACTATGTCGAACAAGTCCTGCGCCATGGCGCCGAACGCGCCCGCCTCGAAGCCTCCAAGACCCTGACCAAAGCCCGCCAAGCCGTCGGGCTGGAATAAATACTCCACCTACGCGCCTGTAGTCTCCCATCCCTCTTATTTTGAGGGAGATGTATGCCAGTCCGCTATATCGAGACGGCTCAATTTTGGGGGTATGTGGGGCGGGACGGCCTACCATATAGAACGAAGCGCGAGGTTCCTCTCTTGAGGAATTATTTTAGCCATTGCGTTTAGACGCTGTATACACATAGATTACTCGCAACAGCAGGAAGCCCATACGCCGCGCAAATTGCTTGAGGCAAATCCAGCCACAACAAAAAATTCGGGAAGAACGCCTTTTTTATTTACCCAAGCTCCCGTACGTTTTGACAGTTGCAGAGGCCAAAAGATCTTCCTCTCCAGAATCGGGGGGCTGTCAAGTACCAACCACTCTTCATAAAAGAGCTCATGCTGCACAGATTTTGTTCAGAAAATTGCACCATCCTGAGATCTTCCTAGCCATTTCTCGCTTATAGGGTCCCCATTCTCCAACAACACATGTGCGAGTTCGCGAAAATATACTTCCCAATGCGCCAATAGAGCGTCAACTGTTTACGGAAATGGTAAGGGGCCGCACGGGAAACGTGTGCCCCGCAAGTTCAATAACTCAAACTCTCAACACATTGGCGCTTTTGCGCCATTTGCGGATGGACGTAAAGATTGAGCGTCAGATTGACCGTCGAATGGCCCAGCAATTCGCTGACCGTCTTGCAGTCGCCTCCCGCCTCGATGCAGCGCGTCGCAAAGGTGTGACGTAGCGCGTGAAAACGAATGTGCTTGAGATTGTTCCGGGCAAGAAAGCGGTCGTAGAACTCGCGATAGGTTCGCACTTCCGAACACCTGCCCTTTCCGCCAATGAAATAGCACTCCGCATCTTCCTTGCGCAGCCGCTCCAGAACCGGCAGAAGAATCGGCGCAAGCGGGATTTCACGTGCTGATGTCCTGCTTTTAGGTGCGGAGATGACGACCCTCGACTTTCCCATGCCGTTCAACAGCTTTCGATAGACGCGCTGGACCGTTTTGCGAACATGGAGAATCTTATTTTTAAAGTCGATGTCCTTCCATTGCAGGGCGCACAACTCACCGATTCGCAATCCGGTATAGAGACACAGGAGGATACCCGCGCTCTTCGACGAGAAATCCAGGTAGATCGCCTGTATCAACCGTTCCTGGTCCTTGCGATCAAGTAGAGGTACGCGTTCGACTTGCCGCCTGATCGGAACACGCACATCGTAGACCATGCGCGGCAGTTCCTTGGCCCGCATGGCGTCGCGAAGTGTCGTCTTGAGGACGATCAATATGTCTTTCGCCGAATTGGGGTTGAGCCCGCCCTTTCCATCAAGACGCCCTTCTTTGACGAGAGAAAAGACATACTCTTGCATGCGCTCCTCGGTGATTTCCGACAGTTCAAGCTCTCCAAATTTGGGGAGCAGATGATTGACAAGGATGTTTGAATACGCGGCAAAAGTCGATTCCTTCACCAACGGACTCTTTCTTTCGAACCAGTTTTCGATCCAGTTTCTGTATGTCATTGTTGTTTTCTCTTCTTTGCATTTACGACGGGACTACCCGCGAAAATAAAATGCTGTTATAGCGGATTATCCTTTTGGTGTTCAATTTGAGGGGGAATTGCCGGACGTCTGGCGAACAGCGTCGCAAGGAGT
>JBJFGP010000024.1:0-26026 GCA_051892815.1 Kiritimatiellia bacterium | reverse complement strand
GTCAACGACCTGCTGGTCGCCAAACTCGGCAACCTCGTCAATGTCGACTTCACCGCCGATATGGAGTCCAAACTCGACCATGTCGAGCACGGCACCGTGCCTTGGACTGAAATGATGGCCAAGTTCTATTCCGACTTCAGCGATTGGATGGCGCACACGCAAGATCCAGGGGCAGACCCCAAGTGCGTTCAGGCGCTGCTCGAACTGCTCGCCGGGGTCAAGGAGTGGCACGAACCGGTCAAGTACGGTCGCCGCACGCTGGACGATCACAAGTTTGTCGAATCCATATCCCGCCAGTTCGCCGAGACGCCCGACCGCATTAGCGACCGTCAGCTTGCTTCGCTTGTCCGGCTGGCGCAGAGGTACAGGGAGCAGTTGCCGACTGCGGAATCCGTGCTTGCCGGTCTTGGCTACCAGGCGGAGGAACCCCAATCTGCCGATGCCCCCGACTCGAACGCAGCCGAGGCCCGTTTTGCTTTGCTGTCCGAACTCCAGTTGCCTGACGAGACGCGTCGCTTTGTCGACTCTGTCAAGGCGCAGGTCGAAGGCGGCCGTGCGCTCTCTCCGGCGCAGGCGAAGGTTCTCGACCGGATGCTTCTGCGCAATGCCCAGAAGTTGACCAACGGTCCGGCCCGGTTGCGCGAATTGGGGCTTGATGTGCCGGATGAGCCGCCCCAGGAGGATCCCGCCCAGGCGGGCGTTCAAGAGATTATCCGCGCCCTCGCCTCGGTCAAGGAGTGGTCTGAGCCGTTCAAACGCGGGCGGATGACTTACGACGACAAGGAGTTCTTCTCCAGCCTTTCTCGCCAATATGCCCAAAAGGCCTACCTCTCGCCGAAGCAGGTTCAGGTGCTCAAGCGCCTGGTGGTCAAGTATCGCGACCAGATTGCCGATTTTGACCAGTTGGCCGCCCAATATGGTCTGACGCCTCCGTCCGCCAAAGCCTAACCCTTCCAAAGCGCAACCGTTATGCAAACCAAACCCTTCTTTCGCCGCGTCGATTGGGCTTCGTTTTGGACTGGCACGCTGGTGGCGTTCCTCGTCTACTTCTTCACCCTGGGTCCCTCTGTCGGGCTGGAAGATTCGGGCGAACTGGCCACTGCAGCCAACGCTCTCGGCGTTCCTCACCCCCCCGGCTATCCCATTTGGACGATGATTTGCTGGGGGTTCTGCCGCCTGTTCGACTGGGTCACTTTCCGTGGCCAGCCTACACCGGCCTATGCCGTGTCGCTTGCTTCGGCGGTGGCAGGCGCTTTGGCGGCAGGCATCACGGCAATGCTCATCACGCGCTCTGGTTCGGATATGCTCAACGACCTGCGCGGAGGGAAGGGGCGGGAGGAGGAGAAGGCTTCCGCGTTTGATGGTCTATTCTGTTGGGCCGGCGGAGTTGGCGGCGCACTGGCCTTCGCCTTCTCGCCGGTGATGTGGTCTCAGTCGACGATTGTCGAGGTCTACTCTCTTGGTGCGCTTTTCCTGATGTGGGTGTTTCTCCTGACCTACCAGTGGATGAAAGCCCCGCGCGACAAGACGCTTTGGCTGCTGGCTTTTGTCTTTGGTTTGGGGTTGACCAACTATCAGGTGCTCTTGCTGGCGGCGGTGCCGCTCGCCTTCATCATCTTTATGCGCAACGCCAGCCTCTTCAGGGACTTTGTCCTGGTGGCGATACCCATCCTTCTGACGGCTTGGATGCTGCAACTCGGCGCCCTGCCTACGGCCTTCCCCTACGCGTCCAGTTCGACCCCCTGCATCCTGCGTCCACTTGTCGAACAAGGGGCGCGCTTCGCCTATCCGCACGGCGGATTGCTGGTTTCAGGCGTCGTCTGCCTCTGCCTGGTTGTGCCATTGTCGCTACTGGTCAAGATTGCCGCTTCGCGTCCGGGCTCTCGCCTCAATGCCATCTCCAAGCGCCTACTTGACCTTCAGGCGATGCCACTCGTGGTGCCCCTAATCGTCGGGGCGGCGCTTATCGCCCTTTCCGCCTGTTTTACGACCACTCTTCCGGTCGAGACATCCCATCTCGAATGGGCACCCTTGATGGCGCCGTCGACCTATTGCTGGATTGGACTTCTGGTGCTGGTTGCGATTGGGTTGTCGGCCATCGGCGGACTGCTCTCCAACCAAGGGCGCCGCTTCTCCGACCTGATTCCTATTGTTGTCGCCCTAGGCGTCGTTGCATTGGTCTTGCTGGTGATCGTTGGTAGGATTCCAACCCAATCGATGCCACCATCCTTCCGCGGTCCTATACAGGATTGGCTCACGGTCGGCGCCGTGGTCGTGGCGCTTCTGGTCTACCTGTCGGTCGCATCCGCGCTGACCCGCGGTGCTACCTTCTTTGCGGTGGCGGTGGCGTTCGTGCAGATGACGGCCTTCCTGCTGTTGCGAAAGGGTGTGCTCCTGGGGCTCTCCCATCCCAGCACCTGGTGGTTTTGGTGGCCGGTGCTGTGGAACTTCCTCCTGCTCGGGCTGGCGCTGATCTGCCTGCCCAACGGAAGGACGGTCGCCGCGACCATCTTCTTCAGCGAACTGGGCGTGAGTTTCTACGCTTACATGCCGATTGTCTCCGACCTGCGCAATCCCCCGATGAACTGGGGCTATCCGCGGACCTGGGAAGGCTTCAAGCACGCCATTACGCGCGGACAGTACGAGCAGATTTCAGCCCAGAGCATCTTCACCGGCCGCTTCCTCCAGCAGTTGGGCGACTACTTCACCGATGTGCGCGTTCAATTCACCCTGCTGGTCGCGCCCTTGGCGATTCTGCCATTCTCCGCTTGGAATGTCCTTCGGCGAAACCGTAAAGTCCGGATGCTGCTGCCCGCCGTGGCCCTCTTCCTGCTCTGCGCCCTGGTGGTCTTCATCGCGGAACTTTTCCAGACCGAGCCGCTTTGGCGCATCGACAAGTATCTGATGGCCGGGATGGTGCTGCTCAGCGCCGTTGGATTCGTGACCATTGGCCTCTCGCAGGTGGTCTCGATAGCTTGCGACTCCTGGAGAGACAGAAAGACCGCCGAGGGCATCACGCGCGGCTTGGCGATTGTGGGGCTCGTACTGGGCATTGGAGCATTGGCTTCGCGCATCCTGCTGGCAATCTTCGGAATATCCGATGGCGCATGTAGGATTAGGGATTGGACTTCGAATGTCTTGCTGGCGCTCCTGCCGACGATGTGGCACACCTATTTGCCGGCAATAGTCAGCGTTATCGCGCTTCTGCTTGGGTTTGGATTGACATTCGGCGCGCTCATTCTTGCCTGGAAGTTCCTCCCGTCTGGGCGCAAAACGGATGCCGACTGCGTGCTCCATCAGGAGTTTTCGCCGCTTAGCCGCCAATGGCTCATCGGCACAATGTTGGCCTTCCTGGTGATGTCGGTTATGCTCATTGCCTTGGCCAACCCCACGGGCGATTTACAGGACTACTTCATCCAGAAGGTGAAGTTCATCTCCTCCCACGGGCTCTATTCCCTCTGGATTGGCTATGGGCTGATTCTGGCGCTTTCCGTTGGTGCGGGGCTGTGCGCCCGGTACCTGCCGAAGTGGCTCCGTCCGGCGTGCCTCGGGGCGACACTGCTAGCCTTGATGGTGCCGCTCGTGCCGGTATGGGAGAACTTCATGAACGACCACCTGGTCTTCAAGGCCAGTGCCGCCGAACAGAACGGGCACGACTATGGTTGGCAGTTCGGCAACTACCAGTTGCGCGGGGCGGACGCGATTCGCGAAGAGCTCGCTTCCGACGAAGAACCTTTGCCCAATCCGCTCTATCCACCGGCTATGACCACCAATGCCGTCTTCTTCGGCGGAACCGATCCTGGGCGCTTCGTGCCTACCTATATGATTTACGCGGCGAATGTACGGCCGGATGTCTTTCTCATCACGCAGAATGCCCTCGCCGATGGCACCTACATGTCGGTCGAACGCGACCTTTACGGCAATCAGATGTGGATTCCCTCGGCGGATGATTCGGCAAAAGCGTTCCAGATTTATGTCGACGAGGTCAATCAGGGCAAGCGCGCCGCCAACGCCGATTTGCGGGTTGAGAACGGCCGTGTTCAAGTCTCGGGCGCCCTCGGGGTCATGGAAATCAATGGCATCCTTTGCCGCATGATGTGGGAGAAGAATATCGACCGCCACGACTTCTATCTCGAAGAGAGTTATGTCATTCCGTGGATGTATCCTTATCTCTCGCCGCACGGCTTGATTATGAAGATCAACGCGAAAGAGACGCCTCTGGATCGCCGCACGGCAAATGCCGATTTGGATTTCTGGGATTGGTACCTGCGGCGCCTGACCCGCGACCGCAAGTTCCGCCGCGACTTGGTCGCGCAGAAGTCTTTCTCGAAGTTGCGTTGCGCGTTGGCTGGGCTCTACGCCAACCGCGGCATGGGGCGCGAGAGCGAGATTGCCTTCGAGCAGGGGCGTGCGCTCTACCCGGTCAGTCCGGAGGCCAACTTCCGCTTGGTTCAAGAGGTGCTGATTCCCCAGAATCGCCTTGAGGAAGCCCTTCGCGTGTTGCGCGAGTTCAATGCCAGGGACCCGAAGAATACGCGTTCGCTCGGTCTTTGCACGAGCCTCGAAGAGGTGCTCAAGGCGCGCCAGGTCATTGCTACGCTGGCGCCGAAAATGGGCAATGGAACCATTGCGCCGAAGGAACTCGCCACGCTGGCTTCCGCCTATTATGCGCAGGGCGATGTGCTCCACGCGGGGCAGGCCTACGAGCAACTGCTCAAGATTCCCAACCTGGCACCTGCCGATCTGTGCACGATTGCCCAGGTGTTGGCGACGGTGCGCCGAACGGAGTCTGCGGCAACGGCTATCGACCGGGCGTTGAAGCATACCAATCTCACGCCCGAGCAGTTGCAGACGCTGCTCCAGGCTGCGCTTCGGGTGCAGGCGTACAAGCCTGTGATGACCATCTATTCCCGCTATCTGAAACTCCGGCCGAATGACTGGATGATGTGGGGGAACTTGGCGATTCTCTACTACGAAGTCGGGCAGGTGCAGTATGGGCACCAGGCGCTTCTGCAGGCACTCAAGGTTGGCGGCGAGGCGGCTTTGAACCAGTTGAGCCAGGTCTCGCAGCTGAAGCGGCGCATTCCCGAGGCGTTGAAGTTGCTGCAGCAGGATCGTTCGCTCGCCCCGGCGCTGGGGCCGCGCAGGTTCTAGTCGATTGACTGGCTGTTTTCCCTTTCGGGAGGTTGCCTATTGCGACCTCCCGTTTTTGTTTCGAGGGGTGGGAACAGGTGGCAACCTTTCACCTTGTCAGATAGGCACCTTTGGGGGTGGTGGGTGCCTATTGCCGCGGCCGAAAGGTTGGTATCTTCGCGGGCGCTTCCTGCCTATCTGGCGTCAGGCGCGCTTGACGAGGAAGAGGTACTCGATGACGCGCGGGGGGCGGGCGCGGAGGTTGCGACTGCCCCGGAAGGTGTTGTAGGAGATGGCGGTCGAGGTGACTTGCCCGAGGCGCGACAGGCAGGCTTCCAGCTCGGCGTGCGGGATGAAGCCTTCGGAGTTGTAGGAGACGAGCAGGTACTTGGCGCGGATGGTTTCCAGCAGGCGGAAGAAGGCCGACGCGGCATCCCTGCGGCTGTTGTAGACCGACCGGTTCCAGTTGCGTGGAATACCGCTGACCGTGCTGACGGAATCCGGCTCGCGGTAGTCCGCCAAGAGGTTCAGCATAAAGTAGTTCGCCCCGTAGGGATGTTGGTTGTAGGGCGGGTCGACATAGGCCAAATCGACCTCCGGGGCTGTCGCGGCAAGTCCGTTGGCGTCGCCCTCCAGGACGAGGCTTTCGCAGTCGAACCGGGAGAGGACGGGCTGTTGCAGCGCGACCCTTCCGCAGATACGCGTGAGCGCATTTCGTCCTTCGCCGCCGAACGCGCCGATGCCTTGGCGATTCTTGTAGAAGCCCTTGAAAACGCCGGAGGTGTTGGCGTGAATCGAGGCTTCGGAAAGCAGCGGCCCCAGCAGCAAGTCGGCATAACGCGGTGGAACGAGGCGGTCGAGCGCGCGGCGGGCGGTGTCCAGGATGGTGGCATTCTCCCGGGTGTAAAAGACCCGTTCCCCCGGTTGGATGTTGGCATCGTCCAGGGGCGCATAGAGGTGTGCGAGAAAGCCCGGTTCGAGGTTGCTCTCGACAAAGTTTTTCCACGCCTCGAAGCAGTCGGCGAACTCCTTTTCCGACAGCACGCGGCGGTTGGAGAGGTAGCACCTGGAGACCACCGATGCGTAGCGCTCCTGGTCGCAGGCAACCACGAGCGAGGCGAATTGCTTGAACAGGCGCGAGACGATTCCGCTCCCCGAAAAGAGATCGAAGCAGCGTATTTTTTTTCCGCCGAGTGCCTTCCGCACGACCCCTATCGCGTCGGCAATCGGCCCCAGAAGTGCCCGCTTGTTTCCGATACAGGTGAGAATCTGCCGCGACAGGAAAGCCCCATCTTCCTCCCCGGAGAGGTGCGAGAAAAGATTCATGGGCGGCGCACCACCCGAGGCCGCCACAGACTCAGAAACTGCGCCATCTGCTCCAGCGCCGCCTCGTCGTAGGGGCGGTCGCGCATGATGAGAATCGCGCTCCAGCGAATCATCCGGTTGTGCACCGTCCGCGCCCAAATGTCCGAGAAAATCCGCTCGTAGTGCGAGTAGGCACTGCCGTGCGGATTCTCAAACCAGTAGAGCAGACCAACCGGAGGTTCGCCCAGTCGCGCAGCCGTGACACAGTTGGCCTTGACGGTTGAACCGTCGGCCAGCGGTATCTCCACCACATGACTGTCCGAAATCGTGTAGCCCTGCCCGGGAAGGCACATCTCCGGCCGGTGGATGCTCATCCGCGAGCGCCCGGAGACTAAAACGCTGACCCGGAGCGGTACCCCGTCCGCACCGGTGTAGTTGCACTTCAGGAACCTCGTGTCCGACGGCAGAATCGTTAGCTCGGCAAGCGGTACGCGTTCCAGCTTCCCGCCGCAGAGCGGGCACGATTTCTTGTCGCTGGAGGTCGACAAGAGACAGTCCGGATTCTGGCAATGCAAGTCGAACGAAGAGTTGAAACCAGGCACATCCGGCAGCGTTTGGGCAATGTAGGAGTCGGATTCGTAGTCCGGCAGCGGCTGCCTTTGGATGAACCAGGATCCAGTCAGGAAGATGCCCATCATAGCGACGATTGGCAGCAGAGAAATCCACCCGGACGAAGGAATCGGCGTCTCCCGCTGAAGCGGCGGAGCCGGCTGCCGATTGGAGAAGTAGTCGACCAGCACCAGGACAATCAGCATCACCAGCGGAAAGGTCAGATAGCCCGCCTGGTCGTGATAGTACATCCCGATTTCCTGGTCGAAACAGGCACACGCTACAGCCGTCGTCGTCAACCGGATGATATTCCCCAGAAAGGCCAACGGCAAGGCAGACGCCACCAACAGGGCTTTCGTCCACCAGCGGAAGTGGCGGTGAATCCCCGCATAGCCGGCAGTCAATGCCAGCAGCACGACGAGCGAACGAATTCCACTGCAAGGATCCGCCACATCCAGTTGGAAGTTCGCTCCAATCAGCGCCGTCCCTATCCGCGTCGCCTCAATGCCGAACCCATTGAGCAGCGCCACGGATACCCAGGAAGACGCCAGACGGAGCGGAAAGGTGATGGCGTCCAGAAAGCTCAGAGGAATAATCAGAAGCGAGTAGCACGCCGGGTAAATCATCAGCTTCGCCACCCGCCATCCCCAGAAAGCATACGGCACCGCCCAAACCATCCACACCAGCGCCAACTGCAGAAAGCGTTGCTGGTTCCCTCGGCTGCCAATCCAGAAGAACAGAAGCCCAATCAGCCACGAAATCGTACCTATCAGGCTGGGCCGTTCCGCCGCACAACGGAGCGCATCCCGACGCTTCCAAACGATGGCCCCGACAATCAAGGGAATCACCCAGCCGTAGGCCATGTCCTCGGATGTATCTCCGAAAACCCACAGGGTGAAAGAAATCGCCGGCCAAAAGGCATAGGCGATAACGATTAGGGCCAGCGGGAGCAGACGCCAGCGCGTGTCGGTCGGGTAGCGAAGTGGCATAATGGTGGCCTTCAAAGGTAGTTAGCGGTCGGCAACTCTTTGCCCCGTGGCTGCGTCGAACAGGTGGCGGCGTCCGGCTTTGATGTGGAGTGACAGGTGCTGACCTTCGCGGACGGGCGCATCGGGGGAAAGTCGGACTTGGATGCGGCTCGACGTCCCCGGAAGGTTCACATGGGCGATGGTTTCCGCGCCCATGGGTTCGAGCAGTTCCACGACACCTGCCGGGAGTGCGAAGGAGCCTGGTTCGGCTCTCAGGAGGGCATCTTCGGGGCGGAATCCAAGGATACGGTCGCCCTCGGGGATGAGATTCATCGGGGGCGTTCCAATGAAGGATGCGGTGAAGAGATTGCTCGGGCGGTTGTAGACTTCCAGCGGTGCTCCGGTCTGGAGAATAACGCCTGAATTCATCACGACGACGCGGTCGGCTAGGGTCATTGCCTCTGTTTGGTCGTGGGTGACATAGAGCATGGTCGCACCCAGTTGGCGGTGTAGGCGGTGGATTTCTTCGCGCATTTCTACGCGCATTTTGGCATCGAGGTTTGAGAGGGGTTCGTCGAACAGGAATGCGGCTGGCTGGCGGACGATGGCACGGCCGACGGCAACGCGCTGGCGCTGGCCGCCGGAGAGTTGAGAGGGGCGGCGTTTGAGGTAGGGTTCGAGGCCGAGGGCTGCGGCGGCTTCGGCGACGCGGCGGCGAATCTCTTCTTTCGGGACTTTGCGGAGTTTGAGCCCGAATGCCATATTCTCTTCTACACTCATGTGGGGATAGAGCGCGTAGTTTTGGAAGACCATCGCGATGTCACGCGCTTTGGGGGGAAGGGCGTTGACCAGGCGTTCTCCGATGTGGATTGTGCCGGAGGTGACGGTTTCGAGCCCGGCCACCATGCGGAGGGTTGTCGACTTGCCGCAGCCGGATGGTCCTACGAGCACGATGAACTCGCCGTCTGCAATGGAGAGGGAGATTTGGTCGACGGCTTTCGAGCCGCCGGGATAGGTTTTGGTGAGGTTTTCGATGCGGATGCCGGCCATGCTGTGTCAGTAGAGAAAGGCGTCGAGCCACTCTTCGCCCGTGGGGGTGAGTTTCCACTGAGCGCCGGAGAGGCGCACATAGCGGCGACCGAGAAGTCCAGGCAGGGTGGTGTTGACGGCGAGGATTTTGGGGAGGTCGGTGGCTTCGCTCGCCTCGGTTTCGTTCGTGCCGCGCAGGACAATCCCTTCCTGGGAGACGCTCAGGCGGATGGCTCCCGGGCGGAAGGGCTCTCCGCTCCAGAGGGCGGGGTAGCGGCGGAAGTAGTCGGGGAGGCGATTGGTTTTGCAGAGGAGGGTGAAGGCGATGGGCAAATCGCGGAGGTAGGAGAGCAAGGGGACGCTGGCGTCTTCGGCGCGAATGCGGAAGAGGTCGTTCGGGTTGAGCCCCGTGAGGTTGGCGCCGTGGAAGATGCCGTGGTCGGCAGGTTTGGGGCGGCCCTTTTTCGGGGGATGGCGCTTGAGGTAGCGGTCGTGGTACCAGCGGGTAAAGCGGTTGTTGTTGATTAGCCCGCATTCGAAGTGGAGATGCGCGCGGGCAAGCGGGAATCCAGGGGTATTACCGATTCGCCCCAAAAGGTTGCCCGGAACGACAGCCTTTCCTGGCTTGATGTCGGGGGCAATGGTAGCAAGGTGTGCATAGAGGGTATAGACAGGTCCGAGGTGGGGGGCTTGGTGAAGAATGACGATGTAGATGCCGTAGGACGAATCCCCTGCGCGGCGGTTGACATAGGCGACAGTACCCGTTGCAGCGGCAGTGACTTCATCGAGCGGACGGCGGCGTTTGTCGCGCGCCAACGGGGCAATGTCGATGCCCTCGTGGAGCCTGGGTCTGCCGTCCGACGCCGCCCGCTGGAAGCCAAAGAGACCGCTCTCCGGATTGCCATTCCCGGCATGCATGAAAATGTTCGTCACGCGGCTGCCGTCGAGACAGTGCTGCTTGGTTGGAGCGTAGAGACGGAAGGGCTCGGGTTCGGGTGGAACGACCTCGACGATAAGCGGGGGCGGCTCTGGCTGCGGCGTTTCCCAAGGGGCGGATTCTACCTTTGGCGCCGGTCGACTGCAACCGCCGAGGAGCAGAAGCGAAAGGTAGAACCGGATGTGACGGATTCGAATCACCGGGCGGTTCTTCAGTGGAAGAATTGGGTCATGTCGAGCTTGAGGATGGTGTCGATTTCCGCCATGCCCGGGACCGATCCGAAGTTGATGGCGGCGAGGGGATTGTGGTTGTAATCGATGGGGCGCATTTCAACGAGTCCGGGGACGGCCTGGCGCAGAGCGGCATAGTCGCATTGCTTCCCCTCGACGCCTTCGGGCCTTTCGGCGAGCATAAAATAGTGGAGGCGACCGTCGTCTTGGGGGAATTGGGGGTGGCACTGGTCGAAGTAGTGCTGGTACTGGTTGATATGGTAGGCGAACCAGGTCAAGTCGGTTGTGCACCAGCCGGCGAAGCGCAAAGGGTTGAACTCGATTGGAACGATGCCGCTGGCGGTGTCGCGGAACTCGGCATGGACGGGGATGCTGCTGAGTCCGAGGGTTTTTCCAATGGTGGCATAGGTCTGGCGGATGGGTTCGAGGTAGCGGTCGAGAAGGGCTCGAGAGGTGATGTAGCAACGGTCGCTGACATCGTCTGCACCGTTGAAGGGATGGAGGTAGATGTTGGTGATGACGGGCGTTCCGTCGTCGAGATAGAAGGCGTCTGCTGCGAGTTCGGGGCCGTCGAGGAAGGTTTCGGCGATGAAGAGTGTTTTGTCGACAACGTCCTTGGAGAAGGCGCTGCGCTGGGCGTTGTCCAGGATATCGCGCTTGACCCGGGCGAGTTCCTCAGGGGTGCGGACATTGTAGACGCCTTCGCTCAGGAAGCCGACGGCGGGCTTGAGGACGAAGGGGTAGAAGTCGGGTTCCCAGGCGTTCAAGGCGTCGAGGGGGACGCGCACGCAGCGGAAGGTGGGGTAGCAGCCGGCGATGGCTTCGCGAAAGCGGGCTTTGTCCTTCATCAAGCCGACCATACGCTTGATTTCTTCGCCGAAGAAGCCTTGCGCGACTAGGGGTATGGCGTTCTCGGAGGTGGCGTAGTGCGGGCCGGAATCGGCCTTGCCGGCCCAGTTGATGCGGCGCCCCGACAGGCGCGATCGGGTGCTGGGCGTGTCGAGCACGGGGCGACCGGACTGCTCGGCGAAGTCGGCCAGAAAGTCGGAAACAAAGGCGTTGTCAAGTATCAGCATGGCGGGAAATCCTAGGGGCAAAAAGATAAGTAGGAAAGGGGGTAAAAGGTACCAACCCAAGTGACCAAAAGTTTACCACACCCGGGAGCCATTGTCGACTAGAAATCGGTCCGTCAGGTTAGTACCTCTTGCCGGCAACGGCGCCTTGGCTCAGGGCAAGCGGCAATGCCCTCGTGTGGGTCGGCAAAAGGCGTCGCTCGCCACGAGCCGTTGGCGGGAACGGTTTGGGCGAAGGCGCAGGAAAGGACGCAGGGACAATCCGCCGCCGATCAGGTTGCGCTGGGACAATAGCGGCGAATGGGGCAGTCGCAACAGCGTGGATTGCGGGGCGAGCAGAGGGTCTGCCCGAAGGAGACAATGATGGAATTCCAGGTCTTCCAATAGCGCTTGGGCAAGACCTTCCGCAGGGCCATTTCGGTCTCGAAAGGCGACTTCGTATGCACCAGCCCGAGTCGGTTGCTGATGCGGTGCACATGGACATCGACGCAGACGGCAGGCTTGTCAAATCCAACCGCCACCACGAGGTTCGCCGTTTTCCTCCCAACCCCCGGCAGCTCGCAAAGTTCCTCGACCGTCTGCGGCAAGACACCGCCGAATTTCTCGTTGAGCACCGCGGGCAGGTCGTGCAGATGCCGCGCCTTGGCTCGGTAGAACCCGACGGGGAAAATCAAACGCTCCAACTCCTCGATTGGTAGCCGCGCCAAATCCTCTGGCTCGCGTATGAGCGGCAGCAGACGGCGGCAAGCTCCGGCGGTGCAGGCATCCTTCGTCCGCGCCGAAAGGATGGTACCAATCAGGACTTTGAATGGGTCTTGAGTCTGCGCCGCGACGAGTTCGATAATGGGTGATGGGGTGACTTTGAAGCGGGCGAGCAGTAGCCGATGTACGGCGGGGATGTCACTTGGGGTCATGGTCGGGAGGTGTCCCTTTGGCGGGGCGTTTGGTAGGCACCCGCCGCTCTTCGCGGATGCATTTGAGGAGGCATTCGCTCTGCTCAGGGGTGAGGTTGTCGCGCAGTACCAGAAGCTTCTGGATGTCCAAGAGGGCAAGCTTGGCGTGCAGGGCGCTGATGGCCTCGGTGGCGGCTATCAATGCCTCCGGTTTTTCGTCGCGGGAGGAGAGGATTTTCTTGGCGAGGCGGACATTGGCGCGGAACTTCTTGTCGAGTTCTTCGCGGATGGGACGCTCCTGGGCGGCAATCGCTTCGAGCTGCTGTTTGATGCGCGCGACGGTCTCCGGGGGAACGCCGACTTTGCGGGCGACGGATGGGCGGCAGAGGCATTGGACGAGGCGTTGGTTCGGACCGGAGGGCTGGATTCTCTGGACGCCGCGGGTACGCACCTCTGGTCTCGGTTGGTTGGTTTGAGCGTGGGCCGCAGGTAGCAAGCAAAGGGTGGCGATGATAGTAATGAATGCTCTCATAAGGTACACTCCTCCGATTCCATAACGCAGCCGGCGGCTAGTTTATTGGGAGGCGTTCGATGATTCGCTCCAAGTGGATGCCTCGGGAGGCTTTGAGCATCAGGCAATCGCCCTCCCGGAGCCACTCGCCGAGGTGGTTTGCCGCCTCCTCCGCGGTCGCGAAGGTGCGTATCTGCCGGGACGGATAGCCGGCTTCGATGGCCCCATCCGCAATGGCTTTAGCCTCTTGCCCGACGAGCACCAGTAGGCGCCAATCGCCCCTTCCGGCGGCATCGAATCCGACCTTCCGGTGGAGGTCGCGGGCGTGCTCCCCGAGTTCGAGCATGTCGCCAAGACAGAGGACTTTTGATGCCTCTTGGCGCTGGGCGAAGGCTTGCACGGCGCAGGTCATACTGAGGGGATTGGCATTGTAGGTGTCGTCAACGATTCGGTAGGGACCTTTGATTTGAAGCCCCCCGCGCATAGCCAGCGGACGGAAGGTCTGGAGCCCGTCGAGGGCCTCCTGTCTGGTCAACCCTTGCTCGCGCGCCATAGCATAGGCCAGGACCACATTGGAGCGGTTGTAGTCTCCCGAAAGTTCCAACCCCGGCAAGTCCAGCGCGTCCGAGCAGTAGTCGGCGGCGCGGTCGTGGACGGAGGTCGAGATGACGCGGCAAGGGGCCATTGAGGCGAGCAGGGAGAAGAGCGGATCTTCCATTGGAAGGACGGCGAGCCCGTCTTTGGGCAGGGCGGCAAGGAGGGCACCTTTCTCGCGGGCGATGGCTTTGAGCGATCCGAAGTATTCGATATGCGCCGGTCCGATTCCGGTAATCACCGCCGCCGCAGGTTGCATAATTCCGGCCAAATTGGCGATTTCTCCGGGATGGTTGGTGCCTGCCTCGACGATGGCGACTTCGACATTCCGGGGGAGGTTGAGCAGGGTCAGTGGCAGGCCGATGTCGTTGTTGTAATTCCCCTCGGTGGCGCGTGTCCGGCGCGCGCGGGAGAACGCCGTGGCAAGGAGTTCCTTGGTGGTTGTCTTGCCGGCGGAACCGGTGACGCCGATGACGGTGGCGGCAAGGGTTTGGCGGTAGCGGCGGGCTTCGTCGGCTAAAGCCAGGCGTGTATCGGAGAAGCGCCGGAGGCGACCTGTGACCCCCTTAGGTGGCGTCCAATCGGCGCAGACCCACGCCTCCGAAGCCCCCTTTTCAAAGGCGGCTGTGACGAAGTCGTGCCCGTCAAACCGTCCCCCCCGAAGCGCCACATAGATGTCGCCTTGCGAGAGTTTCCGCGTGTCTTGAGTAATCATCCGCTTGCCTCGACCAAACTTTCCGGCGCCTTCAATCGCACGAACCTTTTACTCCGATTTCTGCCAATCAAGTGGCCCCATTCCTATCAACCTGTCTGACCAGTTCCTGCCTACCAACGACCTCAAAACCTGTCAACGAATCTCTTGAAAATGTGTCAACGCCGCCCACGCAGGAAGCCGCCACTCACCGTTGAGTCAATCTAATCGCCCTCGTCGAATCTGCCCCTTCACCGGGCTTGAGAACACGCAAGCAGCCCCATCGCAGGGGCGTGTTTGCGGCTTGGTGCTTCGTCCGCCACAGCGTCCCGTAGCCAGTTGACTTCGGAGTGAAAGGGTGACACCTGCCGCCTCGAAGAATGCCAACGCGCGGCGGTCGAACGAAAAAAGCAATGAGACCATTTCAGTCGCGCAAAGGAGACCGTGTCAGGCGTATTCCCGGCAGACTATTGAGCGTTCTTGCCAAGCCCTTGCGCTTGCAGGCGCTGCTCAATATCGTGCGCATGAAGCGCATCCAAAAGTTCGTCCATCTCACCCTCCATCACGCGGTCGAGCGAGTAGAGCGTCAAGTTGACCCGATGGTCCGTCAGACGGTTCTGAGGGAAGTTGTAGGTGCGAATGCGTTGGGACCGGTCGCCCGAACCCCGCAGCCCCAGGCGTGTAGCCCCGGCGGCAGCATCGGCGGCTTGGCGGCGGGCGTCGAGAATGCGCGAGCGGAGCACCTTCATTGCCTTCGCCTTGTTCTTGTGCTGCGAACGCTCATCCTGGCATTGCGCCACCAGACCGGTCGGCAAGTGGGTAATGCGGATGGCCGAATAGGTCGTATTGACCCCCTGGCCTCCATGGCCCCCGGCGCAGAAAATGTCGATACGCAACTCCGACTCCGGTATGACCAAATCGTCCTCCTCGTCGGCTTCCGGCAAGACCACAAGAGTCGCGGCAGAAGTGTGGATTCGTCCCTGCGCCTCGGTCACGGGAACGCGTTGCACCCGGTGTCCCCCGCTCTCGAATTGAAACCGCCCGTAGGCATTCTCCCCGGTGACCGTGAAGATAATCTCCTTGTAGCCGCCAATCTCAGTCGGCGAGGCGTCCATTACGCTGACCGTGTAGCCGTGCGACTCGCAATACCGGCTGTACATGCGGAACAAATCGGCCGCAAACAAAGCCGCCTCCTCGCCCCCAGTGCCCGCACGGAGCTCAAACATCGCCGCCCGCCCTTCGAGTGGATCGTCAGGCAGCAGGCAGGCCATCAGCTTATGCTGCAGTTCCGGAAGGGTTGCCTCCAATCGGGCGATTTCTTCCTGCGCCATAGCCGCCATCTCGGCATCCTCTCCGGCCTCCTGAAGCAGATTCCGGCTGGCCTCAAGTTCATCTTCAGCGGAGAAACAGGCGTTCGCCGCGCTCTCCAGACGTTTGAGCGAAGCATGGCGGCGGAGGGCTTCGCGGTACTTCGCCGGATTGCCGAGAACCGCCGGAGCGGCTAGGGCGGACTCGGCCTCGGCCAAGGGTTCGATGCGGCGGCGAATCTGCTCGCGGGTAATCTGCATTTTGGCACAAAAAGAGACCAGCCGTACGGGTTTGTGTACGAGCCGGTCTTCTCAGGGAAAGGGGGAAAAGCGGCGGTTGCTTAGGCCTTCTTGCCGTAGCGCTTTTTGAAGAGGTCGATACGGCCCTCGGTGTCGATGAGGGTCTTAGTCCCGGTGAAGTAAGGATGGCAGGCACTGCAGGTGTTCACATGCATGGCCTTGACGGTGGAACGGGTATGAATCACATTCCCGCAGGCGCAGGAGATGGTGGCGTCTTCGTACTTGGGATGGATGTCTTTCTTCATAAAAGTCTAGGCTCCGGCTACGCAACTTTCAAACTGTATGGAGGACAAATACTACCAAAAAGGATGGGCATCTGCAAGACTTTTCGTGTCCGAGGGGTCAGTTCCTGAAAAGCAGGTCGCTGGCGATGCGGGCGGCAACTTCTTTGCCGGCCAGGCGGGAGAGGATGGCGAGGGCGAAGGGTATGGCGGTGGCGGGGCCGCGGGAGGTAATGTAGTGGGCGTCTTCGACGACATCGGTCTCGGTCGGTGTCGCCTGGAGGCGGTCTTCGAGGCCTGGATAGCAGGTGGCTCGGCGGCTGGTTCCGGGGAGCCCGCAAGCACCAAGCACGACGGCGGGGGAGGCGCAAATGGCGGCGATGAGTTGGCTGTTTTGGGCGCGCCGGCTGAGTATCTGCTCGAGGAGGGGGGAGGCGGCAAGGTTCAGGGCATTTTGCCATCCGCCGGGGAGAATGAGGGCGTCGAAGGGGCTGTTGGCGCAGTCGGCGAGGGTGGCGTCGGGGAGTATTCGGACGCTTCTTGCGCCGACGAGTGGGCGGGTGGTTGGTTCGAGGGTGGCGAGGGTGACTTCGACTTGGCCTCGGCGGAGGATGTCGGCAACGGCGAGGGTTTCGATTTCCTCGAATCCGTCGGAGCAGACGATAAGTGCGTTCATGGTTGGGGTTCCTTGACGGTTGAGGTGGCGTGGCGCGGGCGGGAGAGGTGGAATTGTTTCTGTTTGGCCTGGAGGAGTTCGGCGGTGACGGCCTTCATCAGTTGCTGATCGGTGCGGCGGTCGGTATAGAACATGACCTGGAGGTTTTCGTGTTCGGAGAGCCGGTGTTGGCGCACGGCGCGGTCGAGGTTTTCAAGGGGGACGGTCTGGCCGAAGGCGATGATGCGGTCGGGACCGTAGACTTTTATTTCGGGGTCGCCGTCTTTGCGGATGACGGTTCGCTGGGTGGCGCAGCCTGCGAGAATGAGGAGCGCAAGGCTAGCGATGGAAGAGGCGTACGGTCGTTTCGATTTCATCCAGCAGATCCTGGTCGAAGAGGACATCCCGGCGCGCCATACGCCCATTGAAGTTGGCGTTGACGCGTGCGCGGCGTTCGGGGAGTTCGCCTTCCGGCCACTCCTTTGGCGGGTCGGAGGGCTTGTGGTAGAGGCCGTAGTTGACGAGATTTTGGAAGATCATCCGGGCGTCGGCGCGTGTGATGGTCTGGCGGCGTCGGACGATGTTGTTCCACTCCTTATTATTGGTGTCGATGGAGAAGCTGTCGGAGAGTTGGGGGCTGGAACCGGTAATGACTTCGACGACGCCTGCGCCGGTGATGGTGAGTTTGACAGGTGGGCGCTTGGTGTTCTTGACGAAGACCACTTCGAGGCGGTTGATGTCGAAGTCATTGACCTCGAAGTGTTCGCGTTCGAGGTAGGGGGTGCCGCATCCGAAGCAGGTCAGCAGGAGGAGCAGAAGGGTGGTCAATCGGGTCAACATTTCGGGTAGATGATAGCAGATTCGGGGCGGTTTGGCGAGGCTAAATCGGTGTGCGGGGCGTTGAATGCGCGGGGCGGGGCGGTGATTGGTATTGACAACAAATGGTGCATAGGATACATTATGTGAAGAAGGAGTCTTTTGCTATGTTCTCGAGCAAGGTTTGGATCGGTTTGGCGTGCGGGTGGCTGGCGCTGGGGTGTCTGGGGGCTGGGGTGGTCGCATTCAAGGATGCGGCGAAGATCAAGAGTTGGGACGCGTGGGAGGATCACTTGCCGCAGGCGGTGGCGACGAATATCCTTCAGAAGGAGAAGTTTTGCCTGACGTGGCAGAAACTCAACCGTCTGGATCCGGGGCTTCCTGAATTGGGGCGGCTGGCGACGCGCACCTCGAAGGAGATTGCTGGTTCGTCCTGGTCGATTGGTTGCGAGACTTTGGACCGGGATTATGGCGACTGGGATTCCTACAAGGCGCTGTTGCCGCTTTTGGGGGTCAAGCACGCCCGGTTCTTCAGCGGTTGGGCGAAGACCGAGCAGAAGCGGGGCGTCTACGACTTCGCCTGGCTCGACCGCCAGATTCGCGAGTGCTCCGAGATGGGCATCAAGCCCTGGATCTGCCTCTCCTATGGCAATCCCGTCTGGGGCAGCGACTTCCGCCTGGGAATGCGCGTGAGCCAGATTACCGGCAACCCCGAGGCGCTGGAGGCTTGGCTGCGCTACTGCAAGGCGTGCGTCGAACGCTACCGATCGATAGTCACCGAATGGGAAATTTGGAACGAACCTTTCGGACAAGATCGTGACTACGCCCAGCTCTATTTCCTTACCGCCAAAGCCATCCGCTCGTTGCAACCAGACGCCCAAATCTACTGCACCGCCTTCGACAGCCTCGCCGGCTACCAAGCCGTCCTCGAACGCCTCAAGTCCGAACACGCCCTCGACCTCGCCTCCCGCTTCCTCTACCATCCCTACGAACCCAATCCCGACGACTCCTGGCGCACAAACCGCCCCGGACGCTGGTCCCCGCTCGACCTTCAGGCTCTCGTCAAAAGCTACTCCGGCCGCTTCGGCATGATGCAAGGAGAGACCGGCTGCCCCGCCCAACTTGAGTTCGCCCACGCCCTGAGCAACATCGAATGGAGCGAGTACGCACAGGCCAAATGGAACCTCCGCCGCGCCCTCGGCGACGCCGCACGATCCATCCCCTCCAGCCTCTTCACCATGATCGACCTCCAATACACCTTCATGCTCCAGAGCTTCGGACTCCTGCGCTCCAACACCCTCAAGGAATTCGTCTACCGCAGACCCTCCTGGTACGCCATGCGCAATGTCTACGCCCTCTTCGACGACGAGACCCGCCCGCTCGCGATTACCACCACCGGCCACCCCGAAATCACCCGCGCCACCTTCACCCGATACGGCCAGATACTCCACTGCCTCTGGTACTCCGGCGCCGTCCCTTCCTCCCGCCTCGAATTCGACCGCCAAACCATCACCCTCCCCGGAGAAATCAGCCAACCCGTCTGGCTCGAACTCATCACCGGCCGCATCTTCGCCATCCCCCCCGAGACCGTCACCTGCACCAACGGCACCACCACCTTGCGCAACATTCCCCTTTGGGATTCCCCCGTCATCGTCGCCTCCCGTACCGCCATCCCCCACGAAACCAACTGGCAAAAACTCACCCCATATGCCATCATCGACGCCCTCTACTACCGCTTCCAGCCACAGAACCGCATGAAAGGACTTCCCCCGCCGGATTCCCAGCCCTGGATGCGCCTCAAAACCACCGACTTCCTCCCCTGCTTCGACCGATACGGACAATTCCGCCACCGCCAATGGCCCGGAAAGATTGCCACCGATCAGGACCTTCGTACTGCCCTCCAGGACGAAGAGAAAGACCTCGCCGCCCATCCAGGTCCCCAAGACCGGAGCCCATTCGGAGGCTGGAAACAGGGGCCTAGACTCCAACCGACCGGCCGCTTTCGCACCCACCGCGACGGCCAAGGGCGCTGGTGGCTTGTCGACCCGGAAGGCTACCTGTTCTGGAGTTTCGGGCCCGTCCGCGTCACCCCCTCCAGCGCTCAGACGCCCCTCGACGGCGACACCTCCAAGCCCCGCCATGGCGTACCTCTTCCGCCCAAAGATTGCCTTTTTGCCGACCTTCCGCCGGAACCAAACGCCCCGGAAGGAACCAATGTCTTCTCCCAATTCTGGACAACCCGAGACGCCCTTCTCTGGCCACTTTACCTCGCCAGAGGTGTGACCCGGGCCTACGATTTCTCGTCCGCCAACCTCTACCGGAAATATGGTCCCGATTACCGCCGTCGTTTCGCGGAAAATGCCCACCGCAGGCTCAGGAGTTGGGGGGCCAACACCATAGCAAACTCCTCCGATCTGGCCATTTGCCTGATGGATCGCACGCCCTACGCCGAGCGCGTCGAGTGTCAATCCCGCCCCATCGCGGCAAGCCACGGCATATGGGGGAAGTTTCGCGACCCTTGGGATGATTCGTTTGCCCAGGGGGTGACGGCTGCTTTGTCCAAATGTGACCGGGAGGCGCACGATCCCTGGTGCATTGGGTTCTTTGTCGACAATGAAATCAATTGGGGCGCGCCGGGGGATTTGGCGCGTTGGACGGCGATGTCTCCTGCCGACCAGCCGGCCAAACGGGCGCTTCTCGATTGGCTGCTGGGGCGCTACCATTCGATTCAGTCGCTGAACGCCGCCTGGGGGAGTCGATATGCGGACGAGGCGGACTTTCTCGCTACTGTTTCGCCCCCGCCCCCTGGCGCCGAAGCCGATCTTCGTGCCTTTACTGCGGTCATCGCCGACCGCTATTTTGCCCGCACGCGGGAGACTGTGAAGGCCTACGATCCCAATCTGCTCTATCTCGGCTGCCGTTTCTGCGGCTGGGCGCGGGAGGAGGTCATCAAGGCCTGCGCGCGGCACTGTGATGTGGTCTCCTACAATATCTACCGCGACTCTATTTCCGACTGGCGACTGCCCCATCATCTTGATGCTCCGGTGCTCATTGGGGAGTTCCACTTTGGGGCGACCGACCGGGGACCTTTCGGCACGGGTGTCTGCCAGGCGCGGGATCAGAAGGAGCGTGCCGCCAAGATGAAACGATATTTGGAATCGGCCCTGCTCAATCCCCAGATTGTCGGTGTCCACTGGCATCAGTTTGCCGACCAGGCTACATCGGGACGGTTCGACGGCGAGGGGTTGCAGGTGGGGTGGACCGACCTTTGCGACTCGCCCTATCCTATTATGCGCGCCGCCCTGCGGGAAGCCGCCTATCCGCTCTATCGCACCCGCAGCGAGCGCTGCCCGCCTGCCAAACCCTAGCCCCCTCCGAAAGGGTTCCAGCCATCCTTCGCCGCGCCACTCAAGGGCTTCCCTTGGGTGGCGCGTTTGTGTCTTGGTCAAAAGCGGGAAACGCCTGATCTCTTTGGCATTCTTTTCTCAAAACCAAGGAAAAGCGCGGGCAACGCCTAAGCGGAGGATTGTATTCAGACAATTACCCTATTGGAAAGGGTATTGGAGCGAAAAAGCCCGAGGCAAACACACTGCTTTTTTTTTTTTACCCCAACAATTACTCTTTTTTGCTTGCATTTTGAAAAGAAATTGGCTACACTCTAGCCCCGTTATAGATAGCAAGGATTTGAGGGTAGAGCAAGCAATGAATGAGGGCAAAAGATTGGTATGTCGTCTATGCGGAGGTTCCTATCCGCCGGAACAAGGGGTTCGTACCCGTCACTGGTGGGGGAGCACCCCCTTCGCGCGGCGCATCTACTGCAGCGAGCGCTGCCGCGACGCCGCCTTCTTCGCCCGGGAAGTTGCCCGTGCCAAAGAGGTCTTGGCCGAGTGGAAGCGCCACGGCAAGGCCTATGACAAGCTCATCGACAAATTGCAGTGGGCCATCGAAACGCGCAACCCCAGCGCCATCGCTCTGGCGCGCCAAGGCGGCTGGATAGGCATCGTCCTGAGCCTGCTGATGCACCTGTTCATCTTCCCCGGCGGCATTCTCTGGTTGATTGCCTACCTGCTCTACAAGCGCACCCTCGCCCAGTAGCCGCGCCCCTCGCTCGCACGCCAGGGGCACAACCTCAAACCGCCCCCCCCGCCCGCGCTTAGGCCTTGCGGCAACACCATCCTTTTTGCTATACTCTTGCCCGTTATGGTAGCCATCCTCGATTACGGAGCGGGCAACCTGACCAGCGTCAGGCTCGCCTTCGAAGCCCTCCACGCCGAAGCCATCGTCACCGCCGACCCCAATGTCGTGCGCCAGGCCCAACGCGTCGTCTTCCCCGGAGTCGGCGCGGCAGGCTCCGCTATGGACAACCTCCGCCGCCTCCAACTCGACCAATCCATTGCCGAGACCATTGCCAGGGGCGTCCCCTTCCTCGGGATATGCGTCGGCATGCAAGTGCTCTTCCAAAACTCCGAAGAAGACGGAGGAGTCCAGACCCTCGGTTTGCTCCCCGGAACCGTCCGGCGCTTTGCATTCCCCGACAGTCGCGTCAAAGTTCCGCAGATGGGGTGGAACCAAGTCGACTTTACCCGAAGCCACCCCCTGCTCGACGGCATACCCTCCGGCACCGACTTCTACTTCGTGCACAGCTACTACGCCCAGCCCGCCCAGTCAGACCATATCCTAGGCACCACCGACTACGCCGGCAACCGCTTCTGCTCCATGGTCGCAAGGCAGAACCTCGTCGCAACCCAATTCCACGCCGAGAAGTCCGGAGAAGCAGGACTTCGCCTCCTGAACAACTTCCTCTCCTGGGATGGCCTATGCTGACACGACGCATTATCCCCTGCCTCGATGTGCACAACCGCCGCGTGACAAAAGGGGTCAAATTCCAGAACAACCGCGACCAGGGCGACCCTATCGAACTCGCCGCCCGCTACTATGCCGCCGGGTGCGATGAACTGGTCGTCTACGACATTACCGCATCAGCCGAACGCCGCCCGATCGACATAGAAATGGTCCGGGGAGTTGCCCGCGCCATCCGCATTCCATTTGCAGTCGGCGGCGGCATCACTTCCCTTGAAGACATGTCGCGGGTGCTTTTGGCCGGCGCCGAAAAGGTGTCGGTAAACTCCCTCGCGGTGCGCAATCCGGCCATCATATCGGAGGGTTCGAAGGCCTTCGGCGCACAGTGCGTGGTGCTGGGAATGGATCCCGTCAAGACCTCCGATCCGAACTGTCCGAGCGGGTATGAGATTACCGTCCGAGGCTTCCGTGAGCGGACGGGAATGGATGCGGTTGATTGGGCCCGGCGGGCGGAATCGCTAGGCGCGGGGGAGATAGTTGTCAACTCGGTCGATGCGGACGGGACAAGGCAGGGGTTTGACCTGGAGATTACTCGCTTGGTGGCTGATGCTGTCTCTATTCCGGTGGTGGCGTCGGGAGGGGCGGGGTGCGCGGAGCACTTGCGGCAGGCGTTCGAGGTGGCGCATGCGGATGCGGCGATTGTGGCTGGGATTTTGCACGAGGGGTTGGCGACAATCGAGGGGCTCAAGCGGGAACTTTTTGCGGCTGGGGTGGCTGTGCGCAAGACTTTTTGAGGTGTTGTTTTGGATTGGAAAGGAGCGTATCGAATGAGGCGTTTGGCGTGTATCTTGTCGGTTTTGGTGGCGTATTGTGCCGGTGCAGCGGAGACCTATTGTGTCTATGAGGCGACGGATTTGACTGGGGCTGAGACTTTGCTGGTGCTCAGTTCGGAGGAGGCGAAGGAGTTTGCCAAGGACATTGAGGCGGAGCGGAAGGTTTGGGACAAGGCGATTGGGGCGTTGTCGCAGGAGTGGCGGAGCGGGGAGGAGCGTGAGACTTTCCCCCGAAGTGCGGTCAAGCCGCGCAAGTTGACTCCCAAGGGGCGGCCGGTGGCGTCTGCCGAGTTGGCGGACGCGGAGTTGGAGCGTCGGGAGGCGGCTGCTGCGAAGCGTGCCGAGAAACAGCCGAAGAAGTCTGCTCCGAAACTCAACCCTAAGGCGCAGGCGCGGGCGAACGAGGTGGAGACGCGGAGGTTGCGTGCGGTGCGCGAGTTTGCTGCGAAGTTGGCGGAGTTGACGGGGCACGAGGTGCCGTCGTATTCGAAAGAGGGGAAATAGCCGTTTTGTGGCGCACCTCGTCCCGGATTGGTTGGTTGGAATCGGGGGCGCGGGTGGGTATCTTGGGGGGCGGGAGGTTGGCAGGATGGGGGGCTTGAGGTGCCTATCGATTGACGCGGCGGGTGTCAGCGGAGCGCCTTGTATTGTTCAATCCAGCGGTCGAGGGTGGTGGTGTCGGCCAGTTCGCCCTTCTTGACGCGGCGCAGGATGTTGAGGGCCTCTTCGATTTTGCCGGAGCGGCGGAGGATTTCGACGGCCTGGTAGGTGGCTTTCAGAACCCAGACTTCGGCTTCCGAGGAGGCTTTGAGCGAGTCGGCGGCGCGGCTGGAGAGGTAGGCGGTGATGACCTGCTCGTAGTAGCGGTCGAAGGCTTCGAGGGGACGATTGAGTTTTTCGAGACAGCGTGCGGCTTTGCAGTTGATTTCGAATTGGCGGCCGGCGGGTGCGGTCTTGAGGGCTTCGAGATAGGCTTCGAGAGCCTGCTGGCAGCGCTGGGTATTGTCCGCCGCGAGCGAGAGCAGACAGTCGGCCTTGAGGACTTGGGCTTTGGCCGCCCAGTCGCTATCGGGCGTGCGCGAGATAATCTCTTCCAGCAGTAGGATGGCTTCCGGCTGTCGAGCCAGTTCAATCAGGCATTCCGCCTGGAGAAAACGCGCTTCGGGGATGCGCGCGAAGGTCGGGGCGGACTTGATGAGGTCGGTGAGAATGGCGATGGTGCCGGTATAGTCGCGCTCGCGCATGGCGGCTTGCGCCGACCAGAGCAGCGCCTCCGGACGCCAGGCGTGGTCGGGCCAGCGCTTGGCGAAGTGGGCGAAAGCTTTCCGTGCGGCGGAATAGTTGCCGCGGTTGAAGTCGAACTTCGCCAGCCAGAGCGCCATCTCGGGCAGAAGCGGACTCTCCGGATGGCGGAGCAGATAGCTGCCCGCGACCGCGCGCGCCTCCGCATCGTCCCCCTTTCCGTAGAGCGCCAAGACCAGGCAGAAATCCGTCCGGTACGCCAGCGATTCGTCCAGCCGTGCCGCCGAGCGGAAGGCCTCGCAGGCACTCTCAAAACGGTAGAGTTGATAGTCGACCTGCCCTAGGCCCAGCCACGCCGCGGCTCGATCCCGAGGTAGCATCCGGGAGTCTTTCGCCACTTGAGAAAAGAGCGTCGACGCCTCCGCAAAGTTGTTCCGCCCGAGAAAGATTCCCGCCAGACGGAGCGAAGCCTGCGCCCGCGTTTCAACCGGCACCTCGGCCTGCGCGCAAAGCCCCGCCAGCAACTGTTCCGCCTTTGCCGACTGACCCGCGTCCAACAGGCAAACCGCCTCAAGAAGCATCGCCTTCGGGTTCGGCGCAAGTGACCCGTAGAGCTTTGCCGCTTGTTCCGGACGCCTCGCGGCACGCAAGGAATCCGCCTGCCGGAAGACAAGTTCTGCCCGCAGTTGGGCATTCGTTTCGAGCCGGACCGCGCGAGCAAACGCCTCCGCCGCAGACGAAGCATCCCCCAGCGCCAAAGCCGCCTCGGCACGCCCAATCAAGGCATCTTTCGCAAAGGGAGATTCTGGATAGGCCTCCAGACAGATGCGGAACTCCTTGACCGCCTCCTCATAACGCCCCGCCCGCAAAAGCGCCGTAGCCAAACTCGCCTGCGCATCAGGATTCTCCGGGTGAGAAGGCGCTTGAGCAATCGTCTCCTTCAATACCGAAACGCCCCGCGAAAGCGTATTCGTCGAGGCAATCAAAAGCCGCCCGAGAAAGAATCCCGCGCGCAATCGCTCCCCCCGCGTCTGGGCAACCTTCAACGCCGCTTCCGCCTGGGATTCCGCCTGCTCCGGCAACAACTTCGCCAGCCGGAAATAGGCATCTTGTCGGACGCGCCGGTCCAATCGGGGATGCCCCGCCAAAGTACGGCAGAGTTCAACGGCGTCATTGGTTTTGCCGAGGGAGAAAAGCGTGTCGGCCCTCAAAAGAGGTAGTTGCGAGACAGCCGGAGGAATCGCATCGCGATCATTGTCGGGTAGACGGTCGATGACCGCATCCAGCACGGCAAGGCGGGCGGCAGCATTGGTCAAGGCCTTCGCCCAATCGAGCGCATTCTCGGCGATTCGACCCCGACCGACAGCCGTTGCATCGGCAGCCTTGAAAAAGCCAAGAGCCGCACCCGTCTGACCCATCGCCAGGCTGGCTTGCCCTTTGAGGGTGGCAAGGCGCGAGAGAATGGCGGGGGAAGCACCGGAAGGCGGTTGAAGCGCGAGCACGGCGTCGGGCTTGCCGAGATGGAGCAGGGCGAGTCCTTTCCAATAGAGGAAAGCGGCGCCTTCGGCCCCGGCGGGGACGGCGGCTTTATGCTGCTCAAGGGTTGCGAGCATTTGCGGGTAGAGGGCTCGTGCCGCCTGGGCGCGGAGGAGGTAGTCGAGTGCACGGGCGCGGTCTGCGAAGTTGAGGCGTGCGACGGGGTCTTTGAGGACGGCTGTCGCTTTCTCTTCGGCGAGGGTGTAGAGCCCGTCTTCGAGGGCTGCTCGGGCGGTTTCGAGGGGTGTCTGCGCGTGGGTGATGAGCGCGCAGAGGAGTAGGAATGGGACGAGTTGGCGGCGGGGGTGCACGGTCAAGCGTGGATGGGTTTGAGGGTCTGACC
>JBJFGP010000023.1:0-5870 GCA_051892815.1 Kiritimatiellia bacterium | reverse complement strand
TTGTCGGCAAAGAGGAGCATGGAAGGAATCTTGTCGGCGACGGATTCGGTGGGATGGAAGTGACCGTTGTCCAACAGGCAGAGGATGTCGTTCTTTGCGGCGTAGTTCATATAGAACTCGTGCGAGCCGACGGTGTAGCTTTCGACGCCGATGCCGAATACTTTGGATTCGACGGTGATGTTGACTTTGTTTTTATCGTAGGGCTGCTCGAGAATGCGGTCGAGGGAGTCTTTCAGCCGTGCGCGAGGTGCGGTGCGATCGGCGGGGGTGTCTTTAAGGCCGTCGGGGATCCAAATGTTGACGGTGGAGGTGCCGCCCAGTTCGGTCACGAAGGATTCGGCGATACGGATGGCGGCTTTGCAGTGGTCGATCCAGAACTGGCGGATGGCCGGGTCTTCGTGGGAAAGGGTGAGACCATCGGCTTTGGGGTGTGCGAAGCAGGTGGGGTTGAAGTCTAGCCCGATGCCGCGTTTTTTGGCGAACTTAACCCATTCGGCGAAGTGTTCGGGGGCGAGTTGGTCGCGGTCGACTTTGTTGCCTTTGAATATGGCGTAGTTGGCGTGGAGGTTGAGGCGGTGTTTGCCGGGGATAAGGGAGAGGGCCTTGTCGATATCGGCCATCAATTCTTTGGGGTTGCGGGCTTTGCCGGGGTAGTTTCCGGTGGCGGCGATGCCTCCGGAGAGTTCGCCTGCGTTCTCGAAGCCGCCGACATCGTCGCCCTGCCAGCAGTGCATGGAGATGGCGATGTTCTGGAGTGTCTGGAGGGCTTTTTCGGTATCGACGCCGAGTCTGGCGTATTGTTCTTTTGCGGATGGGTAGCGGGACATGTCTGGGTTCGCTTTCTGATTGGGTGTGAAGGTTTTTGGGGTTAGACGCGGCGGACGTCGAATGAGCGTCCGATGGCGGCGCGGGCTTCGGCGAGTGAGGGGAATCGTCCGTCGGCAATCATCTGGACGGCTAGGTTCCCGAGGGCGGTACCCTCGGTCGGCCCGGTCCAGACTTCTTTGCCGGTTGCTTGGGCGGTCATGGCGTTGAGGAGGCTGTCTTTGGAGCCGCCACCGACGATGTGGAGGGTGTCGTAGCGCTTGCCGACAATTTGTTCGAGTTCCTCGATGGCCTTGGCGTAGCGGTCGGCGAGGGAGCGGTAGACGACGGATGCGAAGTCGCCCGGGGTCTCTGGGATTGGTCCTCCGACCTGACGGCAGCCTTCGCGTATGGCCTCGCGCATGGAGGTTGGAGCGAAGTAGGCCGATTGGTTGCAATCAATGATGGTCGTGACTACAGACCTTTGGGCCCCAATGCTTAGTTGGTCGAAGGTCAATGGGTTGCCACCTTCCGCCTCGAACTCTTTCTTGACGGACTGGAGCATCCAAAGCCCCATAATGTTCTTGAGGAAGCGGTAGCGCCGGAGATAGCCGCCTTCGTTCGTGAAGTTTCCTTTCCGGGCGGCCTCGGAGGTCTCGGGCTTGGGGAGTTCCGCGCCCAGCAGGGACCAGGTCCCGGAACTGATGTAGAGAGCGTCGGTCTGCGCGGGCACCGCGACGACGGCGGATGCGGTGTCGTGGGTCGGAGGAAGCACCACGCGCGTGTTGAATCCGACCGCTTCGGCAATTTCGGGGCGAAGGCACCCAACGGTCTCGCCGGGCATCGAGAGCGGCCCGAACAGATGGCCCGGCAGACCGAGCGCGCGAATGACCTCCCGATCCCAGTCGGCGGACGCCGCATGGACCAGTTGAGTCGTTGTTGCATTGGTATACTCTTGCCGCTTGACGCCCGTCAGACGCCAATGGAAATAGTCCGGCATCATCAACAGCGAGCGGGCTTTCTCAAGCAACTCGGGCTGGTCGCGCTGGAGGGCAACCAACTGGCAGATAGTATTGAACGGCTGACGCTGAATACCCGTCGCGGCATAGAGCGCTTCAGGCGAAATCCTCGCATCGATAACCCCGTAGGCCCCCTCCGTGCGGCTATCCCGGTAGGCCACAGTCGGCCCCAGAAGACGGTCGTCCGCGTCCAGCAGCGCGAAGTCAACACCCCACGTGTCAATCCCAATCGAAGTCGGGACAATGCCTAGCGCCTGGCACGCCTTGAGACCCTTGAGAATCTCCGAAAAGAGGGTCTCGGAATCCCAGCAAAGCGTCCCGTTCCGGTCAACCACGCCGTTCGGGAAACGGTAGATTTCCCGCGTGGAGATGCGCCCCCCTTCGAGCGTCGCAAGCAAATGGCGACCGCTCGAAGCACCAATGTCGATGGCAAGATAGGTAGGCGAAGACATCAGTAGACCTTCCGGTAGAGCGCCAGGATTTCAGCCTGCGACACCTCGCGGGGATTGCCCCCCGTGCAGACATCCGCAAGCGCATCTGCCGAGAGCTTTTCAAGCCCGCTCTCAGGCACCCCCAGCCCCGAGAGTTTCTGCGGAATGCCCACAGCAATCGCCAACTTCCGTACCGCTTCGACGGCGGCGTCGGCGGCTTGGTCCGGGGCCATCGAGGCGACACCTTCGACTCCCATCGCCTTGGCGATGTCGGCATACTTCGCGAGCGCGGCCGGCTTGTTGAACTCCATTACCGTCGGAAGCAGCAAAGCGTTGGCGACCCCGTGCGGAATATCATAGACCGCCCCCAGCGGATGCGCCATCGAGTGGACGATTCCAAGCCCCACATTGGAGAATCCCATTGCCGCGATATACTGCGCCAGAGCCATTCCCTCGACCGCCTCGGTATCGTTGCCGTCGGCGACCGCCCTGGGCAGGAATCGGGCAATCAGTTCGATAGCCCGCAACTCGAACATATCCGTCATCGTCCAGGCCGCCTTGGTGATATAGCCCTCGATTGCGTGCGTCAATGCGTCCATTCCGGTGGCAGCCTTTAGCTTGGCGGGCATGGATGCCATCAGTTCGGCGTCGACAATGGCGCAGACGGGGATGTCGTGAGGATCGACGCAGACCATCTTCTTGGCGCGGTGCTCGTCGGTGATTACGTAGTTGATGGTGACTTCGGCACCGGTTCCGGCGGTGGTCGGGAGGGCGAAGATGGGTTTCGCCTTATGGCGCGTGGGGGCGACGCCTTCGAGAGAGACGATGTCGGCAAAGTCGGGATTGGCGGCGATGATGGCCGCGGCCTTGGCGGTATCCATGACGGAACCGCCGCCGATGGCTACGAAGCAGTCGGCCTTTTCGGTGCGGTAGGCATCGAGGCATCCGTTGACATTGGCCATAGTGGGATTGGCCTTGATGTCGGAGTAGATCGCGTAGGGGATGGCGGCCGCATCAAGGGTATCGGTGACCTTCTTTGCCGTGCCGCAGGCCAGCAGGGGAGCGTCCGTGACGACGAGGGGTTTGGAGAGACCTCTTGCCTTGAGTTCTGCCGCCAATTCTTTCCGGCAGCCTGCGCCGAAGTGGGAGGTTTCGTTGAGGATGATGCGCATAGGTGGTTCCTTTGAAGGAGTTAGAGGGATGCGCTCCAGCCGCCGATGAGGGCGGAGAGGAGCAGGACGAGAAGACCGGTTGCAAGGGATGCTTTGGTTGTCTTTCCGGCGCCTTTCCACTCGCCGAGAAGGATGCCCAGCACGCCGCTGAAGAGGATGGAGGAGGCCATCACCATAGCCCAGCCGACATAGCCGAGGGTGCCCATCATGGGTTCGCCTATTTTGAAGGCGACGAACTGCATCGCCCAGAGGATTCCTGCGAGTGCCGCCCAGCCGGCGTTGACCGCGACCGGGTCTTTGGTGTAGTCGCCGAGGGTGCGGTTTTTGAGGTTGAGCAGGAGGCACCAGACGCCATTGACCAGGAAGCCTCCCAGGAGGCAGACGGCCAGCACGGGAAGGCCTCTCCAGATGTCGGAGGTGCCTGCCTTCCGGGCGATTTGCTCCAATCCCGGTCCACCCTGCAAGCCGAAACTCAGCGCGGCGCTCATCACGCCGGAGAAGAGGGCGATAGCCAATCCTTTGGTGAGATTGAACTCGCCTTCGGTCTTTTGGCCTTGTTTGGCGAGGTCGCGTTCCTTGCCCATTCCGGCGAGGCCCATCAGGACGATTCCCAGGACGCTGACGGCCACTCCGACCAGGGAGATTCTACCGGAAGCGCTTTGGAGAAGTCCCGAGAGTTCGCCCTTGAGCATAGGGGGCACGAGCGTGCCGGTCACCGAGCAGATGCCGCAACCGATTGCCAGCCCGAGCCCGACGCCCAAATAGCGAATCATCAGCCCCCAAGTCAATCCGCCGAAGCCCCAGCCTGCACCGCAGAGCAGACAGTAGAGCAGTTCTTGGCGGGGCGCCGCGGCAATCGTCCCGGCGAAGTCGCGGGTGAGCGCAAGCCCGAGGATTACCGGCACGAGCAAGAGGGCCACGACGCTGTAGACCATCCAGCCTGACTCCCAGGCCCAGCCTTTCACCCGCTTGAGCGGCAGGTAGAAGACCGCTCCAAACAGTCCTCCCAAGACAAACATCAGCATTCCCGACAGTGGACTCGGCTGCATTCTCTCCTCCGAAAATTGGCAACTCCTTGTAGTCTACCACAAAACCGGGGAAAACGCAAGAAAACCCCGCCTTCCCAGCCTTCCTCTGGTGGACGTCGTTATCGGTGGCTCTGTACCCGAGGCTAATGCCGGGGAACAGCGGTGAGGTGTTCGCGCTTCGGACGGTCGAGGAAACAGTTTCGGACTCGGTTGCGAGCCGTCCGCATCGTACGGTTGGCATTTGGTCTGCGCCGCCAGATGAGACCGGGCGTCCGGCCGGTACCAATCCACCCGGAAATGCGTAGCAAAGAGTAGGAGGCGAAGGTGCGTGGGACAGGGGGCGAGAGGTGGCAAGGCTCGGGGGTAAATGGTGGCAATCCGCTGCATGCGGAGGTGTACGGGAAAATGCAAAAGGGCTTCGGTCGCCCGAAGCCCTTGGATGCTCACGAATCGCGCTGTCGGCTACAAACCTTTGGGGGTCGCGAAGACGCGCCGTTGGATGACTTTGGCGGGCAGGCCGTGGACTTCGAGGGCGGCCATGAAGGGGTCGGGGTCAAACTGTTCCATATTGAAAACGCCGTGCCCCTTCCACTTGCCGGTCAACATCATCTTGGCGCCAATCATCGCCGGCACGCCGGTCGTGTAGCTGATGGCCTGCGACTTCACTTCGCGGTAGCAGGCCTGGTGGTCGCAGACATTGTAGACATAGACAAACTTGCGCCCGTGCTTGGCCTGGACGCCGATGCAGGTTTTGCCTTTGGTGCGCGGCCCAAGGGTCGCCGGGTCGGGCAGAAGGGCGCGGAGAAATTGGATGGGGACAATCTCCTTGCCGTCGTAGACCACGGGGTCGATGCGCGTCATGCCGACATTCTTGAGCACCTCAAGATGCTTGAGATAGTTGTCGCCGAAACTCATCCAGAAACGCGCGGCCTTCAGTCCGCCGATATGCTTGGCGAGGGACTCGAGTTCTTCGTGGTACATCAGGTAAGTGTTGAGTTTGCCGATGCCCTCGGGTAGGTCGAACGGCTGCTTGACCGAAAGCGGCGCCGTCTCAATCCACTTCCCTTCGCGCCAGTAGCGCCCCTTGGCGGAAACTTCGCGGATGTTGATTTCCGGATTGAAGTTGGTCGCGAATGGATAGCCGTGGTTCCCGGCATTGCAGTCGACAATGTCAATCTCGTCGATCTGAGGCAGGAAATGCTTGCGGATCCAGGTCGTGTAGACGCTGGTCACGCCCGGGTCGAACCCGGAACCCAGAAGCGCCATCAGCCCCGCGCGCTCGAACTTCTTGTGGTACGCCCACTGCCACTTGTACTCGAACTTCGCCGTGTCGAGTGGCTCGTAATTCGCCGTGTCCATATAGTTCGCCCCCGCCGCCAGACACGCATCCATAATGTGCAGGTCTTGGTACGGAAG
>JBJFGP010000022.1:0-5893 GCA_051892815.1 Kiritimatiellia bacterium | reverse complement strand
GGATTCCGATGCGCATTAGGATAGCACGCGCGCCTGCTGGAAGCAATCCAAATCCGCCTATCCTACGAATAAACGGGAACGAGACCTTCCTATCTTCTCCATTGGCTGGTAGGGTTGCCGCACTCGATGCCGTGCCCAGTCCGTACGGTTTGGATTTAATTAGGAATCGTCACACCGCCGAGGTGCCCAAAAGAAAGAAATCGGCAAGGGAGAAATGGGCAGATTTGCCAATTTCCAGGGCAGATTCCACTAGGGCGCGGCAGACATTTTTTGGATATTAGGCATTGATTTTATCGGCAGAACCTACAAGTTTTGCTTGACAGAAATCGGGGAATTGGTCTATAATGGTAACGTTCTTGGAAGGATTCCGCCGTCAAGAGACGAGTGGAGCCTCTGATCAAGGGCGACTATTCGATAAAGGATACAAGATATGCGGAACACCAGTTCTTTCTCTCGCGGCACAATACGCCTGCTGGCAGTTGCATTGACGGCGCTTTTCGGCGCGACCGAGCTCCTCTCCACGACCTATTACTGGAAAGGCGGCGGCTACGGAACATTCGGACTCTATGACGACTTGACGAACTGGTCGACCGAAAGTTCGACCGGCGCCGATGCCGAAGTCTTGCCCGGAGAGGCGGATACGCTGGACTCGAAAGCCAGTTGCAGTTTCGACCTCAATGGCGGCGAGTGGACGCTCAAATCCTGGGAGCCTGTCGCGGATTGGGATTGGCATGGGCTAGGACTGACGAATGGCACCTTGACCTTCACCACCTCCGTACAGACGCACTCAGGCACTATCGCCATTTGGGATGGCGCCACACTCAACTTCGCCAAGACCGCTCAATTTATCCCGGCCCTGAACGATGCGGGCACTCGCTATGTGGATGTTCTTTCGGGCGGCACATTCAACTTCTACGGAACCTATTACAGTTATCACGGGCAAGTGCTCGTCAAGGCCGGCGGCACCGCTACCATCGATCCCGTTTCTTGGGGTGGTCACGGCAATTCGGGGCAGGCCGATAACCTGCTTTCCAATGCCGGCACGCTCAACTTGCCCAATGGCCTTGTCTATAAAACCGGTGGCTACAATAGCAGCTATAAGGCCGGCTTCAAGCAAACTGGCGGTGTGCTCAACTTGGGTGGTCCCATTAGCCGCGGAACTGTCAGTACTGACAAGTTGACCTTTACCATCGCCTTCTCCGGCGGTTTGGTCAATGTCTTGAAGGACGCCTCGTTCCTCGCCAATAGCGTCTCGGTCACGGCGGAAGTTCCCTTCAATGTTGCCGAAGGGGCAACCCTTACCGCTGATGGAATGACCTTCTCGGATGGCATTCCCCTGATTAAAGAAGGACCTGGTGCCGTGCGGTTTACGAATGCGCTGCCGGCTGCCGTGACCCTCAAGGCGGGCGATTTGCGCCTCGAAGGGGAGCCTCGCAACATAACCCTGAATGTCGATGCAACGGAGCCCGGCGGGCGCGTCGTGCTGGCCGCCAAGAATCTCACGCTCGAAGGTTTTGTCGCCGACACGGTCACCTTTGGCATCGACACCTCCATAATTGTCCATAAAGATACTGTCTTGCACTCGCCCTCGGAGGAGATTCTCGACCATGCCGAGGCGGACCTTTTGGCGGCCGGGTTCAATATCAGCCGGGAGGGGGATGCGCTGGTATTGTATTCGTCTTACACCTTCTCATCGACGGAGGCGACGGATTTGAACGACCCGGCCGGATGGTTTGGCGGAACGCTTCCTCCGGCTGGTCAGGGAGTGATTCTCAGCGGGGCAGGTGTCCAGGCTGTGATTGACGCAGAGATTCCCGCGTGGAGTTATATTCTGGTGACCGATGGGGCGTCGCTCACGATTGCTGGCTCCGATATGGAGTTGCCCACCATTGTGCTTGAGGGTGATACGCATCTTGAGATTACCGGTTCCGCCACTCTGCCCGCCGCAATCTCCTTCAAGCCTGATTCGGACGGTAGGCTTCCCAGCATTCATCTGGCATCGGGAGGTTCGTTGACGCTGCCGGGCGGGTCGGCTTTCAAGAACTGCCGTCTGGAGCTTGAAGGCGAGTTGAAGACTTCGTCCGACGGGAAGTTGATCTTTGGTACCGCCGATGCGGATGAAACCGCCCATTTCGCCCTTGTGGCTAACGGGGCAACCATCTCCGCGAGCAATGCTGCCGGGGTGGACAATGCCGCGCGCATCGACTTTGCCGTGCCGACATCCGGTGGCACGGTGGTGCTGGACGAGCCGATTGTCCTGAAGGACTGTGCCTTCGCCTACAACTCGCTCGACGGCTTTGCCTTTGGCTTGAACAATCCCGTCGACACGCCCGTCGAGGTCATCGTCGACAACACACCGCTGAACATCGGCGGCGATACTTACGTCTCCGGTTCGGCGCATTTGGTGCTGACCAACGGTTCGGTACTCCTGCGCAAACGGCACTCTGAGGGCGGGGCCGGCTACAACATCAATGTCCAGAACAAAGGTCGCATCACGCTGGTCGACGGGGGTGAAATCCGCGGTGGGGTGACGACGGTCAATAGCGATGTGACGACCGGAGCCGTGCGCCTCCAGCCCGATGAAGCGGGCTATGCCTCGATTGTCATCGGCGAAGGGGGCATCGCTTGCTGGTACAAGCTCAATGGCTACGGCAAAGGCGTGGTCCGTGTCGAGGATGGCATCGTCGAATGCTTCAAGACCTATTGGTGGGGTTGGCCCGGCAATCGCGAGCACATTCTCTACAATCTGCCTTCCGTCGAGATTCCCGCCGGCAAGACGATGACCTACCGCGGCGTGCCGCAGAAACTCACCTCAAATAAGGATGAACTCAGCGGCACCACTTTCGAATCGCCCTTCTCAGGCGAGGGCGATTTGATTGTCGAGAATACGCGTTCGGGCACAACCCTCCAGCCGACCATCTGCCGAAGCGACAACACCTGCACCGGGACACTCTCCGTCTCCCCCGACAATGGTACCGCCAAGGCGCGAGTCCAATTCGCCAACGGCGCGAACTGGGCGGGCATGGTCATCCTCGACGGGCGAATCGGCTTGAAACCGGTGGATTTGACCTACTCCTCCTCGGCGGCCAATCCCACCACCGCCACTTTCGGCGGCGCGTATCTGACCTCGCCCTTCTCCCTGCGCTGCTGGATTGCAATCGACGAAAACGGAGATTGCAATGTCACGAACGATATGGTGCATATCGGCTCCCTCGGTTGGAACGCAGAACCTGGAGCCACTCTTTCATTGGTCTCGCAGAATAGCCTAGACATCTCCGACATCCCCGTAGGGACGGAACTGGTCATCGGCCGCATGCCCAAAGACGGCGCCATCCCGGAATCCGCCGAGCCCAAGATCGCCCTTCTGGAACGAGCCATCGACGGCAACGAAGAGGAGTCCCTGCTGGTTGCGAGAATCATCTCTGCCGACGGCTTTGTCTTCAACGGAGGCGGCGATGCCATCACCGACTTGAATGACCCCTCCGGCTATGCTGATGGCATAGTCCCCGTCGGCAAGGCAGTGCAAATCGATGGCACGACCGCCATTGTCGACGCCACCCATCCCTTGCCCGAATTCTCCGCCATCACGCTGCGCAACGGCGCCGTTCTGAACTTGGTCGGCAAGACTGAGGAGGGCACCGCCTTCACCCTTCCGACGATTAAACTCGATCCCTCTAGTTCTTTGCGCATCGGCGACGACGCGGCAACCGCCACCGCCGTAAATCTCTCGACCACCCCCATCGCAGTCTCCATCTCCGACAGCGAGACCCTTCCGAGAATCATCATCGAGAAAGGCGCGACCCTGGGCATTCCGGGTGGCACCAAGTTCGCCAATGTCGCCATTGAACACTATGGCACGATGGCTTGGTGCGACGCCGTTTCCGGCGGCGTCACCATCGGCTATGCCGCCAATGGCGAGACCACGCGCATTGCCTACACCGGCGTCGGCGGGCGCTTTGACTTCCGGGCCAATCAAAACGCCACGGCGGGCCGGGTCGCATTCCTCACGCCCGCCTCCGGAGGCCGTGTCCAGGCCCTCGGTGATATTCTCCTTGAGAAGGTCACCTTTGCCATGGACAACTGGTCGAACTTTGGTGATCGCTACTTTGGGGTCAATAACCCGGCGGATGAGCCCTTTACTGTCGTCTTGGACAATACCCAGTTTAACATCACCTGGTCGGCCATCCTCGCTGGTGGCGCTAGAATGGTCTTGCGCAACGGTGCGAGCTTTGGGGTATGGGGGGGCTTGCTACAACCACGGATTCGGGAGTACGGTCAAGGATCAGGCATGCATCATGGTAGAGGCTGGCTCGACCTTCGACTATACTGCCGGGGGCGGCAGTCTCAATCTGGCGGGCTCGAGCGCGGAATCCTCTATCACGGTGAGAAACGGCGGTATCTACAGGCCGGCTTGCGTCTATGGGTCGGGCAAGATGTCCTTCCTCTCTGAAGATGGCGTCGTTGCCGTCGGTAGGAAAGGGCATACCTATAGCGCGCTCTTCAGCGGCCTTGCCAGTGTTGCGATTCCCGAGAACCGGACCTTGACGATTCATTCGAGCAGTATCGGTGTTAGCGGGTCTGCGGAGTGGAATCGCTCACTCAAGACGGCCGCGGCGGTGCCCATTACCGGGGCTGGCGATGTGGTTGTCTCGAACGGCTATCCTTCGAAGATTTTCCATCTGACGATGACCGGGAAGGCGAACACCTGCAGCGGCACAATCCGCGTCGAGGCGCCGCCGGAAGGGGCCAACGAGATGGCGCTCTTCTTCGACGATGGCGCGAACTGGGCGGGTACGGTTCGTTCGACCGGATACATGGCCACGACGAACACCGCGGATGCCGCGTCAGCCGCGTCTGTCACCTTCGATACGCTCCAGTTGCAGAGCGGGGCGCTTCGTCTGCGCGGCTTGAGGGATGAGGAGTCCGGGAGTCTTGCCATCGACCAGGTCAACCTCGCCAACGTGGTTCTCCGCGAGGTCGGCGACAAGGGGTCGGTTGCCATCACTGGTGTCGCCTTTGCCAAGCGGGAGAATGCTGTCCTTGGCACCGCGCCAGCCAATGCCTGGCAAGGGGTTCGTTTCGCCGATGAAGAGGGGAACCTGCTCACCGTCCGGGAGTCTGAGCCCGATCCTGAGACAGGGCTTGTGACCGTCACGGTGGGGCGGTTCTCGGGTACCATTCTAATCTTGAGGTAAACACGAATAGGGAGAAGCGGTATGAAGCAGTTGGGATTGTTGGTGCTAACCTGCGCAGGGCTTTCCTGCCTATCTTTCGCGGGACCTGTCCGGCTCGGAATCGACTACACCGACGGGTGCGAGGCGATTCACTCCAATCCCGCCCGCGGCGGTGCGGGCGGCGGTTGGGTGACCTTCTCGACGAACGGGCTTCCGAAGTGGCACGGCGCAGGAGGCTTCCACTCCTCGATGTGGGAACTCAGCCGCTTCTCGGGCGGCCGCAAGCAGGGCGGCAAGATGCCCTCGCCCGGGCGCGTCGGGGGCAAAGACATCCCCTTGACGCCCGCGATGAAGGACTCCGTGCGCCGCTTCCTCGACGAGACCCGCGCCAAGGGCGGTACCCTCATCGTGCGCCTCGGCTACACCTGGAGCGAACAGCCCGGATGCGAGCCGGCCGACTTCGAGCTGCTGCTCTCCCATGTGCGCGAACTCTCGGCAATCTTGGCGGACTACGACGATGTCGTGGTAGGCGTCGAGGCCGGAATCGCCGGACCTTGGGGCGAGATGCACTCCTCCGACTACTGTCAGGCCAAGTATATGAACCGCATCCTCGAAGCCTACTGCGAGAACCTCTCGCCGCGCACCCCCGTGCTCGTCCGCTCCCCGCATTACGTCTCGAAGATGGCCTCGACCAATGCCGCCGGAGTCCTCTCTCTGCT
>JBJFGP010000021.1:0-5910 GCA_051892815.1 Kiritimatiellia bacterium | reverse complement strand
ATATCCTTTAGCGAAACTTCGCTTATCTCCAACCCCTTCAACAATTCGCCGTAGCGAGTTTTGTCAAAGGGGGTTAGAGAAAAAAACTCAGTCTCTCCTTGGCGGCGAACTGCGCAAATGCCTCTGCGATTCCATCGGGCGTAATCTGCTCAAGACGATTCGTCTTTGTCTTTTCGTCCCAAATGTAATTGTAGGTGGCAAAAAGATCGTGATAGGCAATCGGGTGTCCGTACTGGTCGAGCAAGGCCAGCTTCGGATCGGTCGTCGTGCCGGATTTGTCCGCCGTCCAATAGATTTTGTCGCCGCGAGAGTTCTTGCCCTCGCGTCGCTGCGTGGCAAAGAAAATCGGATAGTCGTCGCGCTTCGGGTTGAAGTTGGGCTGATACTTGTCGTTTTGCCACTTCTGGACAAAGAGCACGCTCGTCTTTGTGCCGGTGTGCGGCTTAAACGTGTTTCCGTCCAAGCCAATGACGGCAAGGATACGGCAGTTGTCTGCAATGTAACGACGAATCTCCTGATCGGTTGCATTGTTGAAGCGGCCTTGCGGAAGGACGATTGCCATGCGTCCACCGGCCCCGAGAAACTTGATGTTGCGTTCGATGAAAAGAATGTCGCGGTTGACGCTCTTCTGCGGCTTGCCGTTCTTGGAGCCGAATTCGTAGCGGGAAAGGAGCTGACCTTCCTTCACTTCGCCCGCAAACGGCGGATTGGCCATGACGATGTCAAACTCGAAGTAGGTGTGCGATGAGTCGATTTCGAGTTTGCGCAGTTTCTTGTAGCCCTCGTTGTAGGTGTCGTTCCATGTCCGGTCTTGCGTCACGGTGTCCCAGCGTCCAAAGTCGAGCGTGTTCAGGTGGAGAACATTCGTGTGTCCGTCGCCGGCAATAAGGTTCAACGTGCGCGCGACGCGGACGGTCTTTTCGTCAAAGTCGATAGCAAACACTTTCTTGCGGACGTAATCGATCTCGGCTTTGCCCTTTGGCGCAGAAGTGAAGAGGTGGCTGACCTTGCGGTTCGCAGCAAGCTGCATTTCGCGCCAGACATGGAAGATGGTATGAACTGGGAAGCCCGAAGAACCCGCCGCCGTGTCGATCATCGTCTCGGTCGGCTTGGGATTCAGCATCCGAACGCACATGTCGATGACATAGCGCGGCGTGAAATATTGTCCCTTCTCGCCTTTAGAGGACTTGTTCATCAGATACTCGAACGCATCATCGACGACGTCAAGGTTCGAATTGAAGAGCTTGACCGTTTCGAGCGACGAGACGCAGATGGAAAGATGCGGCGGCGTAAGGGCGATCTTGGCGTCGTCTGGAAACACCCCTGGCCACTCTTCACACGCTTCCTTGAAAAGACCTTCTATCTTCTTCTTGAGTTCAATGTCGCTCTGCCCCGAATTGCGGAACACAAGATTGTAGTTCTTGTCCGTCGCACCCGTCTTTTCGTCGTAGAGCTTGGCAAAATGAGCTTGAAGACTTCCTCGAAAACATCCACGCCCGCATTGGCAAGGACTTCGTCTTCCATTTCCAGGACGAGGTCTTTCAGCGACTTGCCTGTTTTGGTTAGCTTGTCCTCACGAATGAGATCTTCAAGCGTAAACGGCTTGTTGAGAATGTCCGCAAGTGTCTCGCCAGACGACGGAATGCCGGGAATGTCCTCGAAGAAGTTTGGATTCTTGCGCTGGTGATGGGTTATGGATTCGCCGTTCGTCCAGACCGCCATCGTCGCGCCGGTCGCAAGCGTGTAAGATTTCAACTGTTCGCGTCCATCCTTGCCGCTTGGCTTTTTCGTCTCGACAATGATGTAGGGGACATTCATATCGTCTTTTTCGCGCACGACGATATCGGCGCGTTTTGTTTCGCGTCCAAAAAAGACAGGGAACTCAAAAGCAATGCGAGAGATGGGATAGCCGTATTCATCAATCAGTCGGTGCGCATATAGCTGGCGCACAACTTCTTCAGGCGTAAGCTTGATGTCCTTTTCACGGACAATGCACTTTACTGCAAACTCTTTGCCCTTCTTCGTTGTCCGCTCGAACACCCGGCTTTCAAGCCAATCAACCTCTTCTTCGGTGAAGAGTTTAAGGCTGTGAGTATTCGACTTTCCAAGAATCTGTTCAATCATGATTTTGGCTTCATTTGTAGACATTGCTAATCAGACCTTCCACGCACCTATTCCTCGCGCACGATGGAACGCCCCGCCTTGAATGGCCCCATTGGGAGACCAGGTCCGCTGAGGTGATGCCCCCGCTTTCCCGAGTTGGCCAGCGACAGGTTAAAGAAGAAACTACCTCATCTTTCCACCCGCGTCAAGTGAAAATCGACCACGCCATTCCAAAAGAGCGCTTGCGCCGCAGCCGCCCTCATCGACCTCCCCCCCAAATATCCTGACCAATCCCCCCGACCACCCTATGCCAAATTTGAGCAAGCCGAAAACCTACGCGGCGGGGTCGGCTTCACGGAGGCCGCCCGAAACAATCCTGCCTAACTGCGGGGGCAAAACCTGCGCACGAACCAGACCGCCCCGTTGCCGCGACTTGCCCCGGCAGGTGCCAACCTGTCCTACCCGAAGAAAAACAGGAAAGGCGCACCATCTGGTGCGCCTTTCCTGTTTGGAGGAAGCCCAGCCCCTAGCGGCAGAGCGTGTAGAGCACGCCCGCCACGACGGCAGAGCCAATCACGCCGGCCACATTTGGCCCCATCGCGTGCATCAACAGGAAGTTCGAGCCGTCCGCCTCAAGACCGACCTTGTTCGACACGCGCGCGGCCATCGGCACCGCGGAAACGCCCGCCGAGCCAATGAGCGGATTGATCTTCTGCTTCAGGAACAAGTTCATGATCTTGGCCATAATCACGCCCGCCGTCGTTCCGAACGCAAACGCCACCAGACCAAGGGTCAAGATGCCCAGCGTCTCGCCGGTCAGGAACTTCTCCGCCGCCAACTTCGAGCCGACCGAGAGTCCCAGCAAGATTGTCACGATGTTGCACAGCGCATTCGCCATCGTGTCCGACAGGCGATTCACCGCGCCGCACTCCTTCGCCAGGTTCCCCAGCATCAGCGCCCCGACCAGCGGCGTCGCCGAAGGAAGCAGCAGCGCGCACAACAACAGAACCGACAGCGGGAAAACCACCTTCTCCAGCTTCGAGACCGTACGCAACTGCTCCATCTTGATCTTCCGCTCGCGCTCGGTCGTCAACAACTTCATGATCGGCGGCTGGATAATCGGCACCAGCGCCATATACGAGTAGGCCGCCACCGCAATCGCACCCAGCAGGTCCGGTGCCAACTTCGTCGTCAGCCAAATCGAAGTCGGGCCGTCCGCCCCGCCGATGATGCCAATCGACGCCGCGTCCTTCAACGAAAAGGTCACGCCCGGCACATAGACCGAGAGCACCAGAGCCCCAATCAGCGCCACAAAGATGCCAAACTGCGCCGCCGCCCCCAACAGAGCCGTTTTCGGGTTCGCAATCAACGGCCCAAAGTCCGTCATTGCCCCCACGCCCATGAAGATGAGGATTGGAAAGAGCCCCGTCTCAATGCCGAAGTTGAAGGTGTAATAGAGAAACCCGCCCGGCTCAATCACCCCACCCATCGTGTCCAGCACAGGAGGGTTCGTGATGCCCGCCAACGGGAAATTCGCCAGCATTCCGCCAAACCCAATCGGCAACAGAAGCAAAGGCTCGAAGCCCTTGAAAATCGCCAGATAGATCAGCAGCAAACAGACGCCAATCATCAGCGCTTGCGAGATGCCGTACGGCAAGAGCGGCTCCTTGTGCGCCTTCGGCAACGGCGGCTGCGGCTCCGGAAGCGGCTTGCGCGCCTTCATCGTAAAGCCGTAAATCCCCGTGTCGTACCACAACGCCTTGATGCGCTCAAGCGTTTGCGCCACCGGGCTCGAATCCTTCGCGCCGGACGCCTGCCGGCAAGCCGCCGCACCGGCGCCTGCCCGGCAACCACCCTCGGACGAAGCCGAGACGGAGGTCGGCGCAGAGGCATCGGCCGCGGTCGATGTCGCATTCCAGGCGACCTGGACGGTGGCAGCCTTCGAGACCTCCTGGTCCGCAGAGGCCGCGCCCGCCGCAACGAACGGTCCGGCTAGCAGCACGGCCGAGAAGAGAAGTTTCTTGAACATGACAGGTTTCTCCGTTCGTGCGAACCTTTAGCCAATCACCGCGAGCACGTCGCCGGAGTTGACCTTGTCGGAAACCGCGACATTGATCGAGAGCAACTTGCCGTCGCGCGGGGCTTTGACCGGCATCTCCATCTTCATTGCCTCCATCACGAGGATTTCGTCATCCTTCTTCAAGGTGTCGCCAACCGACGCGGTCAGGCGCAGCACGAGACCGGGCATGGGAGATTTGACCTCTTCGCCGGCGCCGGCGGGCACGGACGCGGCCGCCTTGGCGATACCTTCGGCGATGGTGTAGTCGTAGCTCTTGCCGTCGACGATTGCCTTGCCGTCCTTGAGTTCGACCGCATAGGCCTTGCCGTTGATGGTGACAGTGCAGGGGCCGTTGCCGCCTGCGGAGGCGGCGGGCTTGGCGGCACGTTTGCGCACGCCGTTGACTTTGGCTTTGCCCTGGAGGAAGAGCAGACCTTTGTCGGCGCAGGCGGCGATGATGAAGAGGTTCTCGTCGGTGACGGGGAGGTTGTTGTCCTCGAGAATCTTGCGGCAGTGGGCGAGGGACTTGGCGGGATTCTTGTCGTTGATGTCGAGGACTTTCTCGGTTGTGGGCTGGAGGTTGAGTTGCTCCGAAGCGATCTTGACGACTTCAGGATCGGGGGCGACGGGTGTCTTGCCGAAGTAGCCGAGGACCATTTTGCCGTAGCCGGGGGCAATCTTTTTCCAGGGGCCGTGGATGACGTTGTTGAAGGCCTGCTGGAAGTAGAATTGGGAGACGGGTGTGACGGAGGTGCCGTAGCCGCCTTTGGCAACGGTTTCGCCCATGGCGGCGACGATTTCGGGGTAGCGGTCCATCAAGCCGTTGTCGCGGAGCATTTGGGTGTTGGCGGTGAGGGCGCCGCCGGGAAGCGGGAAGAAGGGAATCTCGGGGTTGACCTTCATGGCTTCCGGGGGGATGTCGTAGTCCTTGAGGCAGTCGCGCAGGACATCTTCGGCTTTGCGGACCTTTTCGATGTCGACGTCGAAGGTGTAGTCGGTGCCGCGCAGGGCGTGCCACATGGTGAGCAGATCGGGCTGGCAGGTGCCGCCGGAGACGGGGCTGAGCGAGAGGTCGAGGCCGTCGGCTCCGCCTTCGAGCGCGGCGCGGTAGCAGGGGACGCAGCAGCCGGCGGTCTCGTGGCTATGGAACTGGATGTGGGTGCCTTCGGGGAGCATTTTGCGGGCGCGGCGCATGGTTTCGTAGACGGTCGCGGGGGTGGAGGTGCCGGACGCGTCTTTGAAGCAGACGGAGTCGTAGGGGATGCCGGCGTCTAGGATGCGGCGGAGGATCATCTCGTAGAAGTCGGGGTCGTGTGCTCCCTTGGCGCCGGGGGGGAGGGACATCATGGTGACGACGACCTGGTGCTTGAGACCGGCTTCGACGATGCATTTGCCGGACCAGATGAGGTTGTTGACGTCGTTGAGGGCGTCGAAGTTGCGGATGGTGGTCATGCCGTGTTTCTTGAACATCTGGGCATGGAGTTTGATGACGTCGCTGGAGGCGGAGTCGAGCGCGACGATGTTGACGCCGCGGGCGAGGGTCTGGAGATTGGCGTCGGGGCCGCAGGTTTCGCGGAAGCGGTCCATCAGCTTGTAGGGGTCGTAGTTGAGGTAGAAGACGGGGGACTGGAACATGGCGCCGCCGCCGGCCTCGAACCAGGTGATGCCGGCGTCGCGGGCGGCTTCGACGGCGGGGAAGAAATCATCGGGGAGGACGCGCGTGCCGAGTACGGACTGGAAGCCGTCGC
>JBJFGP010000020.1:0-26392 GCA_051892815.1 Kiritimatiellia bacterium | reverse complement strand
CCCGACTCCCCCATTGCTGCGCACCACTTCCCCTGCGCGGTCCGTACCTCCCGGACCGATAGGTACCAACCTTCAGCCCCCTTTGCAGCCCGGTTTCGCCCCGATTCCGTGGGGTTTTGGCGAAAAAGTTGCGCTTAGGCGAGAAAAGGCTTGCCAAGCGAATCGGGACTTGCTATCATCTCGGTTCTTTTGCAGATGGAATCAAGGAAATCGAATGCCGACGATTAACCAACTCGTGCGCCAGGGTCGTACCCAGATGCGCAACAAATCCAAGTCGCCTGCGCTGAAGGCGTGCCCCCAGCGCCGTGGCGTCTGCCTCGTCGTGAAGACCCAGACGCCCAAGAAGCCGAACTCCGCTATGCGCAAGGTCGCCCGTGTCCGTTTGACCTCCGGCTACGAAGTCACCGCCTACATCCCCGGCGAAGGCCACAACCTCCAGGAACACAGCGTGGTGATGGTTCGCGGTGGCCGCGTGAAAGACCTCCCCGGCGTCCGCTACCACATCGTCCGCGGATGCCTGGATAGCCTCGGCGTCAACGGCCGCAACCGCAGCCGCTCCAAATACGGCGTCAAGAAGCCCAAGGCCAAGGCCGAATAGTAAGGAATCCCACTATGGCAAGAAGACGCAGAGCCACCAAGCGCGTGCACCTCACCGACCCCAAGTTCAACTCTGAGCTGGTCGCCACCGTCATCCGCTCCCTGATGAAGAGCGGCAAGAAGAGCACCGCCGAACGCATCGTCTACGGCGCAATCGAAGAAGTCCGCGCCAAGGTCGCCGACAAAGACCCCCTTGAGGTCTTCGACACCGCCATCAGCAACATGAAGCCCAAAGTCGAGGTCAAATCCCGGCGCGTCGGCGGCACCACCTACCCCGTGCCCGTCGAAATCCGTCCCGCCCGCCAGGTCGCCCTCGCGCTCCGCTGGATGGCTACCTACGCCTCCGGCCGCCGCGGCGTTCCCATGCCCAAAGCCGTCGCTCTTGAGATTATCGACGCCTTCAACAACCAGGGCAACGTCCTCAAGAAGCGCGACGACGTCCACAAGATGGCCCAGGCCAACAAAGCTTTTGCCCACTACGCGTGGTAAAACACCGCGGGCTCCGGGTGGAGCCTCGGTCGATCTTTGACAGTTTCCTAGGTGAAGGGTGAGCGTCTTGTCTCAAGACACCACATTGGAGAATATCCGGAATATCGGCATCGTCGCCCACATTGACGCGGGCAAGACGACCACCACCGAGCGTATTCTCTACTATGCAGGGCGCACGCACCGTCTCGGCAATGTCGACGAGGGCAACACTGTCACCGACTGGATGATTCAGGAGCGCGAACGCGGCATTACCATTACCTCCGCCGCCATCACCTGCGCCTGGAAAGGCCGCCAGATCAACCTCATCGACACCCCCGGCCACGTCGACTTCACCATCGAAGTCGAACGCTCCCTCCGGGTGCTTGATGGCGCCGTCGGCGTCTTCTGCGCAGTTGGCGGAGTCCAGGCCCAGTCCGAAACCGTCTGGCGCCAGGCCGACCGCTACAATGTCTCCCGAATCGCATTCGTCAACAAGATGGACCGTATGGGCGCCGACTTCGGCCGCGCAGTGGAAGAGATGCGCGCTAAACTCGGCGCCAACGCCGCTCCCGTCCAGATTCCGATAGGGAGCGCCGAAAACTTCTCCGGCGTCGTCGACCTCCTCAGCCAGAAGGCCTACTGCTTCGACGAGGACGCAGACGGAACCACCTACCGCGTCGCCGAGATTCCCTCCGAACTCGCCGCCGCCGCCAAGGCCGCCCGCGAGAACCTGCTCGAACGCCTCGCCGAATCCGACGAGACCTTCCTTGAGATCTACCTCGAGAATCCCGACCAGCCCCTCGAAACCATCCAGGCCGCCATTCGCCGAGCCGTCGTCTCCGCCCGCCTCGTGCCCGTGCTCTGCGGGACCTCCTTGCGCAACAAAGGCGTCCAGATGCTCCTCGACGCAATCGTCGACTACCTCCCCGCCCCGACCGACCGTGCCAAAGTCCAAGGCCACGATGTCAAGACCGGAGCCCCCGTCGAGCGCAACCAGACCCCAGATGCGCCTCTTGCCGGACTCGTCTTCAAAGTTGCCGCCGACCCCTATGTCGGACGCCTCTTCTTCGTGCGCATCTACTCCGGCATCCTCAAGAAGGGCCAGAATGTCTGGAATCCCCGCCTGCGCAAGCGCGAACGAGTGATGAAGATTGTCCGCCTTCAGGCAGACAGCCAGATTGAGGTTGAGGAACTCCAGGCCGGAGACATTGGCGCGCTCGTCGGACTCAAGAGTTGCACCACCGGCGATACCCTCTGCGCCGAGCAGAAGCCCATCGCCCTTGAGAGCATCGACCTTCCCGAGCCGGTGATGTTCATGGCCATCGAAGCCAAGAGCACCGCTCAGAAGGATAAGCTCAACGAAGCCCTCGAAACCCTCGCCGCCGAAGACCCTACCTGCCAAATCCGCACCGACGCGGAGACCGGGCAGCGCATCCTCAGCGGCATGGGCGAACTCCATCTCGAAATCCTCGTCGACCGCCTCCGCAGAGAGTTCAAGGTCGACGCCTCCACCGGCAAGCCCATGGTCTCCTACTGCGAGACCGTCACCCGCCCCGCCTCCGCCTCCTTTGAATTCGACCGCGAGTTCGGCGGCAAGCGCCACTATGCGCGCGTCACCGTCGCCGTCGCCCCCTTGCCCCGCGGCAAGGGTCACAAGACCGCCGTTTCCGGCCAAGCCCGGAAGGTCTTGCCCGACGACAATCTCGTTTCGGCTCTCGAACAAGGGCTCCTCGACGGTATCATGACCGGCGTGCTTGCACGCTATCCCATGACCGACATCGAGGCGACGGTCGAGAAAGTCGAGCTTGCCGAGGAGGAGAACGCCACCGACGTCGCGCTGCGCAGCGCGACCGTCATGGCCTTCCGGGACGCCGCCCTCGCCGCCGCACCAGAATTGCTGGAACCGATTATGACTCTGGACATCGTCACGCCCCCCGAGGATGTTGGCGCGGTCATCGGAGACATCAACGGTCGCCGCGGACACGTCAACAGCATGGATATGCGCGCTGAGATGCAGACCATCCGTGCCCGCGTGCCCTTGGCTGAACTATTTGGGTACTCCACAGCGATTCGCTCGCTGACGCGAGGCCGTGCAGGATACACCCTGCAGCCCGGCGAATTCGCGGTGGTACCTAGAACCGTCAGAGAACAACTACTGAACAGGTAAAACAGGAATGCAAAGTCAACGCATACGCATTCGCCTTCAGGCCTACGATCACAGAGTTCTGGATCAGGCGGTCGGCGACATCATCGACACGGCCCGCGGAACGGGCGCCCGTATCGTGGGACCGATTCCCCTGCCCACGCGCATCGAGCGCTTCACCGTCAACCGCAGCCCCCACGTCGACAAGAAGTCGATGGACCAGTTTGAAATGCGCACGCACAAGCGCCTGCTCGACATCGTCAGCCCCACGGCCAAGACGGTCGACGAGCTCAAGAAGCTGAATCTGCCTGCCGGCGTGGACATCTCCATCCGCATCTAAGGAAAGGGAATCGCAATGGAAGGCTTGATTGGAAAGAAAATCGGCATGACCCAGATTTGGAACAGCGAGGGTCGCCGTGTCACCGTGACGGTCTTGGAGGCGGGCCCTTGCCCGGTCGTCCAGGTCAAGACGGTGGCCAATGACGGCTATGACGCCGTCCAGCTTGGATTCATCGAGCAGAAGGCTTCGCGCCTGAGCAAGGCGGCGCGCACGCGTTTCGAGAAGGCGGGGGTCAAGCCCCAGCGTGTGCTGAAGGAGTTCGCGCCCGCAGCCGGCGAGACCTGGGAGGTTGGCGGCACGGTGGATGTCTCCATCTTCGAGAATGTCAAGTATGTCGATGTGACCGGCACCACCAAGGGCCGGGGCTTCGCTGGCGTGATGCGCCGCTGGGGCTTTGGCGGTGGTCCGATGACCCACGGCAGCCACACCAAGCGCCGTCCTGGTGGTTTGGCGGCTCGCGACCTGCCTGGTTGGATTGAGAAGGGTAAGCACATGGCTGGGCATATGGGCGCCGTCGAGCGCACCACGAGCAACTTGGCTGTCGTGCAGGTCCGCAAGGAGGACAACCTGATTCTCGTCGAGGGTTGCGTCCCGGGCGCCAATGGCGCCACGGTTCTCATCCGTAAAGCTCTTAAGAAGGCCTAATACATGAGCAAACTCAAAGCCTACAATGCGGCCGCGGAGGCGGCGGGCGAGGTTGATGTCGCCGACGCGCTTTTGACCCTGGACAAGGGTGAACAGGCGGTCAAGGATGTCATCACCGCCGTGATGAATGGTTTCCGCGCTGGGACGGCCTCGACTCTGACGAAGGGCGAGGTTTCCGGATCGGGCAAGAAGCCTTGGAAGCAGAAGGGGACTGGCCGGGCCCGTGTCGGGACGACGCGCAATCCGGTCTGGCGCGGCGGCGGCATCGCGTTCGGTCCGAAGCCCCGGGACTACAGCCAGAAGGTCAACCGCAAGGTGGTCCGCCTGGCGTTTGCCCGTGCGCTCAGCGAGAAGATTGCCGATGGGTCGCTGGTGGTGATCGAGAAGTTCGGCTTGGAGGCCCCGAAGACCAAGTTGATGGCCTCGTTGCTCAAGAAGTTGGGCACGGAGCGTTCGTGCTTGATTGTGCTGGGCAATGAGGAGATCGACGAGAATGTCTTTCTCTCGGCCTGCAACATTCCGACGCTGGATGTCTGCTTCTCGAACGAGGCGGACACTTACCTCCTGCTGCGCTACCGCCATGTGGTCGCCACGCGCACGGCTCTCGGCGAGCTTCTGGCGCGCCTGCCCAAGAAAGAGGAGGCATAATCCATGAATCAAATCGATGTCATCAAGCGCGTCATGACCACGGAGAAGGGGGCTTTCCTCGGCGCCCAGAACCGGTACATGATTGAAGTCGCGCCCGCCGCCACGAAGCCCGAGATCAAAGCCGCCGTCGAGGCGCGCTTCGGGGTCCACGTGCTGGCCGTTCGCACCCAAAACTATCTGGGCAAACCCCGCATGACCCGTTCCCGCCGACTGACGAAGGCGTCCGACTGGAAGCGTGCGATCGTCACCCTCAAGGACGGCGAGCGCATCGAAGCCGTCTGATTGGAGGGAGGAGAACGAAATGGCACTCAAGTCCTATAAACCCCGATCCAGCGGAGGCAGTCGCTTCCGCGTCTCCCGTACGCGCGACGGTCTGGCGAAGAATTCCGAGACCGTCCGCTCGCTGACCAAGGCCAAGAAGAGTAAGGCCGGGCGCAACAGCCAGGGTCGCATTACGGTCCGCCATCGCGGCGGCGGCGTCAAGCGCCGTCTGCGCGATGTCGATTTCCTGCGCGACAAGCACGGCATTCCGGCCCGCGTGGCGGCGTTCCACTACGATCCGAACCGCACCGCCGATTTGGCCCTTCTGAACTACGCCGACGGCGAGAAGCGTTACATCCTGGCGCCCGCCGGGCTCAAGATTGGTCAGTTGGTCGTCTCCGGCCCGGAGGCTGAGGCGACGGTCGGAAACGCTCTTCCGCTGGCGAAGATTCCGCTTGGTTTGTATGTCCATGCCGTAGAGCTAGTACCCGGTCAGGGTGCTTTGTTGGCACGATCGGCAGGCAATGCTTGCCAGCTGATGGCCCGTGACAATGGTATGGCCACGCTCCGGCTCCCCTCGGGCGAGCTCCGGCTGATTCCCGTGGCTTGCATGGCGACGGTCGGCACGGTCGGCAATTCCGAACACGGCAATGTCAAACTCGGCAAGGCCGGGCGCAAACGCTACCTTGGCATCCGTCCGACCGTCCGCGGCGTCGCGATGAACCCCGTCGACCACCCCATGGGCGGCGGCGAAGGTCGCACCTCCGGCGGCAGCCACCCCCGTTCACCTTGGGGCAAGCTGGCCAAGTCCGGCCGCACCCGCAACCCCCGCAAGACCAGCAGCCGTTTCATCCTGCAGCGGCGTAAAGGATCCAAGTAATGGCAAGATCAATCAAGAAAGGCCCCTACGTCGAGGAATCCCTCCTCCGCAAGGTCGAGAAGATGAACCAGAGCGGCAAGAAGGCCCCCATCAAGACCTGGTCGCGCCGCTCCATGGTCCTGCCCGAGTTCGTCGGGCACACCCTGGCCATCCACAACGGCAAGCAGCATATGCCCGTGTTCATCACGGAAAACATGGTCGGCCACCGGCTGGGCGAGTTCGCCCCCACGCGGCTCTTCAAGGCCCACGGCGCGACCACCGATAAGGCCACCAAGTAAGGCGGAAAGAACACTCATGGAAGTTACGGCTCTAACACGGAACGTGCGCATCTCCGCGCGCAAGGCCCGTCCCGTCGCCCGCAAGGTGCAGGGACTGCCCGTTGCGACCGCGCTCAACGTTCTCGACTTCAACCCCACCAAGGCGGCCAAACTGCTCGGCGACACCCTGCGCAGCGCGATCGCCAACGCCTCCGCCAACCACGGCATCCAGGCCAACGCCCTGGTCGTCAAATCCGCGGTCTTCGACGAAGGCGCCCGGCTCCGCCGGTTTTGGCCCCGTGCTCGCGGCAGCGCGAGTCCCATCCAGAAGAAACTCAGCCACATCAAGGTCATCGTGACCGACGGCAAAGGAGAGTAGTTTTGGGACAGAAAGTCAATCCAATCGGTTTCCGCGTCGCGGTCAACAGGCAGTGGGGCTCCCACTGGTTCGCGAACAAGAAGCAGTTCGGACTGCTCCTGGCGGAAGATGAGATTATCCGCGGTCTGATCCGCGAACGCCTCGAAGGGGCGGCCATCTCCAAGATCGTCATCGAGCGCTACGCCAACCGCGTCCGCGCCAACATCTACACCGCCCGCCCCGGCGTCGTCGTCGGACGCAAAGGCGGAGAGGTCGACAAACTCCGCGCCGAGCTCGCCAAGAAGACCGGCAAAGAGATCTACCTCGAAATCCACGAAGTTCGCGACCCCGACGCCAACGCCCAACTCGTGGCCGAGAGCATCGCCCAGCAGCTTGAGCGCCGTGTTGCGCTCAAGCGCGCCATGAAGCGAGCCGAGAAGGTCGCCATGGACATGGGCGTCGACGGCATCAAACTGCGCGCCTGCGGCCGCATCAACGGCGCCGAAATCGCCCGCGTCGAGTGGACCAAGCAGGGCAAAGTCCCCCTGCACACCCTGCGCGCCAACATCGACTATGGATTCGCGGAAGCCAACACCACCGCCGGCAAGATTGGCGTGAAGGTGTGGATCTGCAAGCGCGACGACTTCCAGGCTCGCCCCGTCCGTGGCGCCCGCCGCGATCGCGACGACAACAGGAGACCCAGAAATGCCGCTAATGCCTAAAAGAGTCAAGCACCGCAAGGTGTCCAAGGGCAACCGCGCCGGCTACGCAACCTCCGGCACGGAACTGGCCTACGGCGAGTTCGGCCTCAAGGCCCTCTCCCGCGGCTGGCTGACCAATACCCAGATCGAGGCCTGCCGCGTGGTGATCAACCGCCAGATGAAGCGCAAGGGCAAACTCTGGGTCCGCGTCTTCCCTGACAAGCCCGTGACCAAGAAGCCGATTGAAGTCCGTATGGGCTCCGGCAAGGGCAATCCCGAGTACTGGGTCGCCGTGATCCTGCCGGGCAAGGTCCTCTTCGAGATTGGGGGCGTCCCCGAGTCTCTCGCCCGCGAATGTCTGCGTTTGGCGGACACCAAGTTGGGCATCCGCACCCGCCTGGTCACCCGCTAAGGAGTCCGACAGATGAAAGCCAAAGAAATCCGCGAACTCGGCTCTGAGGAGCTGGCCGTCAAGTTGCGCGAACTCCGCGCCGAACTGGCGGGCCTGCGCATCAAGCACCGTTCGACCGATGGCATCGAGGCGCCTGCACGCCTCAACTCCATCCGCAAGGACATCGCCCGCCTGCTAACCATCCAGAAAGAGAAAGAGGCTAAGTAATGGCCGACGCCACCATCGTTCGCGGACACCGCAAAGTCCGCAAGGGCACCGTGGTCAGCAAGAGCGGCGACAAGTCCGTCATCGTCCAGTCCGAGACCCGCGAGCGCCATCCCGTCTACGGCAAAGTCGTCCGCCGGTTCAAGAAGTTCCACGCCCACGACGAGCAGAACGCCGCCAAGGTCGGCGACCGTGTCGTGATCATGGAGACCCGTCCGCTGAGCGCGACGAAGCGCTGGCGCCTGGTCTCGATTGAGGAGAAGAAGTAGCCATGGTCCAGGAAGAGAGCATTCTGACCGTCGCGGACAACACGGGGGCGAAGACTGCCAAGTGTTTCCGCATCATCGGCCAGCGCAAGCGTTGCGCCTATGTGGGCGATGTGATCCGGGTCTCCATCCAGGAGGCTTCCCCGACGGGCTCTGTCAAGAAGGGCCAGGTTTGCACGGCAATCGTGGTGCGCACGGGTTTCCCGCTGCGCCGCGAGGACGGGTCGTATGTCCGTTTCGACGGCAACGCCTGCGTGCTGGTCGACGCGAAGAAGCAGCCGCTTGGCACGCGCATTTTCGGGCCTGTCGCCCGCGAGTTGCGTGACATGGACTGCATGAAGATTATCTCTCTCGCGCCCGAGGTGGTGTGAGGTTCAACGTAACCGCCCGTGACGCGTAAGCGCGGGTCGTTCCGCAAAGACGGACGCCGTGATTGCGAACTGCGGGTCGGTTGGCGAGTTACGGAAGAAGCATGAGTACAGCAAGAATCAAGAAGAACGACACGGTCATCGTGATTGCCGGCGATTGTGCCGGAAAGACCGGGAAGGTGCTCCGCGTGCTGCCCTCGAAGGGCAAGGCGATTGTGGAGGGCCTGAACAAGGTGAAGAAGGCGGTGAAGCGTTCGGAGGTCGCCCCTGAGGGTGGTTTCGTGGAGCGCGAGGCGCCGATTGCGCTTTCGAATCTGATGCCTTACGACGCGGATGCGAAGAAGGGTTCCCGGATTGTGCGCGAGGTGGTGGACGGTAAGACGGTCCGCAAGCTCAAGACTTCGGGCAAGGCGATTGACTAGGAGCGCGCAAATGGCTAGATTGCAAGAGAAGTTCAAGAAGGAACTGGTGCCGGCGCTCGAGGAGAAGCTGGGCACGAAGAATCCGATGTTGGTCCCCCGCCTGGAGAAGGTGGTGATCAATATGGGGTTTGGACTGATTGAGAAGGATCAGCAGAAGCAGTTGGTGAAGGATTTGGAGATGATCTCCGGGCAGAAGGCGTTGCTGTGCAAGGCGCGCAAGAGCATTGCGCAGTTCAAGCTGCGCGAGGGGATGGTCATCGGCGCGAAGGTGACGTTGCGCGGGAAGCGGATGTATGAGTTCTGCGACCGTCTGTTCAATGTGACACTGGCGCGCATCCGCGACTTCCGCGGGGTTCCGAACCGTGGTTTCGACCATCGGGGGAATTACACGCTGGGGCTGAAGGATCAGACGGTGTTCCCGGAGATTGTCGGCGGTGGTTTCGAGTCGGGCATGGACATTTCGTTCGTGACTTCGGCGCAGTCTGACAAGGATGCGCGGGCGTTGCTCGAGGCGCTGGGTATGCCTTTTGCGGGCAAGTAAGCAAGGAGTTTCGTCTATGGCCAAAACCTGTTTGATTGTGAAGGCGAAGCGGACCCCCAAGTTCAAAGTCCGCGCCTATACGCGCTGCGCCCGCTGCGGTCGTCCGCATTCGGTGTTGCGCAAGTTCCAACTCTGCCGCCTGTGTTTCCGCGAGCTGGCCGTTTCGGGCCAGATTCCGGGTGTGACGAAGGCTAGCTGGTAAGGAGGTAGCCACTATGATGTTTGATCCGATCGCGGACATGCTTTTGCGCATCCGCAACGCCATCAAGGCGGGGCTGCCGACCGTCGAGATTCCGTCTTCCCGCATCAAGGCGGAGATTGCCCGCGTCCTCAAGGAGGAGGGGTACATCGCCGGGTTCGAGGTGGTCGCCGACGGCGCCCGCAAGACGCTCTCGGTGGAGCTCAAGTACAATGACGCGGCCGAGCCGGCGATTCGCGGGCTCCGTCGCGAGTCGAAGCCGGGACTGCGCAAGTTCTGTGGCTACGAAGATGTTCCGCTCGTTCTGGGCGGTCTGGGCACGGCGGTGCTGAGCACCTCCGGCGGTGTCATGAGCGGCAAGACGGCGCGCGCCCGCAAGTTGGGCGGCGAGCTGCTTTGCGTGATTTGGTAAGGAGTTTTTCATGTCGAGAATTGGAAAACAACCTGTCAAGCTTCCGGCCGGGGTCGTTGCCACCGTCGAGGGCAACACCTTGACAGTGAAGGGACCCAAAGGTGAGTTGCAGCGGAGCTTCGAGCAAGGTATCTCTCTGGCGGTCGAGGGCGACTCGATTGTCGTGACCCGTGCCGACGATTCGCGCCGCCTGCGCGGCTTCCACGGCCTGACCCGCACGCTGGCGCACAACATGGTCGTCGGCGTCACCCAGGGCTACAAGAAGGAACTCACCATCGAGGGCACCGGCTTCAAGGCGCAGATTCAGGGCAACAAGCTCCTGCTGAGCCTCGGCTTCGCCTCGCCCAAGGAGTACCTCATCCCCGAGGGCATCACCATTACCGAGAAGCAGGGCACCGCCCTGACCGTCGAGGGAATGAGCAAGGAACTCGTCGGAACCGCCGCCGCCCGCATCCGCAGCTACTATCCTGCCGAACCCTACAAGGGCAAGGGCATCAAGTACCTCGGCGAGCAGATCCGCCGCAAGGAAGGCAAGACGGTCGCCTAGCGCGGCCAGGAGATTTCAGCCACATGAGCATCAACCGCAAAGAAAAGCGTCTCGCCCGCCACGCGCGCATCCGCCGCCGCATCGGGCGCGGGACGGCCGAGCGTCCGCGCATGGCCGTGTTCGTCTCGAACAAGCACATGTACGTCCAGTTCATCGACGATGTCGCCGGCCGCACCCTGGCCGCCGCCTCGACCCTGAAACTCGAAGGCTGCAAGTGCAACCTTGACGGCGCCCGCCAGGTCGGCGAAACCGCCGCCGCCGCCGCCAAGGAAAAAGGCATCAAGAGCGTCATCGTCGACCGCGGAGGATTCAAATTCCACGGCCGCGTGAAAACCATCGTCGATTCCGCCGTGGCGGCAGGCCTGTCCGTCACCACCGAGGAGGCCTAATGAGCGAAGAGAGAACCAACCGTACCGACGAACAGAACGAGCTCGACGAGCACGTCGTCTTCGTCAACCGCTGCGCCAAGGTCGTCAAAGGCGGCCGCCGCTTCAGCTTCAGCGCCGTCGTCGTCGTGGGCGACCGTGACGGACGCGTGGGCTTCGGGTTCGGCAAGGCCAATGAAGTCGCCGACGCCATCCGCAAAGGTGGCGACGCCGCCCGCAAGGCCATGAAAAAGGTCCGCCTGCTGAACAAGACCATCCCCCACGAAGTCGTCGGACAGTGCGACGGAGGCCGCATCCTCCTCAAGCCTGCCCCCGACGGAGCTGGCATCATCGCAGGCGGCGGCATGCGCCCCGTGCTCGAAGCCGCCGGCGTCCGCGACGTCGTCGGCAAGTCCCTCGGCTCCAACAACCGCCTCAACGTGGTCAAAGCCACGATTGACGCGCTCAACAAGCTCCGCCTCGCCGAGGAAATCTCCGCGCTGCGCGCCTAACACCCCGTTTCAAGGATTCCGAAAAATGGATCTGTCCAGTCTCAAAAACACCCCCGGAGCCCGCAAGAGCCGCAAGCGCGTCGGCCGCGGCCGCGCGTCCGGCATGGGCAAGACCTCTACCCACGGTCACAAGGGCCAGGGCGCCCGCAAGGGCCACAAGCAGAAGCTCGGCTTCGAAGGCGGCCAGATGCCGCTCTTCCGCCGCATGCCCAAGCGCGGTTTCAAGAACCCCAACCGCATCGAGTACTTCGGCGTCAACCTCGCCAAGCTTGAGCGCTTCGAGGACGGAACCGTCGTCACGGCGGAAGTCCTCGCGGCCGCGGGCATCTCCAAGACCGGCAAGGACGGCATCAAGATCCTCGGCTACGGGGAATTGACCAAGAAGCTGACGGTCGAGGCAAATGCCTTCAGCGCCTCCGCCAAGGAGAAGATCGAGAAACTCGGCGGCACCTGCAAGGTGGTCTAATTCGAGGAGTCCCCCCATGCTCGCTTCATTCGCGAATACATTCAAGATTCCGGAACTGCGCTCGCGTATCTTCCTGACCATCGGACTGATTTTCATCAGCCGCCTGATCTCGATGATTCCGACCCCCGGGGTTGATTGGCAGACTCTGCAGCAGCAAGTCGAGGCAATCCGCGAAACCTCCGGCGGCACGGGGGGACTGATGGGTTTGTTCGACGTGTTCACCGGCGGTGCCATGAGCCGGTGTTCCGTCGGCTTTCTCTCAATCTGGCCTTATATCAGTGCGTCGATCATCATTCAGTTGATGACGGCGGTGGTGCCGACGCTTGAGCGGCTCTCGCGGGAGGGCGACACGGGGCGGCAGCAGATTACGCAATATACGCGGTATCTGACGATTGCGATTTGCGCGTTCCAGTCTTTCGGCATCGCCAAGTTGATGATGAATCCGCAGATGATGGGCTTCGGGCAGAATGTGCGCCTGGTGGCCATTCCCGGCGCGGGTTTTGTGCTGATGACGATGCTCTGCATGACGACGGCGTCGCTGTTGGTGATGTGGCTGGGCGACCAGATTACGCAGCGTGGCATCGGCAATGGTGTTTCGCTGATTATCATGATCAATATTGTCTCCCGCCTGCCTGCGGCCACGTTGGAACTGGTACAGCGCTATTTCGGGATGGCGGGTGCGGAGGCGACGCATAATATCTGGGAGTTGGCTTTGTTGTTGCTCTTGGGGTTGGCGGTCGTGCTCTTTACGGTTGCTTTGACGCAGGGTGTCCGGAAGGTGCCGATTCACTCGACTCGGCGCGTTGCGGGGAACAATGTCTATGGCGGGGGGAATACCTTTTTCCCGATGCGGGTGAACTTCACGGGGGTGATGCCAATCATCTTCGCGGGACCGTTGATTCAGTTCCCGGCGGCGGGCTTGGCTCGGATTCCTTGGGACGGGCGTTTCTGGAATGTGCTCAAGTCGATTGGGACGGCGCTGTCGGACACGACTTCGGTGGCGCATTTGGTGACCTATTCGGTCTTGATTCTCTTCTTCTCGTTCTTCTGGGTGGCCACGCAGTTCAACGCGATGCAGATTTCGGACAATCTCAAGCGTGACGGCTCGTATGTCCCGGGCATCCGACCCGGGATGGCGACGGCGGAGTACCTGGACATGGTGATGACGCGCGTGACGCTGATAGGCGGCATCGGTCTTTTGATTGTGGCGATTCTGCCGCAGGTGCTTCAGGGGGCGTTGCAGATGCCCTGGGAGATGTCTTCCTTCTTCGGCGGCACCTCGTTGCTGATTATCGTCGGCGTGGCGCTCGACACGCTCCGCCAGATGGAGACGCACCTGCTGATGCGCAATTACGACGGGTTCCTCAAGCACGGACGCCTCCGCGCCCGCACACGGTAGCAAAATGGATATTCTGATTCTTCTTGGCGCCCCGGGATCGGGGAAGGGCACTTTGGCGGCCCGCTTGGTCGAAAAGGTCGAGGGTTTCTCGACGGTCTCGACGGGAGATTTGCTCCGATCGGCCGTAAAGGAAGGTACCCCTGCGGGTCTAAAAGCCAAACCTGTCATGGAGCAAGGTGGGTTGGTGCCGGACGAACTCATTGCCGAGATGATTGGCGACTATCTCGCGCAGGCCCCCAAGAGCGGCATTTTGGCGCTTGACGGCTTCCCGCGCACCGTGCGCCAGGCCGATATGCTGGAGACCATCCTCAAGGAGAACGGCGCCCGCCTGATCAAGGCTGTTCAACTCGATGTCCCCGAGCCCGTCATTATGGAGCGTCTCGGCGGCCGCCGCGTCTGCCCCGCCTGCAAAGCCGGCTACCATGTCACCGGCCTCCCGCCCAAGACCCCCGGCATTTGCGACCGCTGCGGCGCTCAACTCGTCATCCGCAAGGACGACAACCCCGAGACGATTGCCAACCGCCTGCGCGTCTACGCCGAACAGACCGCCCCCTTGGTCGACTACTACGCCCAGCGTGGACTCCTCGTCACCATCCCCGCCGCCGGCCCCGTCGACCAGACAGCCGAGACCATCTGCCGCGATATTCTTGGCTAAGGTTGACATGATCCAGCTCAAAACCCCCGACGAAATCGAGAAGATGCGTGTGGCCGGCCGCCTGACCGCCCAAGTGCTCAAACAACTCTGCGATTCCGTCCGCCCCGGCGTCACCACCGCCGAGATTGACGAGCTGGCCCGCGAACTCATCGCCCAGGCAGGAGGGATACCCGTCTTCCTCAACTACCACGGCTATCCCGCTGCCGCCTGCATTTCGGTCAACGACGAAGTCATCCACGGAATCCCCGGCGAGCGCATCATCCAGAACGGCGACATCGTCAGCATCGATGTCGGAGTCAAATACGACGGCTTCGTCGGCGACACCGCCTACACCGTTGCCGTCGGCGAAATCCCCCCCCGCACCCGCGAACTCCTCGATGCAACCCGCGAAGCCCTCGAAGCCGGCATCCGCCAAGTCCGCCCCGGAGCCCGCCTCTCCGACATCTCCCACGCCGTCGAAACCCGCGCCAAAGCCTCCAAGTGCGGCGTCGTGCGAGACTTCGTCGGACACGGCGTCGGGCGCGAGATGCACGAAGACCCCCCAGTTCCCAACTATGGTCGCCCCGGCAGAGGCCCCCTGCTCAAGCCCGGCATGACCTTCGCCATCGAACCGATGATCAATTTGGGTTCGCCCGAAGTCGAAATCCTCGACGACGGGTGGACAGTCGTGACGCGCGACGGGCAACCGTCCGCGCATTTCGAGCACACCGTGGCTGTGCTTGAAGACGGAGTGGACATCCTGACCCTGCCCTGATTCTTTCGTCATCCCGCGAGGTTTAGCCCCTTGTGCGAAACGTGTCTTCTTGGGAATCGGAAAAAAGTCAGGCGTGTTCGCTGATTTTGGTGGAATTGTGCCATGATAAATGGTATACTGACCGCCTTTTTGTGAGCAAGAGAGAGAAAGTGTAGCCATGAAGGTTCGCAGTTCAGTGCGACGTATTTGTGAGCAGTGCCGCGTCGTTCGGCGCAAAGGGATTGTGCGGGTCATCTGCACCAACCCCCGCCATAAACAACGTCAGGGCTAAGGAGAACAAGAAGATGCCGAGATTGATGGGAGTCGATATCCCCGGAAAAAAGCGTATCGAATACGCCTTGCGGTACATTCACGGAATCGGTCCGAAGCGCGCCGGTGACATCGTCGAAAAGTGCAACATCACCGTCGGAAAGAAAGCCGACGACCTCACCCCAGACGAGATTCGCCAGATCGTCGCGTTCATCCAGGAGAACTACACGGTCGAGGGCGACCTCCGCCGCAAAGTCTCCGGAAACATCCGCCGCCTAATCGCGACCGGAACCTACCGTGGCCTGCGCCACAAAAAAGGTCTCCCTGTCCGCGGACAGCGCACGCGCACCAACTCCCGCACCCGCAAGGGCGCCAAGAAGACCGTCAGTGCCGTCCGCGACAAGGCCGAGCGTCAGGCAATGAAGGCATAAGGATTGAGTCCACATGAGCGAAACCAACAAAGAAACCCCCGCCCCTGAGGCGGAGAAGCCCCAGATGAGCGAAGCCGCCGCCATCCTGGCCGAAGGCACCGACCCCAAGGCCGGCCTCGCCGACGCCAAGAAAAAGCGCGTCAAATCCATTCCCGCCGGCATCGCCTTCATCCGCGCGACCTACAACAACACCATCGTCTCCATCACCGACATCCGCGGTGGCGTCATCGCCTGGAGCTCCGCCGGAAAGGCCGGCTTCAAAGGCTCCCGCAAGAGCACATCCTTCGCCGCCACCATGGTCGCCCAGGATGCCGCCCGCCAGGCCTACGCCAAAGGCATGCACGAGGTTGAAGTTCGCATCCAGGGCATTGGCGCCGGACGCGAATCCGCCGTGCGCGCCATCCAGTCCGTCGGCATTGCCGTGAACATGATCAAGGATACGACGCCGATGCCCCACAACGGTTGCCGTCCCCGGAAGAGGAGGAGAGTCTAAGCCATGGGAAGATACACCGGACCAGCCTGCCGTCTTTGCCGCCGCGAAGGGCAGAAACTTTTCCTGAAGGGCGCCCGCTGCTTCATGGCCAAATGTGCGATTGAGCAAGGCCATTCCGCCCCCGGACAGCATGGAGCCCGCCGCGGCCGCAAGATGACCGAGTATGGCACCCAGTTGCGCATCAAGCAGCGCCTGCGCCGCCAGTTCGGGATGCAGGAAGGACAGTTCCGCCGCTTCTTCGACGAAGCCTATCGCCGCCAGGGCGTCACGGGCGAAGTCTTGCTCCAGTTGCTGGAGATGCGCTTGGACAACCTCGTCTACCGCATGGGCTTTGCCAGTTCCCGCCGCAGTGCCCGCCAGTTCGTCCTGCACGGTCACGTCAGCGTCAACGGCACGACCGCCACGATTCCGTCGATGATTCTGTCGGCGGGGGATGTGGTCGAGGTCCGCGACCGTCCGCGCAGCCGTGACTATGCGACCCGCGCCCTGGAAGCCACCACCGGCAAGCAGGTGGCCGCTTGGCTCTCTGTCGACGCCAAGGCTTTCCGCGGGGAGATCCTTGCCGTCCCGACGCGCGAGCAGATTGCTCCGATTGTGGATGAGCAGGCGATTGTCGAACTTTACTCCCGCTAGCCGGGATCCTGAAACGTCGGCTCCGCACCCGCTTGGTCGGGGCGGAGCTTTACGAAAGGACGAAACATGGCGATTCGTGTAAGTCGTTTTGAGATGCCCGGGAAGATTGTTCGCGATGATGCGACGGCGACCGGGACTTATGTCCGTTTCTCCGCTGAGCCTTTCGAGGTTGGGTATGCCCGCACGCTGGGGAATTCCCTGCGCCGGGTGTTGCTCTCTTCAATTGAGGGGATTGCCGTCACGGCGGTCAAAATCAAGGGTGTCTCGCACGAGTTTTGCTCGATTCCCGGGGTGGCGGAGGATGTCACGGACATCGTCCTGAACCTCAAGCGGGTGCTCTTCAAGAGCTACAATCGCAATCCGCGCTGGCTGAAGCTTTCCCGCAAGGAGCCGGGGGTTGTCACGGCTGCTGACTTTGCGCTGGACAATTCGATTCAGGTCTTGAATCCGGAGATGCCGATTGCCACTTTGGCGGAAGGCGCTTCTCTGGAGATGGAGGTTCTGATTAGCGTGGGGCGCGGTTTCTGTCCGGCGGAGGGGAACAAGCGTCCGGAGTTCGAAATCGGTGTGATTCCGATCGATTCGATTTTCTCTCCGGTCACGCGGGTCAACTTCGATGTGCTCAATACGCGTGTCGGGCAGCGGACGGACTATGAGAAGCTGGTCTTGGACATCTGGACGGATGGTCGGGTCACTCCGGACGAGGCGCTGAAGACTGCGGCTGCGGTTCTGCGGCACCATTTGGATGTGTTTGTCGACTATCAGGACGATGTTCTGGAGATTATGAGCGGGGATGCGCCTGTGGACGAGGAGCGTCAGCGTCTGCGCAAGATTCTGAACATGAGCGTGAACGAAATCGAGTTGAGCGTCCGTGCGGCCAACTGTCTGAACAATGCGAACATCACCACGGTCGGTGAGTTGGCGTTGAAGTCTGAGGCGGCGATGCTCAAGTACCGCAATTTCGGTAAGAAGTCTCTGAACGAGATCAAGGACAAGCTCACGGAGTTTGGCCTGCATCTCGGCTACAAGTTCGATCTCACGCTGTTGGACAAGCCGCCGGCGCCGTCTTTGGAGCCGGAGGATGATGAGATCGTCGAGGAGACGAGGGAAACAACTGAAGAAGACGAGGAATAGTAGAGTATGCGTCACAAATCTGTCGCAAAGAAGTTTGGCCGTTCGTCCGCCCATCGTGAGCAGTTGATGCGCATGTTGGTCGCGAATCTGATTCTGGCCGAGTCGATTACCACTACGCTGCCGAAGGCTCGCGAGGCGCGCAAGGTCGCCGAGCGTGCGGTGACGATGGCCCGCAAGGGGACTTTGGCTGCTCGCCGTCTGTGTGCTGCGCGTCTGCGCAGTGTGGAGGCGGTGAAGAAGTTGTTTGACGAGATTGTCCCGGCGATGGAGGGGCGTCAAGGCGGCTATACGCGCATCACGAAGTTGGGTGCCCGCAAGGGTGACGCGGCTGAGTTGGTGGTGCTGTCGTGGGTTGCCAAAAAGGCTCCTGAGCCGGTCGTCGAGGCTCCTGCCGAGGCGGCTGCGCCTGAAGCGAAGTAGTTCGTTTCGCGCGTTTTGATGGACGGCGATGCCTGATTGGGCGTCGCCGTTTTTTTGTGCGGTTGGGGGTGGTTGATGGGTTGGATGGTGCGGAGGAGGGGGCCTGTTAGGGCAGGGGGGAGGAATGTGGGGGCGTTTTGGGGGGGGGGAGGGGAGGGGTGTCCGGGGTATGGAGGGGGATTGTCAGGAGGTGAACTGCCGAATGATTCGCGCTGAGACATCTAAAATATCTCCGGGGCCGCTGGGATTTGGCGGTCGTTGGAGTGGGCGGGGGTGTTGGTGGTGTGGCGGCGGCGTGGCGATGGGTAGGTTGGATTGGGGGTGATGGGTAGATTGGATAGGGTGGCGGTGGTGGGTAGGATTGGGGGGCGGTGGTAGGCAGGATGGTTTTTGCTTGCAATGGGGATTTGAAAGGAATAAAATGGTTGCCGGGGTGGTTCAGGAGAGAGCCGCTCTTGACACAAAACAACAATAAGCGAAAGGGAATTCTGCATGAAATTGTTTACGAGAAGAGGCTTTACGCTGGGTTTGGCGCTGGCGTTGGTCGTGGGGAGTTCTGTCTTCGGAAAGACTCCGCGGGAGTGTTTTCCGGCGTCGGTGCGGTCAGCGGGGTTGACGGAGGCGACGGGTGGGCAGATTGCTCCGGGGGTGACCTATTTCAGCGCGCATTTCAGTAAGTTGTACGGGCACAAGAATTGGATTCGGGTGCTGGAGGTTGATCTGAAGAGCGCGGATGTGTCGTTTTTCGTCTACGAGAATCAGGATACTCCGAAGAAGAATGTCGAGTTGACGACTGCGGTCGCCGCGAAGTACAATGCGCTGGCGGCGGTCAACGGCACCTTTTTCGACATGGGGGCGAGCAATATTCCGTGGTTCAGCGTCAAGTCCGGGGGGAAGGAGCTCAACAAGAACGGGGCGCCGGGCGGTATCGCGTTCGGCCCCGGCAAGAAAGATGTCTCTCTCGGGGATTTCGACCCGGTGCGCTATAAGGCGTGCACCGACTACATCGGCACCTATCCGCTGATGACCAAGGGCAAGGCCAAGGTCACCGACAAGGATCGCACCAACACCGACCGCCATCCGCGCACATTCGCCGGGATGACGCCCGACAAGGTGCTCTACTTTGTCATTTGCGAGGGCCGCACCAAACAGTCCGACGGCATGAACAGTTGGGAGGAGACCGAGTTCCTCAAGGCGTTGGGCTGTGTCGACGGGGTCAATCTCGACGGCGGCGGGTCGTCCACGCTTGCCCTGCGCAAGAGTGTCGCGCGCAAACCGTGGGGCGGGATTGTCGCGCCCACGAAGCCTCCGATGGTGAAGATGAACACCGGGGGCGAGCGCCAGGTGGTCGACCACATCCTCATCCTCGACGCCAAATCCAAGAAACCTTCGGCAGTCAAATAAGCAAACCTTTCACCCCTGGGGCTATGAACCTCCTGCTTCCGATTCTGCTAACCTTCGCCACCCTTTCGTACCCGCTTTTGGGGGCGGATGCGGCTTGTTGGCGGCAGACCCAGTACGCAGGGGTTCTAGCGCGGGCTTGGCTCAAAAGCGGCCGGATGGGGGATTGCTGGGCGGTCTCTCCCTGTGCCATTGCGGCGGCGGAACTGCGGCGCGCAAAGGATCTTCCGAAGGCGGCAAACTCGCTCCTGATGGCGTTCAATTCGCCCGAAGGGGTGGCCCAAACGCTGGCCGATGCGGAGCTTGCCCTCTCTCGCGCGGAAGTCGAGGGACGGTCGCGAATCCGCCTATTGCCCGACGCCCAGCTCGACCTGCAATCGGAGTGGAAGGAGCCTTTGGAGCCCGCGAAAGATGGGCTGCTGGCGCGGGATTGGGTGCTCACCTATGCCGACGAAACCTTGGAGGCGACGCTGGTGGACCTTGCCGCGAAGCGCCTGTCGCTTTGGCTCCTCTCGCCCCGTTCGCCGACTACCCTTGAGGCCCTTGCCGGGCGCATCGACCGCCCACTGGTCGATACCATCCGCCGCGAAGCCAAGCCCCTTGAAGGGGGAACCGTGCTGCCCTGCCTGGTTCTCCCCTTCGACCCCGAGCCGCTCTCGCCTGCGCTGAAGTCCCCCCGACCGACGCGTTGGCTGAGCCTGGAACAGGCGCACCTCACCTGCTCGACCAATCCGCCGCCCAGCCAGGTTCGCGTCAACCCGCCCCCGCGCCTCGTGCTGCTGATCGAGAACCGCAGCGGGCTAGTCCTGGCCGTGGGCGCGTCCGGCAAACCCTGAAATTCGTAGGCACCTCCGATCCCCAAAGGAATCCACCTCCCATGAGCCTTCGTGCCAACCTCCTGACCCCAATCCTAGCCACCTTGCTCCCCCTTTGCCTGGTAGGACAGAGCATCCTCCAGACCTACACCCTGCGCCCGGGGTGGAACGCCTTCCTGATCGAAGTAGAGCCCTCCTCGAACGCCTCCGAACTCTTCGCCGAGTGGCCTGCCGACATCGTCTCGCTCTACGACCAGACCACCTTCGGCAACACCCGCCAATTCTCCTCCGACTGGGTCTCAAGCACCATGGTCGCCACCCCCTTCGCCGTCTGGAACCGCAACCAACCCGAGGCCACCACCGCCACCAGCGTCCCCGCCGGAACCGTCTGCCTGCTCTTCTGCACCAGCAACCTCGCCACCCAAGTGACCATTCCCGGCCGCCCCACCGCCCCACGCCTGGCTTGGCACAAGACCGCCACCAACAGCGTCCTCAACTTCATCGGCTTCAGCGTCCAGCGTGGCAAGCAGGTCACCGTCCGCGACTACCTCAACGGCTTCTCCGGAACCGCCGCCGCCAACTTCTACCGCCTCTCCGGACGCAACCCCGCCGCCGCTCCCAACCTCCTGAAAGTCTACCCCACGGCAACCGTCTCCGACGGAGATGTCCTCCTCTCCGAGTCCACCGCGCTCAGCGACTGGAGCGGTTCGCTCTACATCGCCCCCCGCCACGGCGTCAACTTCGGCACCAATTCCACCTATACCATCCTGACCGTCCGCAACGACTCCGGCGCCCCCTGCACGGCAACCTTGCGCCTCGATCCGAGCGAAGCCCCCGAGCCCGGAAGCGTCGACTTCTCCCCCGCTTGGCTGCATTGGCGCGATGCCGATGTCGCCGCGACAAACGACCTCTGGCACGCCCTCGAATCCTACGGACAGGTTGCCGCCAAAACCCTCGCCGCCGGGCAGGTCTGGCGCGTGGAGTGGGGTTTGGACCGGGGCGCCATGCCGGCGAATTTGCCCCTCGGGGTTTCCTTCGGAGCGGTGCTGCGGATTGAAGACACCGATGGCGGTTCGTGCCTTGGCGCGGCGGTGCCGGTCGTGGGGGAATGCGACGGGGTGGTGGGCGAGCGGACGCAGTGGCCGTGCGGACTTTGGCTGGCGACGGTGGCGTTCGACCAGGTGCGGGGGCCGGGCGAGAAGGGGTTCAGCAGGGCGGGTGGAACGCTCAAGGTTCGTTTGCCGCTGCACATCGATTCGACGGGCAGGGCGCGGCTGCTTCAGCGGGTTTCTTGTGTGGCGCCGAAGAGCAGCACGGGGGGTGGTGGGTACCATTTGTATGGGGGCGGTGCCGTGGTGCCGTCGGACGGTGTGACGGGTTTCCGGATCAGTGCGGTGTGTCTTCCGACGGAGACGCCGGTGGTCGAGGCGGAGGCGTTTGATGTGGCATCGAGGCGGGCGGTTTTTGCGTTCCGGGTGGCGGCGGACGGGGCTACTTCGCTCCTGCGGCATCCGCTACATCCGCAGCACGATGGTTTGCGGGCGGACTTCAAGACGCCGGCTCCGGACGGGGATGATTTCGGGAATTATCTCGCTCCGGTCAAGCCTGAGACTTTTGGGGTTGGGAATGTGGTGGAGCTGGTGATGGATGCCAGCGGCGGGGATGCGCCGTGGGCTCCTCGGAACGAAATCTCGGGCAGTTGCCGCTGGACGCTTACGGGGCTGCGGCACGAGGGGGGGATAACCCTTTCGGGGGCGGCTTCTTTCGAGCGGATTTCGACGCTGTCAACCATTGTCCTGAAGTAGTATCAACCTTTTATCCTGAAACCTTGGCATCTCTCACTGGGAATCCTACTATGAAACTGCACGCATTGCTGCTTATCTTTCTTTTGGGCGCCGGGCACCTGTCGGCGGCGTCGACGGCGTTCACCTACCAAGGGGTTTTGCGCGACGAGAAGGGGGGCGTGCTCGCCTCGAAGAACCAGACCATCGAGTTCCGCCTCTACGCGCAGCCTACCGGCGGGGACGCGCTCTGGGGGCGGACCTGCAATGTGCTGCTCGACGATTCGGGGCTGTTCAACACCGAACTTTCCGACGAGGCGGGCAGTGCCATCTCGGGACTCTCGCCCAAGAATCTGGGACAGATTTTCGCCGACTATGCGGGCACGACGATCTATGTCGGCCTGACGGTCTCGGGCAGCAGCGGGGAGATTGCCCCCCGCCAGCGCATCCTCGCGGTGCCCTACGCATCCTACGCCTCGGATGTCTCCAACGCCTCCGGCGATTTGACCGTCAAGGGCGTGCTCACTTCCGAAACCGTGCACACCAAAACCCTTCAGGCAGACTCCTTCAATGTCGGGCAGCAGGCCAACATCAGCGGCAACCTCGCTGTCAGCGGAACCGTGAGCGGCTACGGCACCATACCCGTCGGCGGAATCATCCTCTGGAGCGGCAGTGTCGACAAGATTCCCGACGGCTGGGCCCTCTGCGACGGCAAGAACAAAACCCCCAATCTCTGCAACTTCTTCATTGTAGGCGCAGGAAGAGACTACTCCGTCGGCAGCACCGGCGGCCTCGCCAAAGTCACGCTTACCACTGGCCAGCTTCCTTCCCACACGCACAGCATTCGCTTCAAAACCGCCGGCTACTCGGCTTGCTATAACGGGAAAAAGGAGGTCTACGCCAACTGGGACGGCAGCAAGAATAATGGTGAAGTCAAGGACGCCACCGACTCCTCCGGCAGCACAGAAGCCCACGAAAACCGTCCCCCCTACTACGCCCTGGCCTACATTATCCGCGTGCGCTGATTGACCCCACTTGAGGGCCTACACCAATGAGCCGACACCATCTCATCCTACCCTTGCTCGCCGTCGCCGGAAGCCTTGCCGCCGCCGACGCCGGCTACACCCTCTCCGTCCCCCCGCCGCCCACCATCCGCATCACCACCAACCTCCAGGACAACGTCTGGCTGGCCACCAACTCCGCCTACACCCCCGCGGCAATCGTCACCCCAGGAACCAACGCCCTCTCCTCAAAACAAACCGCCGGCCAGCCCCGTCGCCTCCTGGCCTCCGCAGAGGCCGGTTTCTCCGTCGAACGCACCAAGCCTGAATACTACCTCGGCCAGACACTCGAAGCCCCCGAACAGACCGATTGGAGCGCCACCTACGAAACCTTCCAGAAAAGCGGCTCCACAGACTTCCTCTTCGACCCCCACGCAGAGCAAGTATACGCCGTCTCAGGCGGCACCAAAACCTTCACCTGGGTGCTCGCCGACGGCACCCAAAGAGAGATGACCTACATCGTCTCCCCGGCAACCTCCGATCGCCCCAGGCGCATTTACTGGACCGACTATCCCTACAACGGCCCCGCCATCAACCTGCGCGGCAAATTCGTCAAATTCTACGGTCCCGAGAGCCTCACTGTGCCGCAGTACGGCGCCTATACCAATTCCGCCGGCGGCATCGAACAGGTCATTACCAACCGCGTCGTCAGTGGCCTCTACATCGACCCTTCCACCTCTATGCTCTACGCCTACGGGCAGCTTCAGGGGCAGGTCGTGATGGCCTACTACGAGACCGGCTCCTTCGACAGGATTCTCCATGTGCAGGTAGTGGAAATCTCCCGCCCGCAAGTCAACGCTCTGCGCGGGTCGATAGGCACCCCTCTGCGCCCCGACGGACAAGGATACGACACTCAAGGTCTCTACGCCATGCCCACTATCGTGGAGCCCTCCGACGACCGCGGAGACTATCTCTACCAGCACAAGGGTACCTACGCCCACAGCCCCAAGAATGGCGAGGTCTTCCCCCTGAGGCCCACTGTCGGCGAGCGGTGGAATGCCGAGGTCTACTGGATGGAGGCGGACGAGATGGAGGTCTCCTGGCCCTTTGAATTGGACCAGTACGAAAACGACTGGCCGGCGGATGCGCCGGTATTCGTGCGGGGCGATGTGGGGCAGGATGTGGGGCGTCCGATTTATCTGCCGCAGGACTATTCGTTCGAACTGTGCCGCTATCAGGAACCCGAGGGGCACGCTCGCGAACCGGAGGGAAATGGGGCGTTTTCCACGCTTGGGGCGGGCTATTCGATGCTCAAGCTTTCGAGCGAGGACAATATCTGGTTTATGCCGATTCGTTCGGTTCTCCGGAGCGATACGAACTTGTTTACGCTGGCGGAGCAGCCTTGGAGTGTGGGGGTTGAAATGGTTCCTCGGGGGGGAAGCGTGGCCGGGACTGCGCCGGGGCATACGCCTGAGGTGGATGGTTCGCTTGCAGGGTACATCTATGGTGCGGTCTCGGGAGAGCATTACCATCATGGGCTCTATGTGCCGCCGGCGCCGGATTCGTCTGTGACCGGTGGGATGGTTGAAGTGGGGGAGGATGGTACGACGAATGTCTATGCTTCGGTGATTTGTGCGGTGACGACGAATGCCAAGCCGATTGAGGTTTGGTGGAGTTCGTCGTTCCATCTTTCGGACATGCCGAAGGCGGTGGAGGTGCCGTCGTTGCCGCAGGTTTACCGGGCGCGTTGGCCGCGGGAGTATGAGTCGGCTTCAATTGTGATCGCGTCGCAGAAGGGGTCGGCGGCGGAGAGTGTTTATCTCCAGGACGTGGGGCTCTATTTAGATGGTGCGGAGGCGTCTTTGGCTCTGGCGGATCGCTCTTATTTTGCTCCGGAGGGGGGCACGGTGCAGTTTTGGTTCAAGGCTGAATACCTTGATTCGGGGGCGACGAACCGGGCGGCGGTGTTGACTTTGGGCGCGGGCGGGGAAGGGGAGGTGTCGATCGATGTGGAGCCTGCGAAGGAGGGCTTTGGGCTGGTGCTTTCGGGCGGCGGGGTTGAGGTGGAGGTGCCTCGGGATGTGGATGTTTCGCTGGGGGGGTGGCATTTTGTTTCGCTTGAGGTGGTGCCGGGGAAGGTGTCGTGCAGTCTGGATTTCGGGGAGGCGACGGAGGTGTCGGTGCCGACGAGCAATCTGCTGGCGCGGGTGTCGGGGGCTGGACTTGGTCGGGTGTCGGGTGCTACGCGTCCGGCGCGCGAGGGGGTGGTTGTGGGGAATCTGCTGTTCTGGAACCGGCGGTTCGAATTGCTGGAGTCGTTCGCGGAGGCGCTGACGAAGCACGACGGGTCGGAGAATCATCTGACGGGGTGCTACACATTCCTTGAGGGGAAGGATTTGGTCTACCGGACGGGTTCGGATGCGCGGGTTGTGACGGAGAAGTGTCTGGGCACGGCGCTGACGGCGCGGCATTGCCTGGCGGAGGAGCTCGGGCCGCCTGCCTTTGGCTCCGGCGTGCTCTTTCCCGACGAGGGCACGGTGCCGAAGGTCTACAGCCAGAACAATCCTTCCGAGGCGGCCTACAATCCGAACGAGGAGCACGCTTTCGTGCGGGCCGGCTCCGGCGGCTATGTGGTGTGGGCGCTCCGGTCTGATTTGAACGGCCCGGCCTCTTCCGAACCGGGCGTCCTTGTCGAGTACATCCGCGACGGCCGCAAAAAGGTGCGTTGGTTCGATGTCGCTGCTACTAACTTCTGGTACCCAAACCTAGGCAGCACCGCAACCGCAGGGTTGGCACTTCCGGGACCCCATCCTATAGACCTTTTGGACAACCCCTGGATGCCGCAGACCACTTGGCTGGAAACCTCCTCGACCGCGCCTGTCCACCGCGACCGCAAAGGCCAACTCTGGGCACGCGCCGCCGGAACCCTCAACGCCCTGATGTACTACCCCATGCAGGACGGCTTCGCCTTCCCCTCCATCCCCCAGAGCCAATGGCCCGAAATCGGCGCCGGCGTCCCTTGGCTCTCCCTGCTCGGCAAAGACCCCGCCGCCGACCCCAGCCTCTTCCAGCCGACCCCCTGGACCTGGACCATCGAGTGGCCCGAAAACATCCCCGAAATCGAAATCGGACGCACCCTCACCCTCGCCCAGGACGGACTCCCCGAAGTCTGGAACGCCAAGAGCATCGGCCTCGTCTGGCCCCCCACCGAGAC
>JBJFGP010000019.1:0-5937 GCA_051892815.1 Kiritimatiellia bacterium | reverse complement strand
ACGCTAGAACAGGGGGCAAGCAAATAGCGCTGAAAATCCAAAAGAGTGCCACCGCAGCGCCAATACAAGTCCGCTTTGCATTCGGTTTCATGCGACTCCCTTTCCTAGGCATGCCCGCCGAATCGGCGTTCCCTTTGGGCATAGGCGTTCAAAGCCTTCTCAAACTCCGACTCATTGAAATCCGGCCAACAGCAATCAGTCACATAAAGTTCGGCATAGGCTGCTTGCCAAAGGAGAAAATTGCTCAACCGATATTCCCCGCTGGTACGAATGATTAGATCCGGATCGGGCACATCAGGGGCATAAAGTGCTTGCGCAAAAACGCCCTCATCGATACCATCCGGTGCCATCAATCCTTCCCGAACCCGAGTGGCCAAAGTACGCGCCGCTGAGAGGATTTCCTGCCGACCGCCATAACTGACCGCAAGGATAAGTTGCTGGCGATAGGTGGTTGTTCTGCTCTCGACTTGGTTGATTAGATGCTGGAGTTCAGGTTGCAACCTTGTGCGCTCGCCAATTACCCGCAAACGGATTTGCTGCTGGTGCAGAGTTGCCTCCTCCCGTTGCAAAAAGTCGGCGAACAAGGTCATCAGCCCCTGCACCTCATCCTTGGGTCGCTTCCAGTTTTCGGAACTAAACGCATAGAGCGTCAGGTACTGAACTCCGGCCTTTTGACAGCACTGGAGCACGCGGCGAATGGTCTCAGCACCGGCCTTGTGGCCTTCCAAGCGCGGGAGTCCTTTGGCTAGCGCCCAACGCCCGTTACCATCCATTATTATGGCGATATGGGCTGGGATTTTCAAGGGAGAACTCCTAGGCAGGAATCAGAGCGCAATGCGCAAGGTCGTTTCGCGGGCGGGGCCTACGGAAAGGATGCCGAGTTTGGCACCAATCAGTTCAATCAAGCGCTCGACATAGGCTTTGGCCTGAGGCGGCAAATCCTCGTATCGGGTGATATGACTGGTCGGGACAAGCCAACCAGGCATCTCCTCGTAAATAGGTTTGCAGTCGGCCAAAACGCGGATGTCGGAGGGTATGGACTCTAGCCGTTTCCCGTTGCAGTCGTAAGCCACGCAAATCTTGATAATGGGCTCTTCGTCGAGAACATCAAGTTTGGTCATTGCCCAGAAGTCGACGGCATTGATGGTGCTGGCATAGCGCGCGACCACGGCGTCGAACCAGCCGCAACGACGGGGGCGACCGGTGGTTGCGCCGAACTCTCCTCCACGCTTGCGGAGGCGTTCGCCGACCTCATCGAATAGTTCGGTTGGAAAGGGGCCTGCACCGACACGGGTGGTATAGGCCTTGACGACGCCCACCACTCGATCGATTCGGCGGGGGGAAAGCCCCGAGCCGGTGCATGCGCCTCCTGCGGTCGGATTGGAGGATGTCACGAAGGGGTAGGTGCCGAAGTCAATGTCGAGCATGGTTGCCTGCGCACCTTCGAGGAGGATGCTTTTCCCCTCCCGGTCCAACTGGTTGAGCAGAAGTGCGGTATCGGCAATCAAGGGGGCGAGTTGGCGGGCGACTTCGCGATAGATTGCGACCTGTTCTTCGGCATCCAGAAGGGGTGCGTTCAAGAGGGCAAGGCGCTCGTTGGCGAGAGCAACTTCTTCGCGGACTCGGCTGTCGAAGTCGGGCGAGGCCATCTCGCCGGCGCGGATGCCGGTGCGTCCGACTTTAGCCGCGTAGGCGGGGCCGATGCCTCGTCCGGTCGTGCCGATTTTCTTCTCGGGGGAGCGAGCGGCTTCTTCTGCTTTGTCGATGGCGCGGTGCCAATTCATCACCATATGGGCGCGGTCGGAAACGAAGAGGGAACCTGCCGGTTCGATGCCCATTTTGCGGAGCATCTCCATCTCCTCAATCAAGTCGATGGGGTTCATCACGACGCCATTGCCGATGACGCAGAGTTTGCCTTGGTGGAGAATGCCCGAGGGAATCAAGTGCAGGACATACTTCTTGCCGTCGGCGATGACGGTATGCCCGGCGTTGCTGCCGCCTTGAAAGCGCGCGACGACATCGGCCTCGGCGGTCAAGACATCGATAATCTTCCCTTTTCCTTCATCGCCCCACTGGGACCCAACTAAGACGGTATTCGGCATGATGACTCTGGTTGTAGAATGAAAACTTGTGTGATGATACCATTTTCCCGCGCGTGAAACAAGGATGGAATGCCGGGGCGGGGAAAGTCTCCCGGCAACTCGTGGGCTGGCGCCTCTCCATCACTGGAGGTTGGCACCATCGCCACCGGCAGATAGGAACCTTTCAGGGATGGAGATTACAATCCCCTGCCCTGACAGGTTGATACGACATCCCGCAGGAGGTAGGCAGGAACTCTTTCCTAGGCAAGACGATCAAGCAACCCCTCCGCGAGAGCCGCCAAACGCTCGGGACGCACAGCAAAGCGGTAAAGCGACTGCAACGCCTTGTCCGTATAGTTTTGCGCCAAACGCCGGGCCGACGAGGCATCCATCAGATTCAAAACCGACAATTCGTCCTTCCGGGCGCCGTCCAGGAGATCGTCCACAATCTGGAAAGCCAGCCCCAGATAGAGCGCATAGTCGCCAATTGCGTCCATAGCCTTCGAGTGAAGCGGCACCCCCGCACTCAACGCGCCCATCACAGCGGCACGGATGAAAAGATCGCTTGTCTTGCGCTCGTGTATGAAACACATCTGCTCTAGATCCGCGCGATTCGCACAAGCCAAGTCCTCGATTTGCCCCGCGACAACCTCGGAAGCCCCCAAAATCCGCAACTGGTCTCGAATGACTTCAGCGGGAAGACGGGAATCCGCCAAGGCCGCAAATGCACACTGTTGCAGGAAATCGCCGGCCAGCACCGCAACATGGTAGCCGAACTTCTTGTGCACCGTCGGAACACCCCTCCGGAACGCATCATCATCCATGCAAGGCAGATCGTCGTGCACCAGCGTGTAATTGTGGAAAAGCTCAATGGCAACCCCCGCCGAAAGCGCAAAACGATCCGATTTCCCCAAAGCGTGCGCTACCATCATAGCAAGGATTGGGCGCAAACGCTTGCCGCCCCCCCCCGAAAAAACTGCATAGCGAACCGCCTCGTGCAAAACCGCCGGACGCACATCTTCCTGAGGAAGAACCGCATCCAATGCCTTCTCGACAACTGCCTTCCGGCTAGCCAGGAACCGCTTCAAATCAAACCGCCTCACGCCCGACCTCCTTTGACACGCAAAATCAACGAAGCTGCAATCCCCGCGCCAAAACCGTTGTCAATGTTGACAACCGTAATGCCCGCAGCGCAACTGTTCAACATAGCCAGCAATGCCGTCACACCTTGGAAGGCAGAACCATATCCGATACTCGTCGGAACCGCAATCAAAGGCACACGAGTCAACCCACCGACAACCGATGGGAGCGCCCCCTCCATGCCAGCCACAACAATCAACACCTCGGCATCCAAAACCGCATCCAGTTGGGCAAAAAGGCGATGAATCCCGGCCACGCCAATGTCATAATGACGGGAAACCTCGCCTCCCGCCCGTTCCGCCGAAATCGCCGCTTCCTCGGCAACGCGCACATCAGAAGTGCCCGCAGCCAACACTGCTACTCGCCCTAACTTTTCCGGCAAAGGAGCGACATCAACCGTCACGATTCCCGCCAACTCGTGATAGACGGCGCCGGGCATCTCCCGAAGGAACTCTTGGGCTTGAGCTGGGGCAAGGCGTGTGACCATTGCGTTCTGCCCGTGGGCATTCAGCGTCCGCACGGCTTCGCAGATTTGGGCAGTGGTCTTGCCAGCCCCGAAGACGGCTTCGGGCAAACCTCTCCGGGCCAGACGCTGCAAGTCGATGTTTACCTCTCCAGGCATAAAACCTACTCGACCTTACGATACGCCGCGACCGCTTGTTTGAATGCTTCGCTCTGCGCATAGCCGCAAGACTTGAACTCGGGGCAAAACCCCCGATAGACACATTCGGGCACGCAACAGGCGGCGACTTCCGGGTCTGTCTGGCGCAGTGCCTCGACAACCAGTCGCCACGCCTGGCGGGTTTCGGGGGAGGCTTGGGCGCACAGGCGTTTGCGCGAAATGGTCACAAGAGTCTGGGCGTTGACAATGCACTCGTGGTCGACGACCGCGGCTTGAGGCATCTCGTCCCGGTTGACGCCTGTCCGATCCGTCCGTTGTGTGCTGACGAAGTGTTCAATGCCAACCTTATGGCGGACGATATGGACGCTGACCCAGTATTTGAGATTAGTCCATTTCCATCGGAAAAGCAGTTGGCGAATGGGGGAATGCTCAGCCAGGAGAATACGCCGTTTCCACTTGGAACTAGGCTCTTTGTCGCCAGCCTCTCGACGAATTGTTGTACGCGCGGCATCCGCGACCTGACGCCAGGAGGTGAGGCGTTGGAAGAAGAGAAGTTGGGGCTCGCTCATGCTTTTGCGGTCTCCTTATTGAAGAAGGCCTTGCCGGCCAGCAAACAGAGCCAGACCGCCGTTGCCAAGAGGAAGAGGGTGGTGATTGAGAGCGGATAGTCGCGGGCTTGCCACTTATCCAGCAAGAGGGTGACCAATGCCGAGGCACTCACCAGTAGCATAAAGGACATTCCCACTAGGGGCCAAAGGTAGGAGCGCCCGGCGCGCTTGAGCACAAGCGTGGCTACCATCAAGGTGAGGGCCGCCAATAACTGATTAGTCGCCCCGAAGACCGGCCAGATTTTGTCAGCCGCCCCTGTAAAGCAAAAGACCGAAACGATAGCAATGACTATAACCGTTGCGGGTATAGGTCTTGTCAGAACAGATACACACGAAGGAGGGGCAATCCTACCTTCCCGCTGCCACAATTCGCACCAAAGAAATCGCGTGAGCCGTGCGCCTGTGTCCAAGGAGGTCATAATGAACGCCGAGATCGCCAACGAGATGAATGTCGCGCCGGCCTCTTGCGGCAATCCCAGGTGCTGGGCAAACGAGGCAATGCCGGACGCGAAGGCTTGCACGGGATTGCCCGCCGCTTGACGATAGGTCTCGGGGGCCAAATAGGCGACGCTGATTACGGCTATCACAGCCAGCACGCCTTCGACCAGCATGGCGCCGTACGCCACGGGACGAATGTGCCGCTCATTTGACAGCTGCTTTGCCGAGGTGCCCGAGGCAACCAGGGCGTGGAAACCCGAGCAAGCCCCGCACGCAATCGTCACAAAGAGCAATGGGAATGCCTGGACAAAGCCTTTGCCCAGCGACATTCCCTCAGGCACAGGGAGCAACTGGATGGTCGGGGCACAGACGAACACGCCCAAGAGGCCGACCAGCACCATCGCGTAAAGCAGGTAGGCATTCAGATAGTCTCTCGGCTGGAGCATCTGCCAGACAGGGATGACCGATGCCACGGCAGCATAGAACAGCAGCACCACCAGCCAAACTTTAATGACCGCGGGTTCGCTCCATCCTAGCAATGCACCCAGATCGAGCGGAAAACACATCCCGCCCCAAATCGACAGAAACACCAGCGGGACGAAAATGCAAGTCCCAATCAGCAGGGGCAATCCGCGACGGTAGGTCAACCAGCCGAAAACCGGCGCCATGGCGATAAAGAGGAGCGAAGCCGTAGCCGTAGCAGGAGTTGAGGTGAAAGTTTTCGCCACCAAAAGGGAGAAGACCGCCACCACCAGCACAAGGGCCGCAATGCAGAAAAGTATGAACACCTGACGCCCGCACCGACCGATAACCCTCTCGACAATGCCCGCTATCGATTTGCCCTCGTGGCGAATCGAGATGAACATGGCGGCAAAATCGTGGAACGCCCCCAGAAAGACGCATCCAAGCAGAATCCAAGCAAGCGCGGGCGCCCAGCCATACTTCAATGCAATAATGGGACCGACAATAGGGCCCGCCCCTGCAATGCCGGCAAAATGATGACCAAACAGAACCATCGGATGCGCAGGCTCGTAATCCCGGCCATCCC
>JBJFGP010000018.1:0-5960 GCA_051892815.1 Kiritimatiellia bacterium | reverse complement strand
TTGCCCTCGCGCAGGCGGAGGGTTGCCAGGTCAGCCCAGGCGCGGTCGTTTTGGGGTGCGAGGGCAAGCGCCTGGGTGAGGAGGCGGTTGGCGCGGGGGAGGTCGTCTGATGCCAAGGCGAGGCGGGCGAGTTCGGCTTGGGCGTCGGCGTTGGGTGCGATTTGGTTGCTCAGGAGGAGGAGGTCTTTGGCGAGGGTTGTCTGGCCGCTTTTGGAGGAGGCGTAGCCCAGGAGGCAGAGGGCTTGGTGGCTCAGGGGCTGGCGGGAGAGTGTCTCTCGGGCGTCGGCGGCGGCTTGGGCGACGTCGCCGATGCGGCGGTCGACTTCGAGGATGCGGGATAGGGCTCGGCGGTGGTCTGGGGTTGCGGCGAGGACGGCGCGGTAGTGGTCTCGAGCGAGGGTGTAGTCGCCTTTGGCGAAGGCGAGGTCTCCTTGGACGCGGCTGATGATGGGGTGGGCGTTGCGGCGGGTGGCTTCCCACATCATTTGGAGGACGAGGGCTTCGACTTCGGAGTGGCGTTTTTGGGCGAAGAGGACGTCGGCGAGCAGGGCGAGGGCCTGGAGTTCTTCGCTCTGTTCGTCGAGGATTTGGAGGACTTTGGGGCGGGCGCGCAGTCCGATGTAGTGGGCGGCGTCGGCGTTGACTTTGATGACGCGTTCGAGTTGGCGCCGGGCCTGGGGGTAGTCGCCCATGCAGTAGTCGAGGAAGGCCTGGACGGTGGCGAGGTCTTTCTCGCTGAAGCCCTTGGCGATGGCGCGGGCGATCCACATCTTGGCGCCTTGGGGCTGTTTCTGACCTGCTAAGGAAAGGGCCAAAGAGGTCCATACCTTTGGGTCCTCTTTCTTGCCATGATCCATCAGCCACCGTGCTAGCCTCTCGGCCTCGGAGAAGTTTAGGTTTACAATCTGCCAGCCGGCCTGTTCGAGTTTGCGGGCTCGAATGGCCTCCAGCGCATCCTGCACGCTCGGGCGGGTGCCGGGCGCGGCGGCAAAGGCCTCGAAGAGGGATTCGCTCGCCACCCGCCCCCAGCGCGAGGCAAATCGGGGCAAGGAACGATCCGCCGCGGCGATGGCCTTGGAAAGACGCGTGAGTTCAGCATCCGCAAGGCTCTGGGAACCCTTGAGCGCGGCGCGGTTCAGGAGAATCGCGGGGTTCTCCGGATCGAGTTCCTGCGCCAGCAAGAAGCCCTCCACGGCAGCCCCCCGGTCTTCGCCGAGGCAGGCCACCGAAAGGTCGTTGAGCCGGCGCGCCAAGTCGCGACAGAGCAACCGCTTCTGGTGCCGCAGATAGCCCGTGCCGCTCTGGTCAATCTCGTCCGAAAGTTCAAGCAACGCCGTCGCAATCGACCGCCGCTCCATCGCCAGCGCACCCGCCGCGCTCGGGCGTTCCTTCACCGACAGCCGAGACACCAGCCCCTGCGGAACCTCCGCCACCCAGCCAAGTTCCCCATCCCCCAAAAGCACATCCTCCGCCCCCTTCGAACGCCTCGAACAGGCCGCGCCGAACTGAACCGGTTCAAACCCGTCCAACACCGCCAGCCGATCCGAAAGCTCCGGCCGCGACAGCAGCCAGACCGAAAGAAACGCATCCCGATGAGCCCCATAGTAGGCCCTCGCCACAGGCGGCATATTCGTCGACAGAACCGCCGTCTGCTCCATCTGCTGCACCACCGTCAGCCCCAACGGTTCCACCAACGGCGCAAACCGGATGTCCATTCCCCGCCGCAACGCCATCAACCTCATATTGTCCCGGAGCACACCATCCCCGAAGACAATCGTCCCCGACTCCAGCCGCGAGAGCGCATCCTCCGCCAGCCGATCCGCAAACGCCCCGCTCCGGCCGCTAGCCACCCCCCAACGCCATCCGAGCGAAGCCAACGACACCCCCAAAACCACCCACGCCGCCACACTCCCCGCAATTCCCAGGCTCCGATGGTCACTCTGACCCTCATAGTCCGGTTCGTCGAAAGTCCGGTACGAGATAGGATCCCGCAGCAGCATCCACGACGCCACCACCACCCCCACCACAACCGCCGGCACCAGCCCGTCAAGCAGCGAAACCGTATCCATCCCCGCCAACGCCCCCGCCAGGCGCATTTGCCGCCCGAAACAGAACGGAAGGTTGAAAAGCGACGGCACCACGCACCCCAACAGCCCCGCCTGGAAGAGAAACATCCACCAGTTCCGGCGGCGGAAAAAGGCAAACGAGAAAATCAGCGACAGACTCAGCGGCACCACACCCTGCACCAGCATCTCAACCCAGCACCCGTGCGGAATCCAGCCCGCCAACTCCTCCCCGAAACGCTCGAGAATCCCATTCGCCAGGCCGCTCGCCGGCAGCCCCCAGCAACACGAATTCGCCGCCCACAAAGCGCACCCCGCCAACACCATCCCCAGCAGCGACGGCGTCGCAAGAGACCATAGCGGCGGATGATCGTCGCCATTGCGCTGGGCCATCAGAATCTCCCTTCCGAGGGCCAGCGCCACCACAGGCATCGCCACCCAGAAGACAACCGACTCTAGGCTGCAGAGCATCAGCAGGAAGAACGCGCCGCAGACATCGCGCGTGTTGAGCACCTCCACCGCGCTCAGCGTCAGGTTCAGGATTGCCAGCAGCATCATCGCCACGAAGGGGTCGACATAGAGTCGCGTGCCCATGCACCAGAGCGGCACGCTCGTGGCAAAGAGGAAGCCTGCCGCCGCCGCGCCGCAAACCGCCGCCGTGACCGATCGCTGGTTATGGCGCACGACGCCGGATTCGATTCTCTTGACGGGCTCGGCGCTTTCCTCGTCGAAGATCAGGTCGCCTGCTTCGTCCTCCCGGGAGCACATCAGCAGCCACTGGAGTGCGAGGAAATAGAAGAGGCCGGCGGACAGGGCGGTGCAGGCGGCGCTGAAGAGGTTCAGCACGAGGGGAAAGTTGCCGGGGATGAGGGCGGAAAGCGCCCGCGAGAGGAGGTGGAAGATGGGTCTGGCGGGGGCCCATGCGGGCAAGTCGAGGCCGGCGACGGCTGCGATGGTGCGGGCGCTTTCGCCTGGATAGACGCCGGCCGAGAGGGTGAAGCAGTAGAGAAGGAAGGATAGGATGGTGATGGCGGCGCCGAGGGGAAAGACGAGTCGGGGGCGTACGCGCCAGGCGATGCAGTTGACCATGTGCTACCTCTTTTGAACGCGGCGGAGGAGTTCGTCGTCGGAATACTCTTTGAGGCTTTCGACGATCCAGTCGGCCTGTTTGACGGCTTCCAGGGGGACTTCCCGGTGGCGAAGGGCGACGCACATCATACCGGCGGCTTTGGCTGAGGCGACGCCTGCTCCGGAGTCTTCGAATACGACGCAGCAGGCGGGGTCGACGCCCAGGAGGCGGGCGGCGGTGAGGTAGCCGTCCGGGGCGGGTTTGCCGCGGGGATAGTCTTCGGCGCCGAGGAAGAGTTGGATGTCCTGGTGGGCTCCGGCGAGGCGGGCGCCTTCGATGACATCGTCTCTGGGGGAACCTGAGACGATGGCGGTGGGTTTGGTTTTGGCGAGTCGGCGGAGGAGTTGGGCGGAGTCTGGTATGAGGAGTCCGCCGCCCTGGGTCAGGCGTTTGAATTCGTCCCGTGCGAGCTGGGCGCAGCGTTGGATTCCGAGGCTGGCGAGGGGCGGGGCGAGGGCGACGAGGGCGAGGTGGACGTCGTTCCAGGAGCGTCCGAGGACGATGCGGAGCATCTGGTCTTCGGTGCAGTGGCCGCCGTGGTCTTGCACGAGGCGAATCATGGCGCGGGTCCAGACTCGTTCGGAGTCGAGGAAGGTGCCGTCCATGTCGAAGAGGTAGGCGGCGATGGGCATGGGGGTGGTCAGGCGGTCTTGCCGCAGCACTTTTTGTATTTCTTGCCGGAGCCGCAGGGGCAGGGGTCGTTGCGGCCTATTTTGGGGGTTTCGCGGCGGATGGGCTCGGGGCCGACGATTTGGCCGTCCTGAAAGATCCAGTCGCCTGATTTGTTGCGGGCGAACTGGGCGATTTCGTGGTGTTTGAAGTCGGTCTCTTTGATGCTGTAGTGGGCGATGAATTCGACGAGTCCGACGGTGTCGTCGGGGCCGCCGGCTTCGGTTCTGAGGACTTCGATGCCGCTCCAGGTGGAGGTCTCGGCCCACTTTCGGGTGTTGTCGCGGTCGAACTCTTTGCGGACGAGGTCGGAGGAGGTTTTGTAGAGGTAGTCGATGTCGACTTTGGCGTAGGCGGAGTAGCGCGAGCGCATGAGGGCTTCGGCGGTGGGGACTTTTTCGCCGGCGACGATGTAGCGGGCGCAGCAGTCGTCGTAGGGTTTTCCGGAGCCGCAGGGGCAGAGGTCGGTTTCGTTCATGTGGGGTCTTTCGTGAAGGTTGTGGTCAGCCGAGGACGGAGTGGAGTTTGCGGAGTTTGTCGAGGGCGGCGGCGAGTTCCTGTCTCTTGGCGCGCTGCTGGTCAACGATGTGGGGGGGGGCCTTGGCGGTGAAGGCTTGGTTGGAGAGTTTGGCATCGATGGAGCGGATGAAGCCTTCGGTCTTGGCGATTTCGGCGGCGAGGCGGGCGCGCTCGGCGTCGATGTCGACAAGGCCGTCGAGGGGAAGGAAGATGGTGCCGAGGCGGCAGACGGTCCCGGGCATGGGGCGCTCGGGATGGGTGGCGACGAAGGTTAGTTCCTCCGCCCTCAGCTGGTTGGCGAGAGTGGCTCTCTGGGATTCCAACCTTTGGGGGTCGGAGGTTTGTATGATGTAGGCAATGGGCTTGGAAGGAGCGATGCCGTATTCGCTGCGCAGGGCGCGGCCGGCGGTGACCATCTCGCGACGGGCTTCGACGAACTCGCGCACGGCGTCGGTCGCCCCCCAGCGGGCGCAGGCCTCGGCGGAAAAGGGTTTGGGCCAAGGGGCTTTCATGATGGTCTGGCCGTCCGCGGCGAAGCCCATCTGGTGCCAGAGTTCCTCGGTCACGAAGGGCATGTAGGGGTGGAGCATCTTGAGCGCCTGGCCGAAAATCGATGCGATAATCGCGAGCGTCTGGCTGCGGCGGCGCGGGTCGTCCCCGTAGAGATCCGCCTTAGCGTACTCAAGGTACCAGTCGCAGATGTCCGTCCAGATGAACTCGTAGATTGCCAGCGCGCCGTCCTGAAGCCGGTAGTGCTCCAAATGGGCGTCGAGCGCCCCGAGCGTCCGGTTGAAAACCGCCAGCAAATGCCGGTCGTCGTCGCTCAGCAGCGAAGCATCCAGATTCAATTCACCCGCCCCCAGTGCCTGATAGTCCAGCTCCGGACACTTGTCCGCATGCAGCCGGATGAAGCGCCCCGCATTCCAAATCTTCGTGGCAAAGTTCCGCCCAATCTCGAACTTCTCCAGGCTCACCCGGCTGTCCACCTCCAGCGAAGTAATCAACGCCAGACTGAAGCGCAGCGCATCGGCGGAATACTTCTCGATGATTTCAAGCGGATCGAGCGAATTGCCCAACGACTTGGACATCTTCCTGCCCTTGTCGTCGCGCACAATACCGTGTATGACAATGTTCCGGAAAGGCGGCGCCTGCATGAACTCGTAGCCAGCCATCATCATCCGGGCTACCCAGAAAAAGATGATGTCCGGGGCAGTCACCAGGTCGGTCGTCGGGTAGTAGAACTTCAGATCCTTAGCCTCCGCGTCCGGCCATCCAAGCGTGGAAAAGGGCCAGAGCCAAGACGAGAACCAGGTGTCGAGCACGTCAGGATCCTGCTCGATTCCCTCCTTCGCGCCGCACTTGGGGCAGGCACCGGGCGGTTCGGGAGATGCCCATTCGTGGCCGCAGGAGCAGGTATAGACGGGGATGCGGTGGCCCCACCAAATCTGGCGGGAGATGCACCAGTCCCGGATGTTTTCCATCCAGTTGAAGTAGATGTTTTCCCACCGCTTCGGGTGGAATTTGACGGTCCCGTTCCGGACGGCTTCCAAGGCGGGTTTGGCCAGCGGTTTCATCTTGAC
>JBJFGP010000017.1:0-5978 GCA_051892815.1 Kiritimatiellia bacterium | reverse complement strand
AGGTTCAAGAAGCGTGCCGAAACGCGAAAATCCAACTCGCCGGCGGATGCCGCTGTCTGCTCTCGGGGAATAAGCGAGGCAACTATGAATAACCTCCCTAGACGCGTTTGGCTCGAAATCAATCTTGCCAAACTGGCCAACAACTATCGCCGTATCGCCGAAGCCGTTTCACCTGCACAGGTGATGCCCGTGCTCAAAGCCAATGCCTATGGTCTCGGCGTACAGCCCATCGCGCGTGCCTTGCTGGAGGTCGGCGCCCCTCGTTTCGGAGTCGCCGAGCCCTATGAAGCGCTCCAACTTCTCCCCTTGGGCAAACCCGTCCAGATTCTCAGCAGTATTCTTCCCGACGAAATCGAGGAGATGGTTGCCCGCGGCGTTGTGCTTCCTGTGACCGATATTCCAACGGCGCAGCGAATCGAGCAGTATGCCACAGCCGCGCCCGACGGAAAACCCAAAGTTCACTTCAAAATCGATAGCGGAATGGGGCGACTGGGCATTCTTGCCGAGGACGCCGCCAAGACCATACTCGAAGTTCGCCGCACGTGTCCTTCGCTCCACTTCGAAGGTATTTTCACCCACTTTCCCATGGCTTACCGGGGCAACGATCTTACCCACCGGCAAGTCCACTTCATGCGCACCTTGATTGCGGAACTAACCCACGATGGCATCCACTTCGAATGTTGCCACTGCGCCGCAAGCGATGGCATCAACAACATTCCGCAAGCCTTTGCGCCCCCCTTCAACCTTGTCCGCACCGGCATCAACCTCTACGGCTGCTATGACCCCGAAGGGATGCGCAGTATGAAGACCGAGCCAGTGCTGAAACTCAAAACCAGATTGGCCGCCGTCAGACTCCTGAAAAAGGGGATGCATCTGGGATACGGGCAAACCTACCGCCTGCCTTGCGATATGCTCATCGGGACAATATCCGCCGGCTATGCCGATGGACTGCCGCTGGCCCTATCCAACCGAGGCAGCGTTGAAATCGCCGGCGCACTTTGCCCAGTTGTGGGGCGTGTCTCGATGGACTACACGATGGTAGCGCTCGACCAAGTGCCGCACGCGCAGCCGGGCGATGAGGTCGTTTGCCTGGGCGGTCAGATTCCCGTCGACGAGTGGGCAACCCTCAAGAATACGCACCCCTATGACATCATCTGCAACTTCGGAAATAGAGTCGAAAGGCGTTATGTATGAATGCCGTCGCTGAATGCGTGCCCTGCCTTGCCAAACAAGCCCTTCAGGTAGTCCGAGCCTCGACAGAAAACCCAGACCTTCAAGCCTCGGTTATGCAAGCCGTCTGCCAGGCAATGGGCACGCTGACAATGTGTCAATCCGCATCCCACTATTCCATGCCAGCCTATGCCATTACGGCTGAGATGACAGGCGTAGCTGACCCCTACGCCCAACTGAAGCGGGAATCAAACGCAACGGCAATCCGCCTTCTGCCCCGTCTGCGGGAACTGGTGAAGACCGCGGCTGACCCTTTGGCAATGGCATCCCGAATTGCCATATCCGGCAACATCATTGACGCCGGCGTCACCTATGGTTTCGACATCGAGCGCGAATTGGCTGGTGTCGTGTCAGCCGAATGTGGGGTCAATGACCTGGAACTTTTCAAGCAAATGGCAAGACCGGGCAAGCGACTGCTCTATCTATGCGACAATGCCGGAGAAGTCGTCTTTGACCGTCTATTGATTGAACCCTTGCTGCGTGCTGGCTTGCAGGTCACCGCTGTGGTGAAGGCTAAGCCAATTATCAATGATGCAATGATGGAAGACGCCAAAACCGCGGGTCTGACGGATATTTGCCCGGTCATCGACTCCGGCTGCGGTGTCATTGGGATCAACTGGGATGTCAATCCTCCGGAACTCCACAATCTCTTCAACGCCTCAGACCTGGTCATTGCCAAAGGTCACGGCCATTTTGAGACACTGGACGAGGAGACTCATCCGGGCCTTTTCTGTCTTCTCAAGGTTAAATGCCCAATCGTCGCCAACCGTCTTTCCGCCCGCGTGGGCGACCTCATTTTCTCCCATATTCCAACCCTCAACCAAAGGGGACGATAGACATGGCGATGACAGGCTCAACAGGCTATGTTCCCCGAAAAGTTCTATTGATGGCTGGAACTGGGGAATATCCGCTAGAGATGATTCGGGGGATGCGTAAGGCAGGGGTGGAACACATCACGGTGATGGGCTACAAAGGCGGAACTTCCCGCGCGGTGCTCAATCTTGCGGACGAGGTTCGGGTCTTCCGTTTGGGTGAGTTCAAACAATCCCTTGAGTGGATGGCATCCACAGGAATTCGTCATGCGGCAATGGCTGGACAACTGACCCCGCTTGCTCTTTTTCGGGCGCGGTTCGACGCACTCTCGAAGTCGATTCTGGCGCAACTTCCCGTCAAGAATGCCCATACGGTCTTTGGCGCCTGGATCCAGCAAATCGAGCACATTGGCTTGCGCATGATGCCGGCATCGAGTTTTATGGACGATTGTCTTTCCGGTGTTGGAGTGCTCACCAATCGTGCACCATCCAAGGGTGAACTCAAGGATATTCAGGTCGGACATTCCATCGCTCTAGACATCTGCGACCTGGACATCGGACAGACGATTCTGGTCAAGGCCGGAATGGTTCTGGCAGTCGAGGCATTCGAGGGGACGAACGAAGCGATTCGCCGTGGCGGAAAGTTGGGGGGGGGTGGAAGCGTACTGATCAAAGTGGCCAAGAAGAAGCACGATATGCGCTTCGACATTCCCGTCATCGGCACCGGCACCATCAAGCGTTTGCGCCGATACGGTGTCACTGCGCTGGCCTATCAAGCGAAGCGGCTGATTATGCTCAACCCGAGCGAAACCCTCGCGGCTGCGAACCGGGCGGGCATTGCGATTGTCGGCATCGACTCTGGCCTACCGCCTGCTCCGACGCGTCCGGAACCCGAGGTTTAACGAGTGAAAAGGGAATTGACCGTCTACATTTCTGCCGGAGAGGTCTCCGGAGACCTTCATGGCGCGGAACTAGTCAAGGCTTTGCAAGCGCTGTCGCCGTTGCCCATCCGTTTCTGCGGAACCGGGGGAGATGCCATGCGGGCTGCGGGCGTGGAACTCTTCCATCATGTCGATGAACTGGCAACGATGGGCATCTGGGAGGTAATCAAGCGGATTGTCTTTTTCAAGCGCCTGCTGCGTGAGACGATTGACCGCGTTCGCGCCCTCAAGCCTGACCTTTTCATCAGCATCGACTACCCTGGCTTCAACCTTCGCCTGGCTGAAGGCATTCGTACCTCGGGCATCAAGGCGGTGCACTACATCTCCCCCAAGGTTTGGGTCTGGAAGGCGAACCGTATCCCCAAAATCGCGGCGGCATACGACTTGCTTCTCTGCATTTTCCCATTTGAGCCAAGCCTTTTTTCAAAGACCGGGATCAAGGCCATTTATGTCGGCAATCCGCTTGTCGGCGAAGTACGCCGGACGCTTGAAAAGCCTTGGGCAACACTGCCTTGGAGAGGCGCACCGCGCATTGGGTTGTTGCCGGGGAGCCGTCTGGAGGAGGTGCGCCGCCTGATGCCGATTATGCTCAAGGCCGTCGAACGGATTCGCCAACGCTTCCCTACTGCGTCCTTCTTGATTCCAACGCCGACCGAGCGTGTGCGCCAGGCCGTCTGCCGCTTTTCTCTACCCGATTCCATAACCGTGGTTCCAGGGCAATCTCTTGAAGTAATGCGCCAAGCGGATGCCGCGGTGATTGCTTCGGGAACGGCTACGCTGGAGTCCGTTTTGGCGGGCTGTCCGACCGTGTTGATCTACCGCGTGGCAAAGTTGACGGAGTGGTTTGCCCGGTGCGTCATCCACACGATTCGCCATGTGGGTCTTGCCAATATCATTGCCGGTCGGGAGGTAATCCCCGAACTGCTCCAAGAGCAATGCAATCCCCAAGCCGTCGCCAGCCAAGTCTGCCGCCTCTTGACTGACACGGCCGCCAAGCAAGCGATGCTGAACGATTTTTCGGAGGTGCGCGAGGCGCTGGGCGATGGGGATGCCTCGACGGTTGCCGCGCGGACGATTCTCGACTTACTCCGCCTATGAAGTGGGTTCGCCGCGGATTGGGAGTGCTCCTGTTGCCGGCGATTTGGGGTGCTGGAAGAAGCCTGGTTTCGATTCTCGTTGCCGGCAGTGAAACCGGCCCCCTCTCTTTGTGGATTCCGCTCCTATGCGGTCTATTCGGGTGCCTGGCGCTGGGAGTGTTTGTTCCGGGAATGCAACGAATCTATGTCATCGGCCACGAGTTTACGCACGCCTTGGCGGGAGTATGCTGTGGGGCGAAAATCCTGGGCATGAAACTGCGCGCCCGAAGCGGCTCCGTGACCTTGACCAAGAGCAATATGTTCATCATCCTCTCGCCCTACCTCTTGCCGTTCTATACCCTTTGCGTACTGATTGCCTGCCTGGCGATTCGATTGGCCTGCCCAAATCTGCACGAGCCAGAGGGGCTGTGGATTGGTCTGATTGCATTGACCTGGGGATTCCATATTATGTACACGGCATCGACCCTTTTCTCGACCCTCCAACCCGACACGCGCCCCTACGGCTACCTCTTCTCCCATGTGCTAATCGTACTCGTCAATCTGCTCACCCTCGTCTGGGCGATGGGCTTCGCGACTCACATGTCGTGTCCGAGAATTGCGCAAACGCTATCCACCTACTGCCTCCAAACCTACCAATGGTGCTGGGGGACAGGTTGCCACCTCTGGCTGTGGATGGTTGCCACGATACAGACCGGTTGCTAAACACCTCTCGCCAAAGTTCGCGCTAATCCGTCAAAGCCAAATAGAGCAACGCCTCCCCCGCTTCGACGCGCACGGAAATCTTCTCTCCGGAGGCTCGATTGAGCGTTGCCTGCCACCAGCGATCAAGCCGCTGGCCGTTCAGCGGCCAACGCAATCCTTGACCATAAACCCGCGTTCCCGAGGCTAACGGAACCAAAGACACAGGCTGTTCCGGAACAGTCGCGACCGACAAAGAAGCCCCCTCGGAAAGATGAAGGAATCGCCCGGTATCGGTATAAAGAACCGCCTCATCGAAGCGAGGCGCGAAGTCGGCGAACTGCCCGAGATTCCCGAGTGTATGATCCTCACGACCACCCGTCGCGCCAAATACGCACACCCGCCGGATGTTCCGCTCCAACACATAGCGAAATGCCTTCGCCAAGTCGTTCGTCTCCTGCTCCTCAATGCGCACAACCTGCGCCCCGCAGTCCCTTGCGGAGGCATCAATCGAATCGAGATCCCCAAGTATGACATCCGGCCGGAGTCCCCTTGCCAGCGCCTTCTGAGAGGCCCCGTCGCAACAGACCAATGGAGCCCCCCGCCGCAGTATCCTACAGACCTCCGGATGCGTCGGGAAATCACCCGCCGCCAGGATTGCCGCAAACGAATCAGACATCGATCTTGATGATTTTGGAAATCATCCACCCGCCGAAAGCGACCAGCGTCACGGCCAGCAAAATCGTCCCCATGCCAATAGGAGAGGTCACGAACGGCACCATCAGATCGGGCTTCAAAAAGAACATCGCACCGCCTAGGAAAAAGGGAATCAAACCCACGATAATTCCCTGCAAACGCCCTTGTGCCGTCAATGTCATCACCCGTGCCTCAATCCGCATCCGCTCGCGAATCGTCAAGGCAATCTTGTCAAAAACCTCCGTCAAATTGCCCCCCGTCTTGCGCGCGATGTCAATCGCATTGACCACAAGCGAAAGGTCGGCGGACTGTACCCGCTTATCCATGGCTTGCATGGCATCATTGAAGTTGACGCCCAGGCGCAACTGCTGGAGCATCAACTGAAACTCCTGCGCAATCGGGTTCTCGCCCGTCTGCACCACAGTTTCGAACGCCTGGCTAATCGAGAAGCCAGCCCGCAACGCATTGCTCATCGAATTGAGCGCGTCCACCAGTTGGAGATTGAACCGTTTGCGGCGTCGATT
>JBJFGP010000016.1:0-5995 GCA_051892815.1 Kiritimatiellia bacterium | reverse complement strand
CTGGAACTGGATGAGGATGGTTTCCGTCTGACTTGCCGGGACTTCCACCGGGATGAATTGGTGCGCGAGCCGCTCTTTGTTCCCTATCCGGACGGGCGGGGCGAGGGGGCGTTTGGAATCGCGTCGCGGGCGGCCAAGGCGAGGGCTCCGGAGTGGGTTCCGTGGACGTTGATAGAGGGGGCGGTCGAGGGGAATCGGACGACGCTTTCGTTTGCGACGCCTTCGGCGGGGACGGGGCGTTTGATGGGCTACAATCTGACGGCGTGCTGGCCTGACGGGAAGCGGGAACTTTATTGCGCCGCGCAGCCGGGGTACGATTTGGCGCCTCGGCATACGCCCGCGCAGACGGTGCTTTCGTTCGAGCGCGTCTTTCCGAAGGGAACGCGGCTGGAAGTCTCGCCGTTGAATGCCTTCGGGCTGTCGTGCGCGCCTCGCTCGGTGACGCTCTAGCGCGCGCTCGCGCCCGACAGGTGGCAACCTCCGCCAGCAACGGGTAGGTACCTTCGGGGGCGGGTGGTGCCTACCTGCGGGAGGCGAAGGTGCGTACCTTCCGAACCTGTCGGTGCCTGCCTTTGGGGGCCGGCGGCGGACGCATTCGTGCTTGAACCCCGCGCGGGCTTGTGGTAAGATTCTCGGACACTATGCAACTTTTCAAACGATTCGCCATCCCCGGCAAGACGCCAACCGAACGCCTCGCGACCTTCCTTGCGACGGGCTTCTGGACCGGCATGGCGGCGCCCCTCGCGCCCGGCACCCTGGGCTCCTGGCCGGGGGTGCTGCTCGCGCTCCTCTTCGCCGCCTTTTTGCCCGTCTGGGCGCAAGCGATTGCCTGCCTGGCGCTGACCCTCCTGGCGATTCCGGTGTGCGACATCGCCGAACGCGTGTTGGGCAAAAAGGATGACGGGCGTATCTGCGCCGACGAATGGATGCTCTACCCCATAGCCACCCTCGGACTGCCCTTGACCGAGGCCCCTTGGCTCATCCTGCCGACCTTCCTCGCAATTCGCGCCATCGACATTCTCAAGCCCCCGCCCGCCCGAGGCCTACAGCGCATCCACGGCGGCTGGGGCATTGTCGTCGACGACCTCGTCGCCAACCTCTACGCCCTCGGCGCAAATTGGATTCTCTACCGCGCCGTCCTGGCCATTCTCTAGACCCGAACCCGTCAGACCAAAAGGAAGCCACCCATCATGAAGACCCTTCCAGCCGCACTTCTCGCCCTCACGGCTTGCTGCGCCCACGCCCAGCTCACCTCAGCCGAAGACGCCGATTACGTCCGCGCATTCGGCGTCAAAGACGAGGTGAAAATCGTCTCCGCCAGACCCGACGCACCCGACTGGGAAGACCCGTCCCGCCTCCACCTCGGAATCGAACCCCCGCGCGCCACGTTCATAGCCTGCCCCGACCTCGATACCGCCCGCCGCGTCCGCCTCCCGCTCGGCAAAGCCCGCGAAACCTCCCCCTTCTACCAGAGCCTCAACGGCAACTGGAAGTTCCAATTCGCCCCCACCCGAAAAGACCGGGTAAGCAACTTCTGGCGCGAAGACTTCGACGACTCCGCCTGGGATTCCATCCCAGTCCCCGCCAATGTCGAAATGCACGGCTACGGCGTCCCCATCTACGTCAACATCCAGTATCCTTGGGGCAAACCCCAGCCGCCCGTAGTCCCCGCCGACAACCCCTTCAACAGCGTCTCCGCCTACCGCCGTACCTTCCGCATCCCCGACTCCTGGCAGGGAAAAGAGGTCTACCTCAACTTCGACGGCGTCAACTCCTTCTTCTACCTCTGGGTCAACGGCAAGAAACTCGGCTTCGCCAAGGATAGCCGCACCTGCGCCGAATTCAACATCACCCAATACCTCAAAAAAGGCGACAACCTCCTCGCCGTCGAAGTCTTCCGCTGGTGCGACGGTTCCTACCTCGAAGACCAGGACTTTTGGCGCCTGAGCGGCATTTATAGGGATGTCTACCTCCGCTGCGCGCCCAAGAGCCGCATCGACGACATCCAAATCCGAACCCCCCTCGACGAGCACTACCGCGACGCCACCCTGCAAGTCGCCCTCACCCTCTCCAACGCGCGCGGCGCCACCGTCGAAGTCGACCTCCAAGGCGTCGGCAAACGCACCGTCAAGACCGGCTCCGGCAATGTCCTCATCGTCGAGATGCCCGTCGAAAACCCCAGGAAATGGTCGGCCGAATGCCCCAATCTTTATAACCTCTTCGTCACCCTCAAAGACGCCGCCGGCACCGTTTTGCAGGTTATCCCCCAGCGCGTCGGTTTCCGCAGCGTCGAGATAAAGGGCAACGACCTGCTCGTCAACGGAAAGCGCGTTTTCCTCAAAGGCGTAAACCGCCACGAGCACGATCCGCGCCTGGGACACGTCGTCACCGAAGCGCGGATGCGCCAGGACATCCTGCTGATGAAGCAGTACAATGTCAACACCGTCCGCACCTGCCACTATCCCAACGTCCCCGCCTGGTACGACCTTTGCGACGAGTACGGTCTCTATGTTGTCGACGAGGCCAACATTGAATGCCACGGCTGCCAGCAGTTGACTAGAAACAAGGAGTGGCTCGCCGCCTATATGGACCGCACCAAGCGTATGGTCGAGCGCGACAAGAACCATCCTTCCATCATCATCTGGTCGGTCGGAAACGAGAACGGCACGGGCGGGAATCTGCTCGCGACCTACCAATGGATGAAGGCCCGGGACAATACCCGTCCGGTCCACTCCTGCGAATACGGCGAGGGCCCGGGAACCGACATCACCTCCTTCATGTACCCGCATCCGAAGCATCTGGAGGCCTACTCGCACCGCAAAAAGGCGAAGCCCTATTTCATGTGCGAATACGCCCATGCGATGGGGAATTCCTGCGGCGATTTGGCGTCGTACTGGGATTTGATCTACACCCGTCCGAACCTTCAGGGCGGCTGCGTGTGGGATTGGGTCGACCAGGGTTTGGACCTACCGGTTCCGGCGGCGGGCAAGAAGCCGTCGTCTCAAATCGTGCCTATCCCCGAGGGCGCGGCTACCTACCAGGCGTACGCGGGGGATTTCTTCTATGCGACGCCCGAGGGCAAACCGTTGCGGGTACCTCCTAGCGATGACAACTTCTGCTGCAATGGCTTGGTCTCTTCGGATCGCACGCCACATCCAGCGATGCTGGGTTTGAAGAAGGCGTACCAGAACCTGCACCTCTCCGGGAAGGATTTGAAGGCGGGAATCGTGTCGGTGAAGAACGGCTATTTCTTCTTCGATCCGTCGCAGTTGGAGGGGCGGTGGTCGCTTGAGACGGAGCAGAAGGTGTTGGGCTCCGGCAAGTTCTCTCTACCCAAGGGGTTGGCGCCGCAGGAGAGCACGGAGGTGCGTCTGGCGTTGCCGGAAGTGCCTACGGAGGGCGAGTGTTTCCTGAACCTTTCCTTTGCGCTCAAGGGGGACGAGTCGTGGGCTCCGAAGGGTCACATTGTGGCGGAGGAGCAGTTCACGCTGGGGTGCCGGAAGGTGCCGGAAATCAAGCCGTCGGGGGCGGTCTCGCTGACGAAGGACGGGGATGGTTTCGTGGTCAAGGGCGAGGGTTTTTGCGCCCGCTTCGAGAAGGGGTCGCTGGTGCAGTACGAGGTGGGCGGGAAGGCGCTTTTGGCTGAGCCTCTGACGCTGGACTTTTGGCGCGCGCCGATTGACAATGACCGCGGGTTCAACGCGGCGCACCACTTGGGCGCCTGGAAGCTGGCGACCCAAAAGCAGGCTGCGGAGTTCGTCGATGTGAAGGCTTCTCCGGACTCGGCGACGGTTTCGACGCGGGTCACGCTGGAGAATGTGAAGACCACTTGCGAGGTCGTCTACACGCTCTACGGCAATGGCACGATGGTGGTCGAGGCAACCCACAATCCCGCTGTCCGCGAGATGCCCGTGCTGCCGCGTTTCGGCCTCAAGACGCTGCTTGCCGAGGGCTTCACGACGCTCGAATGGTTCGGCCCTGGTCCCGTGGAGAGTTATTCCGACCGCAAGGATCTCCCGGTCGGGCGCTACTCCGCTTCCATCGATGGACAGTACTTCGACTACAGCGAGCCGGGGGAGAGCGGCAACCACACCGATGTCCGCCGCGCCGCCGTGCTCGACGCCGAGGGCAAGGGCATTGAAATCCTCGCATTGGATCGCCTGATCGATGTCACTGCGCGCCGACCCACGACCGCCGATCTCGATTCCGGCCGCAAGCACGCGTGGCAACTTCCCGTGCGCCGAACCACCTCCCTGAACATCGACTACGGCCAAATGGGCGTTGGCGGCGACAACAGTTGGGGCGCCTGGCCGCACGAAAAGTTCCGCCTCTCCGCGCAGGAACTCCACACCTACCGCTTCGCCATCCGTCCCATCCAGACCCAACGCCGCCGCTAGCGGCAGGCATCGAAAAAGGGCGACCGCGCGTGGCGCGACCGCCCTTTTTCATTGGTACCAACGAATCCCCCCGGCAGGTGCCATCCTGCCGGAGGCGAAGGTGCCTACCTCCGCACCTCTTCCATACGCACCTTCATCCCCACCTCGTACCTATCCGCCGCCCCCGACGCGCCCTCCAGCGCACTCCGCGCCCGCCAACCTCCCCACACCCACCACCGCCACGGTTCGACCCCCCGCGCGACCTTCACCACCCGCAGCTCGCGGTCGAGAAAGACCACATCGATGGCAAAGCGCATCCCCACCGTGTGCACCGCCCCGCACGGCTTCAGCCACAACCACTCCCCCTCCGCCAAGCCCCTCCGTCCCAGCAGACCCTTCATCCGCGCCCACGCCGAAAACGCGCACCACGCCCGCCCCCTCGCAACCTCAGACTCACCCGGATAGACCAGCCTTTGCATTTGACACTTCATAAGGGAAATGCTACACTCTCTTTCCACGATTGACAAGTCCAAAAGGTAGACATCCAATGGCCAGTTTGACAATCATCGACGGCGAGGGCAAGGGACAATCCTTCCAGATCCCGCCGACCGTCGCCCGAGTCGGGCGCAACGAAGGCAACGAAATCGTTATCGCCCACCCCTCCATTTCCGGCACGCATTGCGAGATTGCCCGTAGGGGCGAACTGCTCCAAATCCATGACCTCGGCTCCACCAACGGTACCAAGGTCAACGGCGAACCCGTGCGCGTCGCCAATGTCTACCGCAACGACATCATCACCCTCGGAAGTGTCCCCCTCGAACTCCAGGGCGAAGACGTCCCCCAGTCCGCCGGGTCCCAACTGGAAGGGCTCGACATCGTGCCCCGAACGACCATCGTCATTACCCCCAACAACCCCACGACCAAGCTGCCCGCCGCCGGATTCAAGCCACGCCGGGATGCCAAAACGGTATGGATTTTGCTCTTCGTGACCTTGTCCATACTGCTCGTGCTGGCGGCTATCTACTTCGCCGTCTCCTGGCTCTCCTGACCCCCGATTGACCCCTTTGGACGCAAGGCCGACCTGCCCGTGCAGGCGGCCTTTTCTTTTCTACCGTTGCGCCCCGTTCCAACCCGTCATCCGCGGCAAAACCCGCCTCTCTTTGGGGGCGGAAGGTGTTTATCGGGGATGGGATTGGGGCGGCATCGACGGGGACGGCAGGTAGGCGGCAGAGCCGCGGTTTCAAGACGGCATCGGTCTGAATGGGTAGCCGTCGAAGAGCTGCGAGGAGGGGAAGGGCGGCTGGCTGGGGTGGGCGTCGAAGGGGTCGGATACCAGGAGGCGTCGGGGTGAGCGGGTGGGCGTCGAAGAGCCGCGGGGAAGGGAAGGTGCGGCATTCGGGGGTGGGTGCCCAAGGGTCGGATGCCAGGAGGCGGCGGGCTGAGTGGGTGGGCGCCGAAGAGCCGCGGGGAGGGGAATGCGCGGCTGGCTGGCTGGGTGTTTTTAGGCGCGGGAGGTAGGCAGGAATGGCTCCCGAAGGTTGGTACCGACGGGAGTGTTTCGTGGGCAGGAATGGGGGTACTTCTCGGGCACCTTACTTGGCGGCTGGTGCGTTGTTTTT
>JBJFGP010000015.1:0-27125 GCA_051892815.1 Kiritimatiellia bacterium | reverse complement strand
GTTTTGGGTTTGGTGGTGGTTTGGGTTGGGGGTGGTTGGCGGGCTGCTTCGGGGCGCGACGGCGCACTGCTTTTCGCCGTGTTGGCGTGTTCGGGTGGGGCACTACCGGGCGGGTGGGGTGGGTGTTTTAGCGGATGTCTGGGGTGTAGTGGGCGTTTTGGGCGCCGTGGTTGCGGGACCAGTGGGCGGCGCCGTGGCGGGTGTAGTGTCCGGGGAGTTGGTTGTCGGGGAGGATGGTGAAGGTGCAGTCGCGGAAGCGGATGCCGGTGATGGGGCAGTCGGGGCGGGAGCGGATGAGGGGTGGTTCGAGGCCTCTGGCGTGGACGGAGCGGAATTCGATGTTGTAGAAGCCGTCGCAGCGGGTGCCGAGTTCGGGGCGTTCGATGCCGACGAGGATGGGGCGGCCGTAGATGGCGTCCATGTCGATGTTTTCGAAGTGGAGGTTTTCGAAGCGGGTGGCTTCGCGGCCGTAGTCGTAGGTGTTCCAGCCGCCGACGAGGGGGAGGTTGAAGCTGACGCCGACGGAGGTGTCGTGGATTTTGAGGTCGGTGAAGCGGCAGTTGCGGATGGTGCCGTCGTTGGTCCAGCCGAGGCGGATGGCGGCGGAGTAGCTGCGGAGGGTGCAGTTGGAGACGGTGACGCGTTCGCAGACTTTGTTTTGGGCGAGGGAGCGGTTGTTGGCGCGGACGATGATGGAGTCGTCGCCGGTTTCGATGTGGCAGTTGCGGATGATGACGTCGCGGGAGGAGTTGATGTGGTAGCCGTCGTTGTTGGGGTAGCGGACGTCGGCGAAGATGTTGGCGTTTTCGATGAGGACTTGGTCGCAGTCGTGGATCCAGCAGCTCCAGCCGGCGGGTGGGTTGCGGATGGTGATGCCGCGGATGACGAGGTTGGAGCAGCCGGCGAAGAAGAGGACTCTGGGGAGGGAGTTGGTGATGGGGACTTTGCGGTCGTATTGCCAGCCGGTCCAGCCTTTTGGCTTGGGTTTGACGTGGTGGTGGCCGTTGGCGTCGATGGTACCTTGGCCGGTGATAGCGAGGTTGCGTGCCTGGTCGGCGAGGATGAGGCAGGCGTTGCGCTGGCGGGGGAGGGCTTTGGTGTCGGCGATGGCGTGGAGTTGGGGCCATTCGGGATAGTGGGCGAGGTTGGGGGAGGCGAGCAGGACGGCGTCTTTCTCCAGGTGGAGTTCGACGCCGTCGCGCAGGCGGATGGGGGTGATGAGGTAGGTGCCTTTGGAAAGGACGACGCGCCCGCCGCCTGAGGCGGAGGCGCGGTCGATGGCCTGCTGGATGGGGCGGGTGTCGAGGGTCTTGCCATCGCGGGCGGCGCCTTGGACGGGGAAGTCTGCGGCGAGCGCGGGGAAGGCAGCTAGGAGGGCGAGGAGGGGAAGCAGGCGCATGGGGGTGTCCTTTTGCGGGGGTCTAGCGGCAGGCTTGGGTGGTGGTTTTGCCGTCTGGGGCGGTGAAGCGGTAGGTGCCGCGGAAGCCGCGGAAGTGGATGTTGCCTTGGGGGTCGGCGGTGACGGTGGTGCGGGTTTTCCACTCTTTGTTGATGAGGTTGTCGAGGACGAACCAGGCGGGTTTGGGCTGGTAGTCTTTGGTGAGCAGTCCGGAGTATTTGGATTCGTTGCCGTAGCCGCCGCAGTCGACGCAGTTCCACCAGGTGATGGCTTCGACGGCGGGGTGGGAGAAGAGCATGCGGTAGAAGTTGCGGACGAGTTCGGCCTGCTGGGCGAAGCCTTTTTCGTCTTCGGTGGGGGCGCAGAGGGTGAGTTCGGAGAGGTGGATGGGTTTGCCGATGGCGGCGAGGAAGTCGAGGGTTTTGCGCATGGAGTTGGGGTAGAGGCCGCGGGCAGTGCCTTTGACGATGGGGGGGAAGAAGCGTTCTTCGTAGATGTGGCACTGGAGGCCGACATGGTCGACTTTGGCGCCGCGGGCGATGAGGTTGCGGATGATGCGGGCGATGATTTTCATGTCGTTGCTGACGCCCCATTGGAGGTCGCCTTCGTTGGTGCCGAAGTCGGCCTCTTCGGGGAGCATGGCTTTGGCCCAGTCGAAGGCTTGGAAGAGGTAGTCTGGCGGCATGAGGCGGCGGAGGTGCTGGTGGAGGGATTCGTTGACGATGTCCCAGCGCTGGACGCGGTTGCCGATGTGGCGGCCGACGAGGGCGATGTGTTCGAAGATGTCCTGTTCGCGGGCTTTGACGGGGTATTTCTCGTTCCACCATTTGGGGACGGCGAAGCCTTGGCCGTAGATGAGGGCGTGGGCGTTGACGTTGATGTTGTTGGAGGCGCAGAAGTCGAGGACGGGGTCGACGGGGGGTCTGCGGTAGATGTAGGGGGAGTCGGGGCCCCAGCGGAATTGGCCGCGTTCGGGTTCGAGGTCGCGCCAGTAGATGGCGACGGTGGCGGCGTTGAGGAGTTTGCGCCAAAGGTCTTTGTAGGCTTCGCGCTTGGCTTCGGTGTCCTGGTGGTCGAAGAGGAAGGTGTTGCCGCCGAAGAGGAACTGGTGGGTGAGTTGCTCGACCTGGATGCTCTGGCCGGGCTCGAAGCCGGAGACGGTGAAGTCGGCCTTGCGGTACTTCTCGATGTCGGCATCGATGCGCGCCTGCTCTTTGTCCCAGGCTTTCCAGTAGATTTCACCCATTTCGCGGGTGGTGCCGGGCTGGGGCCGGGCGGCCGCGGGGGTGTCGGCAAGAAGTCCGTGTGCGGCAAGGCCCGCCGCGAGGCAGATGGCTAAAGTTTTCATGATAGAAATGTACCAAAACCGCCAACAGGTGTCAAGGGGCGGAAGGGGGTGCTGGAAAAGAATCGGGGCGGCGGGTTGACACCCGCGCGCCCCGATGGTTGGCTGGGATGGAAACTAGAAGCGGTAGACGAGCACGTCGTGGGGCTGGAAGATGTGCACGACGCGCCCTTTGAAGAGTTCGACGGCCTCGCCAGCGGGATAGGTCTTGACGGTTTTGACCTTGGCGAGTTCCTCGACATCGAAGACGGCTTCGACGCGTTCGCCGGTGGGGTTGACCATAATGAGGAAGCGCTTGCCCGGATCGGTCCCGCAGACCATGGCGTTGATTTTGCCCTCCATCGGGCGCAGGCAACGGCGTTTGGGGGAGAGCAGACCGGGGAAAAGCCCCTTGATTTCGGCAATCAAATCCTTGAGCACCTGCTGGCAGGCCGGGTCGGTCCCCAGCCCGATGCCGACAGGCCCGCCGCCCGCCTGCTTCCACGGATACCAGATAAGCCCGCGCGCATCGTTCGCCAACGCCGCGTAGGCCACCGGGCGGATGATGGCGTGCTCGGACGGGTTCGACCAGGGGACGCAGACCAGCGCCTTCCGGCCGCGCGTGGCCTTCGTGGCGGCCTGCATCCAACGCACGGTCTGGGTCAGCGGCGACCAGACGCCGGCCTCCTTCGTGCCGTAGACATCGAAGGCGAAGACATCCCCGAACGTGGCGTGCAGCCCGAAGAGATCCTCCCGGCAAGAGAGCAGATAGGTCGGGTGGTGCTTGTCATACTTGTGCCAGCACTCGTTCGTGAAACGCACACTCTCCTCTGCCCCCTCCGCCGGCTCGTCGCCGACATACCACATCAGCAGCGCATCGTGCGCCCCCAGCCGAGTCCCGCAATCCTTGTAGATGGGCTCGCCATAGTGGTTCGACTCGAAGAGCACCCGCAGATTGTTCCCCAGCGCCCGATTCAGCCCCGACGGCGAACCGTACCCATCATCCCCGACCGACCACTTCCAGAACTGGATCATATTGAAACCCAGCGCCGCGACCTCCGCATAATCCCCGCCCACATGGTAGATGCCAAGCGGGAAGAAAGGCTTCCCATTCACCAGGAAAGTCCTGTCCTCGTCCACCACCGTCTGAGCCGTGCGCGGCGCCAAAATCTCAAACGCCGCCGACGCGTTCGCCCAGACACCATTGCCCGAGAGCCGCGCCCGCACCTCATAGCCCCCCGCAGAGAGCGACTTGGGCAGCGCCAAGGCAAAATCGAACTCCTTCGGCGGCTCCAACGGCTTGCGGTCCGCCGTCGCAAACACCCGCTCGGCCGAGTAGACCAGATTGCTCAGCGAATCATAGACCCCCAGCGACAACTTCGTACCCTTCAGATTCTCCGCCAGCGGCGAAAGCCGAATGCCGAAACGCACCTCCTCCGGCCGCCGCTTGGTCGACAGAATCCCGCGGTAAGCCGGCGGTTCGACCTCCAGAAGCGCCGGCAGCACCGCCGTGCGCGTGAAGAGAAGCGACCGCCCCGAAGCAGGCGAATCAATCCAAAGTTTCGCCGACGCCGGCCCGCGGGTAGCAACCCGGTAGAGCAGCGACGCGGCAGAGCCGGTGAAGTTCGTGGCAAAGGAGACGACCTTCCCCTTGGCGTTCGTCAACTCGTAAATCAGGCGCGTTCCGGGCGCGGCGGGGGCCGTGAGTTCCATCTCCAGGCGCCCGTCTCCGAGTGCGAGCGGCGTCATGGAAAGGGCCTTGACGCTGATACCGGCGCGGAGCAGCTGCGCGGCGGCATAGTAGTTCTCCAGCAGCTTATCTCCGGGCTGGCGCAAGGCAGAGGCGACCACGATTCCTTTGCCCAGGCGGCGCATCAGGGTGACCGGGAAGCCCTCCGAACAGTTCGAGAGCACGCGCCAGCCCTCGGGCACCTCTTTCTCGAAGTGCGGCCAGGAGTTGCCCTGGGTGATGCGGTTGGGGAAGGTGCGGATGGGGTCAATGGGCTCGACGTTGACGGTGTGCCCGAGGACGGCCCACTGGGACGAGTTGCACTTGCCGATTTTGGGCAGAACGAGGGCGGAATCGACCTTGGAGAGCCACCCGCGGACTTGCCCGTAGCAGGCGTCGGCAACGACAAGCACGCCGCCGGAGGTGACAAAGTTCCGGAGCGCCTGGTAGTCGGTGGCGGCGTCGGCGAGCAGGTTCTTTCCGTCCCGGCGGTAGTTGAAGAGGGAGTCGACCATCACCAACTTGTAGCGGGGGAGTTTGGCGCAGAAGTCGCGGATGGCTTCGTTGTTGCAGCGGTAGAAGTCGACTTCGTAGGCGAGGCGGCGGACGGCGTCGTCGAAGTCGGTTCCCGAGTTGTTGCAGCCGTGGAGGATGGCAATGTCCGGGGCGGCGGTGGCGCACCGGGCGAGGGTTAGGGCGAGCGAGACGGCGAGTGCCGCGAGGGTATGGGATTTCACGGTGGGTGGTCCTTCCTGTTGTGTTTTAGTTGATAGGGTCTGGCTTAGTCGACGGTTGTGACGGGGTCGACATCCCAGGTGATGGTGCCGGTCTGGTCATAGTTGGTCAGGCGGGTGTCCCAGGTGGCGAAGCGCAGGAGTCCGGACCTGATGGCGCCGGCCTGAGGCATGGTGCCGTGACCCCAGGCGGCGCAGGCGCCGTCGCAGAACATGTTGAGCAGGGCGGTTCCGCGGAGGTGGTGCCAGGTGGTCTGGAGGTAGCCGAAGAGGCGGTGGTCGGCGGCCCATTTGCCTTGGGCGCGGATGCCTTCGACATTGTCCCAGGGGGCGGTGATGGTGTCGAAGCCTTTGGATTGGAAGTAGTCGAGGGTGGGGTAGGCGTTGTCGGGCTGTTTGAAGCCCCAGTAGCCGCCGTAGAACCAGTCGCAAATGATGGCGTTTTTGGGCAGGGTGTCAATGAGGGAGGCGGTTTGGGCGTTGCCGGTGGCGACGAAGCCTTTCCACTTTTTGTCGGCCGAGTCGAGGAGCATGTCGTGCCAGAGGAGGGGTCTGGCGCGGTGTTTGGCGAGGTGTCCGGCGAGGGTCTGGATGTGGCGGGCGACGAGGTTGAGGTAGCCTTCTTGGCGGCATTGGGGGCAGTGAGGGGCGTTGTAGGCTTCGTCGAGTCCGATGTGGAAGTAGGGGGGGCGTCCGAAGGCTTCGTGGAGTTCGTCGACAAGGTCGAGGACGGTCTGGCGGGCGGTTGGATTGGAGAGGCACCAGACCCATCCGCCGTCGGGTTCGAAGAGGACTTGGCGCTCGGGGTGGAGGTCGAGAATGGCGTGTTTGGAGCCGATGCCGCGGGAGTAGGAGGCGTGGCCCCAGGTGTTGAGGGCGGGCACGAGGGTGACGCCGAGGTCGTCGGCGACGGCGCGGAGGCGGGCGATGGCTTCGTGGGTCATGTTGGCCTCTGGCCAGGCGGTCCAGGGGTGGCGGCGGGAGCGGAAGGTGCCCCAGCTTTCGAGGATGACGGTGTTGTATTTGAGCAGGGCGGCGAAGCGGAGGTAGCGTTCGACGGCGGGCTCGGTGAGGCCGGGGAACCAGCAGAGGTGGATGGCGCGGAAGGCCAGGCGCGGGGCGTCGGAGAGGTCGGCAGCGGGGAGGATGTAGCCTTGGGTGACGGGGGTGCCGCGGCGCGGGATGGCGAGTTGTCGTAGGCTCGAAAGGGCGTGGCGGATGCCTACGAGGTCCTCCGCCTCCAAGGCAACTCCGGCTTCGGGAGATGCGCACAGGCGGTAGCCTTCGGCTGGCATCTTTTGCCCAAGCGGTTCGCACCGCACGGCAGGCTCGATGCCGAACCAGTCGCGGATGTGGCGCGAGACCCAGGCGGCGCAGGTAGCCTGGTCGCGGGCGGTGCGCACGACGAGGGGGGCGCCGTTGGTGAGCGCGACCTGCTGCTGGAGGTCGAGTTCGAGGCGCTCGGGCTTGGGGACGATTTCGAAGCGGTCGAAGCCGCTCTCGGGGGCCGCCTGCAGCAGGCAGGCGCTCGTCAGAAGGGTCAGCAGAATCGGCAGGTGTCGGTGCATCGTCGGATCTCCTCGTTTAGTAAATCAACATCCAAAAGGGTTTGGCCGTGAAGAGCGGAACCATCCACGCCTTGCGCAATTCGGCGCGGTAGACCCCGAGGCAGGGCTTGGGGGGAGTCTCCGTCGCGAGATACTCCTTCGTCGCCAACAGGTTCCAGCCACCCGAGGCATCGACCGCCAACGTGCAGGACTTCTCCCCGTCCGAGACCGCCACCCCCGAAAGCAACTTGTCGAGGTTCTCGCTTGACCACGCCGGGGTCGCCAGGCGCCCGCGCCGCAAGGGCGAGGAGGCAAAGTTCCCCGTCCCGTCCAAGACCACCGCGCGCTCCGACGAAATGGAGCACTCGGCAAGCGCGGTGTCGCCGTCGAAACAATTGTTGCCGATAGCCGCGAAGCCCGGCGCGTCCACGACCAGGTTCGTCAGAGCCGTACACCGCGAGAAAAGTCCCACCCGGTTGTTGGAGTCCCAGGCGGGCAGGTTCGTGATCGAGCCGCCGATATGGACCTCCTGCAGACCTTTGCAGCTGGCGAAGACCATCGTGCCAATCCCCTTGAGGCACGGCAAGTCGAGACGCCCCGTGATGCCTGTGCACGAGATGAAGGCTTGCCAACCGACATTGGTCAGACTCGGCGGGCAGACGCGCGACCAGTCGGAATTGATGTTCGACAGATACTGGAACGCCCCGCTGCCGATGTCGACGAGTTGCGGACAGTCGATTGTCAGGTTGGTCAGGCCGCTGCACTTGTAGAAGACCCCCTGCGAGCCGTACGAACTGCCCGGGATGGAAACCAGGTTGGGCGAGGCGATGGTGAGTTCCTGGATTCCCGAGGCGGTGTTGAAACATTCGGCCCCGAAGGTGCGAATCCTCTCGAGGCGCAGATGACCCTGGACCGTCTTGGCGCAATAGAAGGCAAAGCCCCCGATGGTCTCCACGCTTGGCGGGCAGAGCGTGGCAATGTCGTTGGTGATTCCACTGCCGGAAAAGGCGTACGAGCCAATATGCGTAAAGGGCGGAAAGTCGAGTTGCAAATCCACCAGTTTCGGGCAGGAGGCGAAGGCGCCCCTGGGATTCCACGGGGCATTGTCTATCTGCGTGGCGGTGCCGGAAAGTTCCACCCGCACGAGGTTGGCGTTGCTCCAGAACAGCCCGCCGCTGAGCGTGGCGACGCCGTCGATGAGGCACGCCTCCAGGCCGCTGCACTTGCTGAGCGCCTCGGGGGTGAACTTCTTGGTGGCGTACGCCACCCCGTCAACCGTGCAGAGCGTGCCGCGCAAATCGAGCGTCCCCGCTCCCGCCAGGATGCCGGATGTCCACTGCCCGAGACCGAGGGTGATGGTGCCCGTCGCGGCATCGAGCTTGTTGACGCCAATCTGCCAGTTGCCATCGGTGATGATGCTCCGGTTGGTGGGATTCCCCTCCTCTCCCGCCGCGTAGTACCGCCACCCGTTCGCGCCCGCCGCCGATCCCGCCAGGAGGCAGACCGCCGCGAGCAACCCAAGCCGATTACCGATTCTCATCCCGCCAACTCCTCTGCGCGCGCGGCGGACGCTCCACCGGGAGCCTCCTGGGAAAAACCGCACACGGTTCTCTTGTGTACATTATGTATGTACCATATTTCTTCTGCCCTGTCAAGTCCAAACTGGTGCGGGCGGGAGGTAGCCATCAGGCGGGGGGAATCGCGGCTATCGGGCGGAGGCGGTCGCGGGCATCTGCAGGAGGGGCTCGAAGGCACGGGGCGGGGCGACGGGTGGAAACGAAAACGGACGCGGCCCGAGGGGGGCGGCGTCCGTCCAAGCGATTCGCGCGGCGGGGCGCTAGCGGCAGAAGAGCGCGTCGAAGCGGTCGAGTTCGTCGCGCAAGGGTTGGTGGAGGTAGAGGCGGGCGGCGGCGCAAATCGGCTCGGGGATGCCGTAGAAGGCGCCCGCGACGGCGCCGGCGATGGCGGCCAGGGTGTCGCTGTCGCCGCCGAGGGAGATGGCGTTGCGGATGGCGTCGGGGTAGTCTTCGGATTCGAGAAAGGCCTGCAGAGCGGGGGGAACGGTTCCGGCGCAGAGCGCCTCGAAACGGTAGCCCGGGCGAATCTCCTCGAGCCCGCGCGAAAGGGGATAGCCGCAACCTTCGACCGCCGCCTTGATGTCGGCCTTCGAGGCGCCGCGGCGGGCGAGGAAGACGGCCTTGGCGGTGGCGACGGCGCCGGCGATTCCGTCGGGATGGTTGTGGGTCACGGCGGCGGTGGTCTCGGCCAAAGCCGCGGCTTCGTCGAGGGTCGAGGCGGCGTAGCCGCAGGCGCTGGCGCGCATCGCCGAACCGTTGCCGCAACTGTTGTAGGGCCCCTCCGACTCGTCTGCTGCCCAGAGGCTGAACCTGCCGCCGTATCCGGCATGCGGATAGGCCCGGGCCGCCTCCCGCAGCGCCCGCGCCGCCAACTCGGGCAAACTCCCCTCCCCGGCCCGCGCGCGCCGAATCGCCGAGGCGATGGCCACGGTCAAAACCGAGTCGTCGGTCGCCTCGCAAGCGAGGTCGAACAGGCGGAAATCCTTCGACTTGGTATTGTTCCACTCGAAGCGCGAACCGATAATGTCGCCCGCCACGGCGCCCAGCAGACTCCGCCGGCCGCCACCTGTCGCCGACGAGCCGAGTTCCAGCGTTTCGAGCGCCTCCGAGACCGCCTCGAAGCCCTTGAGCCAGACCCCAAAGTCGTCGCGCGGCTCAAACCGTTCCGAAAGCGTCAGCCGCAGCGGCGCATGCCGCACATCGAATGTCCGCTCCGACCCGATGGCAAAGCGGCACCACGCCGCATTCGGCAGACCCTGCGCCGGCGAGCGGAACTCCCGCGCCTCGCGGCAATCCTCCGCATCCGCCAGATCCAGCACCCCATTGAGCCCCAAATCGAACACCCGCACGCCCGACTCCGGCGAATAGCAGAGCACCGCCCGCATCCCCTCGTCGTCCATCACCGCGCAAACCTCATCCGGCGGAATCCGCCCGCCCTCCGGCAAGCGGCAGACCTTCAGCGGCAAACGATTCTCACGCGCATCCATCGCCGCGACCCTCCCGGAAAAGCCCTACCGAGACCCCTTCGCGCCGCCCACGCGATTGGCAATCGCTCCCCAGATGGCGTCGGCTATCAACGCCATCCCGCGGTCGTTCGGATGGCTGAACATCCCCTTGACATCCGGCCGGTCGCGGAACGCCTCGATGGGCAGGTAGACAAAGCCCCGCCGCTTGGCCAGTTCGACCTTCTCCCGCTCCAAGACCGGGCGATTGTAGAAGCCCTGCACCACCACCTTCAGCGCCGACCCCTTCGGGTCCAGCCAGTCCGCCAACTCCTCCAGCGCCCGGCCGAACGAACGCGCCCCCTTGAGCGCCCCTCGGTCATACTCAATCGGCACATTCGCCCCGAAAAAGAAGACCACCACATCCAGCCCCAGCCTGTCGAGCCCCGCATACTTCGCCCCGCACGACCACTCCGGCTTCCAGAAACCCCGCTCGAACGAATCCGCCACCTGCAACAGCCCGCACTGCGAATCCTTCGACACCTTCGCAATCCGCCCCTGCAGCAGATGCACATAGTCCCGCTCCAAAGCCGACGCCGCCATCCCCCAATTGTTCGTCCACCCAATCTGCGGCCGCGGCCCGTGCAGCGTAATCGAATTCCCCACGAACAGCACCCGCACCCCGCCCTTCGACGAGTCAAACGAAACCGAACTCGTCGCATTCTGCCCCAGCGCCGGAACCGGGTTCTCCGACAGCTCCGCCGCCACGCCCCCGACGCTCAACCCTAATGCCGCCCACGCCGCCAATCCCAACAGACCCAAACGCATCCTATCCTCCTTCCAAAAAAGCGGGGGACACCCCTTTCGGCGCATCCCCCGCTTGGTTCCAAACAGCCCTGCGGCTACTCCTCGTCCTCTTCGAAGTCCTCGAAGTGCTCGTCCTCCGAGAGCCCCTCCTGGAAGCGGCGCGACTCCGCGCGAAGCTCGTCGAGCTCCTCCTGCGAAATCGGCTGGCAGGTCGGCACCAGTTTGATGTGCCGGTGCAGACTGAAGCCCGTGCCGCCCGGAATCGGATGGCCCAGAATCACATTCTCCTTGAAGCCGCGCAGTTCGTCCACACGACCCAAAGTCGCCGCCTCCGTCAAGACACGCGTCGTATCCTGGAACGAAGCCGCCGAGATGAACGAATCCGTCTCCAGCGAAGCCTTCGTGATGCCCAAGAGCGCCGGCTGAGCCTCCGCCGGACGCTTGCCCTCCGCCGAGACCGCCTCGTTCGCCTCGATGAACTTCTGGCGCGAGACCTGGTCGCCCCAGAGGAACTCCGTCGCGCCCGGATTCTTGATGGTCACCTTGCGCAGCATCTGGCGGACAATGATCTCGATGTGCTTGTCGTTGATCTCCACGCCCTGCGTGCGGTAGACCTGCTGAACCTCGTTGACCAGATAGCGCTGCAACTCCTGCGGACCGCAGACCTCCAGCAACTCCTGCGGCGCGACCGAGCCTTCCGTCAGCGGCTGGCCCTTGCGGACATGGTCGTCCTTGAACACGACAATCTGCTTGCCCGGCGGAATCAGGTGCTCCTGCGAGATGCCCGTCTCCTCGTCGCGCACAATCAGGCAGCGCTTGCCGCGCTGGTTCTCGCCGAAGTCCACCACGCCTTCAATCTTCGAAATCTCCGCCACGTCCTTGGGCGTGCGCGCCTCGAAGAGTTCCGCCACGCGCGGCAGACCGCCCGTGATGTCGCGGGTCTTGGCCTCCTTGCGGGGCGTCTTGGCGAGCAGTTCGCCGGGCTTGACCTGCTGCCCTTCGCGCACCGCCACAATCGCGCCCACGGGGATGTGGTAGTAGCCCAGGATGGTGTTCGCGACCGGGTCGGTGACGATGATCTGCGGGTGCAAATCCTCCTTCGTCTCGATGGCGACAATCTTCTCCGTGCCCGAAGCCTCGTCGAACTCGCGCGAAACGGTGACCTCCTCCTGGAAGTCCTGGAAGGAGACGATACCGGCCTTTTCGGCCATGATCGGCACCGAGTGCGGATCCCAGGTCGCCACGCGCATGTTCTCCTTGACCTCGCCGCCGTCCTCGACATAGAGGGTCGAACCCATCTGGATGGTGTAGGTCTCGAACTCGTTGCCCGCCGCGTCGGTGATTTCGAGCGAGCCGTTCTTGTTCAGCACGACAATCTGACCTTCCTGGTTGCGGACGGTGCGCAAATCGCGGAACCGCGCGAAGCCCGCGCGCTTGATGACAATCTCAGGCGTCTTGGAGACCGTCGAGGCCGTGCCGCCAATGTGGAAGGTACGCATCGTCAGCTGCGTGCCGGGCTCGCCGATGGACTGCGCGGCAATGATGCCGACCGCCGAACCAATCTCCACGAGCTTGCCCGTGGAGAGGTCGCGACCGTAGCACTTGGCGCACATGCCGTGGGGCGCGTCGCAGGTCAGACCCGAACGAATCCAGACCTTCTCGACGCCCGCCTCCTCGACCGCCTTGCAGACCTTCTCGTCAATATCGCCGTTGGCCGGGCAGATGACTTCGCCGGTGGTGGGGTTGCGGATTTCGCGCAGCGCGGTGCGCCCGAGAATGCGCGTGCGCAGCGGCACGATCACCTCGTCGCCCTCCTCGACCGCCTCGACTTCGATGCCGTTGACGGTGTTGCAGTCGAGGGTGGTGATGATGACGTCCTGCGCCACGTCGACGAGTTTGCGGGTGAGGTACCCGGCGTCGGCGGTCTTGAGCGCGGTGTCGGAGAGGCCCTTGCGCGCGCCGTGGGTGGAGATGAAGTACTCCAACACGCCCAGGCCTTCGCGGAAGGAGGCGGTAATCGGGGTTTCGATGATGGAGCCGTCGGGGCGCGCCATCAACCCGCGCATGCCCGAGAGCTGACGGACCTGGGTCTTGGAGCCGCGGGCCTTGGAGTCGACCATCATGAACATCGGGTTGATTTCGGTCGGCTCGGGGTTGTCGGCGGAGACGTTGCGGTCGACGCACTGGTAGACGGCGTCGGCAATCTTCTCGTTGGCGACGGTCCAGAGGTCGATGATCTTGTTGTAGCGCTCGCCGGCGGTGATGATACCCTGGAGGTACTGGTTCTCGACCTTGGCGAGTTCCTCCTTGGCCTTTTTGAGCTGGACGTCCTTCTCCGGCGGGCGAATCATATCCTTGATGCCCATGGAGGCGCCGCTGCGGCAGGCGTAGTTGAAGCCCATCGCCTTGAGGTCGTCGAGGGCCTTGACGGTGCGGTCGTGGCCGACGGTCTGGTGGGCGGTGAGGATGAGTTCGCCGAGTTTGGACTTGTCGACCTTGTCGTTGACGAAGCCGATTTCGTCAGGCCAAATCTCGTTGAAGATGACGCGGCCGACGGTGGTCTCGAGGGTGCGGACGTTGGGGTTGCCGTACTTGCGTTCGGGGTGGCCGAAGTCGGGGTTGCGCAGGCGGATGCGGGTGTGGAGCCCGACGGCGCCCTCGTCGTTGGCGAAGCGGACTTCGTCGGTGGAGTTGAAGCAGGGGACGTGCTCGCTGCCGAAGGGGTTCTTGCCGGCGACGCGGTTGTTGAGCTTGTCCTGCTGGCTGGGGGCGGTGAGGTAGTAGCACCCGAGCGCGATATCCTGCGTCGGGGTCATGATGGACTTGCCGGAGGCGGGGGAGAAGATGGAGTTGGAGGCCATCATCAGCAGGCGGCTTTCGAGCTGGGCCTCGATGGAGAGGGGCACGTGCACGGCCATCTGGTCGCCGTCGAAGTCGGCGTTGAACGCGGTGCAGACCATCGGGTGCAGGCGGATTGCCTCGCCTTCGACGAGCACGGGCTCGAAGGACTGGATGGAGAGGCGGTGGAGGGTCGGCGCGCGGTTGAGCATGACGGTCTTGCCGGTGGTGACCTCCTCGAGGATGTCCCAGACCTTGGGGTCTTGGCGCTCAATCATCTTGCGGGCGGTGCGCACGGTGTGGCAGAGTCCGGAGTCTTTCAGGCGGCGGATGATGAAGGGCTCGAAGAGGGTCAGGGCCATCTTCTTGGGCAGGCCGCACTGGTTGATCTTGAGTTCGGGGCCGACGACGATGACGGAACGTCCGGAGTAGTCGACACGCTTGCCGAGGAGGTTCTGGCGGAAGCGGCCGCTCTTGCCCTTGAGCATGTCGCTGAGGGACTTGAGGGGGCGGTTGCCGGGGCCCGCGACGGCGCGTCCGTGGCGGCCGTTGTCGAAGACGGCGTCAACGGCTTCCTGGAGCATCCGCTTTTCGTTGCGGATGATGACGTCGGGGGTCTTGACCGCGAGCATGTTGCGCAAACGGTTGTTGCGGTTGATGACGCGGCGGTAGAGGTCGTTGAGGTCGGAGGTGGCGAAGCGGCCGCCGTCGAGGGGGACGAGGGGGCGCAGTTCGGGGGGGATGACGGGCAGCACGTCGAGAATCATCCACTTGGGGTCGGAGCCGCTCAGGCGGAAGCCCTCGGCGATCTTCATGCGCTTGGTGATTTTCTTGCGCGCCTGGACGGACTTGGTGGTCTCCATCTCCTCCTGGAGCTGCTCCATGAGCGCGTCGAGGTCGATGCGCTCGAGGCATTTGCGCACGGCGGGGGCGCCCATCTCGGCCTCGAAGTTGTCGCCGTACTTCTGGAGGGCCTCGTAGTACTCCATCTCGGTGAGCAGCTGCTGGTCCTGCAGGGGCGTGTCGCCGGCGTTGGTGACCATGTAGTCGACGTAGTAGAGCACGCGCTCAAGCTGGCTGGCGGTCATGTCGAGCATCATGCCGATGCGGCTGGGGCTGCACTTGAAGAACCAGATGTGCGAGACGGGCACGGCCAGTTCGATGTGGCCCATGCGTTCGCGGCGCACGCGCGAGACGGTCACTTCGACGCCGCAGCGGTCGCAGACGACGCCTTTGTGCTTGACGCGCTTGTACTTCCCGCAGGCGCACTCCCAGTCGTGGGTCGGCCCGAAAATCTTCTCGCAGAAGAGGCCGTCCTTCTCGGGGCGGTAGCTACGGTAGTTGATGGTTTCGGGGTTGCGCACCTCGCCGTGGCTCCAGGAGCGGATGGTGTCCGGGGAGGCGAGCTTGATGCCGACGGCGTCGTAGTGTCCGGCGCCGTAGGTGTTGAGCATTTCCTTGACTGCAAGCGGATTCATCGATGAAAGTCTCCTCGGTTTAGAAGCGGTCGGTGAGCGTGGCGGAGAGCGCGGCCTTGTCGGCGGCCTCCTGCGCGGCGATGCGGGCGGCGGCGGCCTCGGCCTCCTGGCGGCGGATGACCTCGTCGCCAAGCAGGTTCATGTCGAGGCAGAGCCCGCGCAACTCGTTGAGCAGCACGGAGAAGGACTCGGGCGTGTTGGCCTCCAGAATGTTCTGCCCCTTGACGATCGACTCGTAGATGCGGGTGCGCCCGGCGACATCGTCGGACTTCACGGTAAGGAGTTCCTGCAGCGCGTAGGCAACTCCGTAGGCCTCCAGTGCCCACACCTCCATCTCGCCCATACGTTGCCCACCATACTGGGCCTTGCCACCCAGCGGCTGCTGGGTCACCAACGAATAGGGCCCCGTGGCGCGCGCGTGAATCTTGTCGGTCACCAAGTGGTGCAGCTTGAGCATGTAGATGTTGCCCACCACCACGCGCTGGTCGAACGGCTCGCCCGTGCGGCCGTCGTAGACGACCGACTTGCCGTCCGGGCTGATCCACGGCACCTCGCCGGGATTCGGGCTCTTCTCCTGATGCTGGCGCGCCTTGGCCAGAAGCTCGTCAATCTCCGACTCGCGGCAGCCGTCGAAAATCGGCGTCGTGGCGTAGATGTCGAGTTCCCGGCAAGCCATCCCCAGCACCGTCTCGAACAGCTGCCCCAGGTTCATGCGCGACGGCACGCCCAGCGGGTTGAGCACCAAGTCCACGTGGCGCCCGTCCGGCAAAAACGGCATGTCGCAGTCCGGCACAATCTTCGCCACGATGCCCTTATTCCCGTGGCGGCCGGCGAGCTTGTCGCCCACCGAGAGATTCTTCTTCTCCGCGATGAAGACCCGAACCTCCTTGACAACCCCCTCGTCGATGAAGTCGGACAGCCCCGCGGTCAGCCCCGCCACATCCGAATTCTCCAATTCCTCGAACTTCGGCCGGAACTTGTCGATAATCTTCTCGATCTTCTCCTGAACCGGACTCTGCTCGATTTGAATGTGGTTGTACGACTGCGCCAGACGCGAAAGCAGCGTCTTGGTAATCTTCCGGTTCGCCGGGATGATGACATCCCCCGTGTTCGAATCGTAGACCGCCAGCGGCGTCTTCTCGCCTAGCAGCACACCCGAAAGCTCAGCCGTCAAATCCGACTCCAGCTGCGCCCGCTTGCGCTTGCGCTCCTCCTCCAAATCGCGCAAGTCAATCTCGTGCGTCGCCCCGAACTCGCCCCCCTCCGCGTCCAGGTCCGAATCATCCTCGCCCGCGAAATCATCCTGCGGCTTGGGCGCGCGCGCCTTCGGGACCGGCGCCTCTCCACCCTGGGACGACGTGACCTTCACATCCATCACAATGCCCTTCACCCCCGAAGGAACCGTCAGCGACGTGTCCCGCACATCCGCCGCCTTGTCGCCGAAGATGGCCCGCAGCAGACGCTCCTCCGGCGCCAGTTCCGTCTCGCTCTTGGGCGTAATCTTGCCCACGAGAATGTCGCCCGGACGCACCTCCGCGCCGATGCGCACCACCCCGTCGGCCGTCAGATTCTTCAGCATATCCTCGCCGACATTGGGAATGTCGCGCGTAATCTGCTCCGGGCCCAACTTCGTGTCGCGCGCCACGCACTCGAAATCGTTGATGTGTATCGACGTGAACACATCGTCGCGCACCACCCGCTCCGAAGCCACAATCGCGTCCTCGAAGTTGTAGCCGCGCCACGGCATGAACGCCACCAGCATATTCTTCCCGAGCGCCAGATAACCCTGATCCGTCGCCGGACCGTCCGCCAGCGTCTGCCCCGCCTTCACCTGCTGCCCCACGCGCACAATCGGCCGCTGGTTCACGCAAGTGCCCGCATTCGAGCGGCGGAACTTCTGCAGACGGTAACGGTGCGCCCCCTCGATGTCGTCGACCGGCGCCACCACGCCCCGGCGGTTGAACGCCGCCGGAACCTTCCCGTTCTTCGAGACGATGATCTGCGTCGCATCGACATACGCCACAATCCCGTCTTCCTTCGAAACCACCGTCACGCACGCATCCTTCGCCGCGACCGCCTCGAAGCCCGTCGCCACGCGCGGCCGGTCCGTCTTGAGCAGCGGCACCCCCTGGCGCATCATGTTCGCGCCCATCAGCGCGCGGTTCGCGTCGTCGTGCTCCAGGAAGGGAATCAGCGCCGCCGCAATCGAAATCACCTGCGCCGGCGAGACGTCCATGTAGTTGACCTGCGCCGAGGGCATCATCTTGAAGTCGCCCTTGTAGCGCACCGAGACCGTCTCCTCGACGAAGCGGCCCTCCTTGTCGAGCGCCACATTCGCCTGCGCGATGATGTAGTTCTCCTCCAAGTCCGCCGGCAAATAGTGCACCTCGTTGGTCACACGCCCGTCGCGCACCACCCGGTAGGGCGACTCGATGAAGCCGAACTCGTTGATTCGCGCGTAGATGCCCAGCGACGAAATCAGGCCGATGTTCGGACCTTCCGGCGTCTCAATCGGGCAGATGCGCCCGTAGTGCGACGGATGCACGTCGCGCACCTCGAACCCAGCCCGCTCGCGGCTCAAGCCGCCGGGGCCCAGCGCGGAGAGGCGCCGCTTGTGCGCCAACCCCGACAGCGGGTTCGTCATGTCCATGAACTGGCTCAACTGGCTGCGGCCGAAGAAATCCTGGATGACCGCCGAAAGGGACTTGGAGTTGACCAGGCGCGTGGGGGTGAGCGTCCCGCCCTGCTTGTCGTCGAAAACCGCCATCCGCTCGCGGATCAACCGCTCCGTGCGCGAGAGCCCCAGGCGGCACTGGTTCTCCAGCAGCTCGCCCGCCGTGCGCACGCGGCGATTCCCGAGATGGTCGATGTCGTCGACCTTGTCCCGGTCGGTGCGGATATTCAGCAGCAGCCGCAGCGCCTCGACCACCTCGATGCCATCGTCCGAGAGCACCCGACGGTCGAGCGGCACCCGGTCGTTGAGGTTCAATCGGGTATTGATCTTGTAGCGGCCCACCTTGCCCAAATCATAGCGGCGGGGGTCGAAGAAGAAGCGCTGGATGAGCTGGCGCGAGTTGGTCGTCGAAGCGGGATCGCCCGGACGCAAGCGGTGATAGATGTCCTTGAGCGCGTCCTCCGCCGAGTGGCACTCGTCGGCGCGGAGGGTCTTGATCAGCACACCGTCGTCGAACGAGGTGTCAATCACCTCGATGCTGCGCAGCCCCGCCGCGGCGGCGGTCGCCACCAGCGTCGGCGTCACCGGCTCGTAGCGGCGCGCCAGGACGGCCGACGAGGCGATGTCGATCAAATCGTCCTTGAAGACCAGCGACTCGCACTGCTCCTCCTTGAGCTGGCGGTTCGTCGGCAAGTTCTTGATGGTGTAAAAGAGCCGGACGATGGACTCGTCGGTGCCGTAGCCCAGCACGCGCAGGAAGGTCGTCACCAGGAACTTGCGACGGCGGCGCCGGCGGTCCAGGTAGACCCACATGATGTCCGCCGCGTCGAACTGGATTTCAATCCACGACCCGCGGTCGGGGATAATCCGAACCGAGAAGAGATCCTGGCCGTTGGGGTGGACCGTCCGTTCCGAGCAGAGCCCCGGCGAGCGGTGCAGCTGGGAGACGATGACCCGCTCCGCGCCGTTGATGACGAAGGCGCCGTCCTGGGTCATCAGCGGCAAGTCGCCCATGAAGACCTTCTCTTCGCGGACCCCGTCGCCGTCGAGCCCCCTCAGGCGGAAGGTCGCCTCCAGCGGCGCCGTGTAGGACTCGCCGTTGGCCAGCGCCGTCAAATAGTCGCACTTCGGCTTGCCCAGCGTGTAGTTGACATAGTCGAGCGTGTACTTCGGACCCTTCGAGTGCCCCTGCTCGTCCGTCTCCTCCTGGCCCTCGATGGGGAATATCTCCCTGAAAATCCCCTCCAGCCCAATCGGCTTGCGCTTCTGCGGCGGCACATCCGCCTGGATGAATTCCTTGAACGATTGGGTCTGGATCTCAATCAAATCCGGAGGCTGGGCAACCGCCTTGAGGCTGCCGAAAGTCTTTTCAGTCATGGGAAACGAATCCTGTCGAAAGGGGCGGCTCTTGGTACACCGTGCCGCAAAACCGGCTGGAAAGTGAATGTAGACCGTGCAGCGTAGGCAGCGTCAGCGACGGTCGGAGCCCGCGTCTTGACTCCGTGCGGGCCATGGCCTTCGGAAGAAGGCAAAACGGCGGAACCGGCCCCGCAAGGCCGATTCCGCGTCGAATGGGTCGGAAACTACTTGACCTCGACCTTGGCGCCCGCCTTTTCGAGGGCTTCCTTGATCTTGGCGGCGTCTTCCTTGGAGACCGCGGTCTTGACGGGCTTGGGAGCGCCCTCGACCAAATCCTTGGCGTCCTTCAGGCCAAGGCCGGTGATGGTGCGGACCTCCTTGATGACCGCGATCTTGTTTCCGCCGACGGCGGCCAGGATCACATCGAATTCGGTCTTCTCCTCGGCAGGCGCGGCACCCGCGCCGGCAGCGGCGACGGCCACGGGAGCGGCGGCGGAGACGCCCCACTTCTCTTCGAGGGCCTTGACCAGGTCGGCGACCTGGAGGACAGTCATCTTGCTGAGCTCTTCAACGAGTTCTTCTTGGGTCATTGTCTTGTCTTTCTGTTTGGCGAACCGCCTTCATCGTTGAAGGAGGGGAGCCCGGAGGCTTTTACCGCATTGAGAAACGGGTTTGAGGTGTTGCCGGAGGGCCTACTCGGCCGCCGGCGCGGCGCCCTCGTTTTCCTTGTCGATCTTCGCCTGCAGGACGCGGGCGAGTTTGGAGGCGGGAGCCTGGAGCGTGCCGAGCAAGCGGGCCTGCTGGGCAGCGAGCGAAATCAGGCCGGAGAGCTTGTCGACCTCCTCGGCGGAGAGCAGCTTCTTGTCCATCTGCCCGCCCTTGACCGAGGCCTTGTCGTTCTTCTTGACGAAGTCGACCACCGTCTTGGCCACATCCGCGACGTCCGAACCGCCGACCACCACGGCCGTCGGGCCGGAGAGCATCGCCGAGACATCTTCCCAGCCATTCTCCGCGGCGACCTTGCCGAGGATCGAGTTCTTGATGACGACGAACCGGGCGTCCTTGGCCGCCAGCGCGGCGCGCACCTCGGAAATCTGCGTCACCGTCAGACCGCCAAAGTTCACCAGGAAGGCGAACTCCCGGCCCTTGAGCAGCTCCTCCGCTTCGCGGAAAATCGCAATCTTTTCTGGGCGTTTATGAGTCGTGCTCATTCGTTGACTACTCCTTGACGATAACTCGGATACCAACGCCCATGGTGGAACTTACCGTGCACCCGCGAAGGAAGACACCTTTCGCGGCGGCAGGGCGCTCGTGCTTGACGGCGTCGATGATGGTGTTGATGTTCTCGACGAGCTTCGAGGCCTCGAAACTGCGCTTGCCCGCAACCACGCAGCACGTGCCGGTGCGGTCCATGCGGAAGTCGACCTTGCCGCCCTTGGCGGCCTTGATGGCAGCCTCGACATTGTCGGTGACCGTGCCGGTCTTCGGGTTCGGCATCAGGCCGCGGGGACCGAGCACGCGGGCGACCGTGCGCACCAGCTTCATCGCGTCGGTCGTGGCAATCGCCACATCAAAGTCGGTGAACCCGCCCTTGACCTTCTCGACCAAATCCTCATAGCCGACCTCGTCGGCCCCGGCGGCCTTCGCCGCATCGGCCTGCGTGCCCGCCGCGAACACAATCACGCGGACATTCTTGCCGGTGCCGTGCGGAAGCGTCAGCGTGCCGCGGACAGTCTGGTCCGACTTCGTCAAATCCACGCCAAGGTGGAAACTGACATCGACCGTCTCGTCGAACTTGGCACCGGGATGGGACTTGATGAACGCAACCGCCTCTTCAAGCGAGACAGCCCCCTTGGGAGCCTCCTTGGCGGCGTTCTGAAAACGTTTTCCGTGTTTGGCCATGGCTCTCCTCAACCGACGATTTCAATGCCCATATTGCGGGCGGTACCTTCGATCATGCGCATGGCGGCCTCTTCGCTGCGGGCATTGAGATCGGCCTTCTTGATCTCGACGATCTCCTTGAGCTGCGCGCGGGTCACCTTGCCGACCGCCCCCTTGTTGGGAGCCGCCGCGCCCTTGTCGACGCCGGCATACTTCTTGAGCAGCACCGAAGCGGGCGGAGACTTGAGGATAAAGGTGAAACTGCGGTCCTGATAGACCGTAATCACGACCGGAATCACAAGCCCGGCCTTGTCCTGAGTCTTGGCGTTGAACTCTTTGCAGAACGCCATAATATTCACGCCCTGCGAACCCAGCGCAGGACCGACGGGCGGGGCGGGATTCGCCGCACCGGCGGGTATCTGAAGTTTCACGACACCCGTTACTTTTTTGGCCATTTCTGGTCTCCTTGTCAATGGGCGGCTCTCCCGGATCCCTGCCGGTACGAACGGGCCGCCAATGAAAAAGCCGGAACTACTTGGCCGCGTCGGTCAGACGCTCAGCCTGGTAATATTCCAGCTCGGTCCGGGTCGGACGACCGAAGATGACAACTTCGGCAGTGATGCGACCGCGGTCGGGATCGACTTCGACAATCTCCCCGTTGAGCCCAACGAAGGGACCGTCATTGATTCGGACCATCTCGCCGATGGTGAAGCTGACCTTCGGGCGGACTTTCTCCTTGCCGGCGGCGTCCTGGTTAAAGAGGGCGTCGACCTCCTTCTGGAGCATCGGCAAGGGGTGATCGGTGTGTCCGACGAATCCAAGGCAGCCGGGGACTTCCTGGAGGAACTTCCAGGTCTCGGCGACGACGGGTTTGCGAATGTCCCCCTCCGGATAGAGAGCGAGGTTCGCGAAGACATAGCCGGGGAAGAACTTGCGGGTCGTGTTGACTTTCTTCCCGTTGCGGACCTCCGAGACGCGCTCGGTGGGGATGACAATCTCACCGATGTAGTCCTCGAGGCAGAGGGCGCGGCGCTGGGCTTCGATGTAGCGTTTGACCTTCAGCTCGTGACTGGTGAGCACGTGGAGGACAAACCATTGTTTGACCAGTTGCATCGGCCGATTCCTCAGGAAGCCAGGGAGTAGATGAAGTGCAACGCGCCCTGGATGGCTTTGTCGCAAACCAGGATGACGGCGGCCAGGATGACGATGAAGGCCAGAACGACCCAGGAGGATCCCCAGAGTTCCTGGCGCGTGGGCCAGGTGATCTTGTGGCCTTCGGCGACGACTTCGCCGAAAAAGGCTTGGATTTTCTTGAGAATCTCTTTCATATCGTCAGGATGGCTTGCGTCCGAAGATGGCAGGTGAGGCCGGCATCGAACCAGCAACCTGCGGTTTTGGAGACCGCTGCTCTACCAATTGAGCTACTCACCTAGGAAAAGGGGCTGTGGCGCGCGGAAAGGGGTCCGGACGCCGGCGCGGTTTAGGCTTTCTTCTCGCGGTGGAGGGTGCGTTTGCGCTCGTTGGGGCAGAACTTCTGCATTTCGAGGCGGTTGGTGGTGGTGCGCTTGTTGCGGGTGGTGGTGTAGTTGAGCCGGCCGCACTCGGTGCAGGCCATGATGGCGAGGTCGCGCATAGTGGTACTCAGTTAGAGATGGCTCGTGCTTCCGAAACGGCGCGGAACCGGGACCAGGCTCAGACCCGATTCCGCGCAGTCCACAGGAAGCGGATGTTACTTGATGATCTTCTCGACCGTGCCGGCGCCGACGGTGCGGCCGCCTTCGCGGATGGCGAAGCGCATCTTCTCTTCGAGGGCGCAGGGCGAGATGAGCTTGACGGTGATGTTGACGGTATCACCGGGCATGACCATCTGGGTGCCTTCGGGGAGGGTGATGTCGCCGGTGACGTCGGTCGTGCGGATGTAGAACTGGGGACGGTAGCCGGAGCGGAAGAAGGTGCTGCGGCCGCCCTCGTCCTTGGTCAGGACGTAGACGTTGCCGGTGAATTCGGTGTGCGGGGTGATGGAGCCGGGCTTGGCGAGGACTTGGCCGCGCTCGACCTCTTCCTTCTTGGTGCCGCGCAGCAGGCAGCCGATGTTGTCGCCGGCCTGGCCCTGGTCGAGGAGTTTGCGGAACATTTCGACGCCGGTGACGGTGGTCTTGGCGGTGGGGCGAATGCCGATGATTTCGCATTCGTCGCCGACCTTGACGGTACCGCGCTCGACGCGACCGGTCACGACGGTGCCGCGGCCTTCGATGGAGAAGACGTCTTCGATCGGCATCAGGAAGGCCTGGTCGACGAGGCGGACGGGGTCGGGGATGTAGCTGTCGAGGGTGTTCATCAACTCATCGATGCACTTGCAGGCTTCGTCGTCGGCGCTCTGGGCCTGGGTTGCGGGATAGGCGCAGCCGCGGACGATGGGGGAGCCTTCGTAGCCGTACTTTTCGAGGAGTTCGGTGACTTCCATTTCGACGAGGTCGAGGAGTTCGGCATCGTCGACGAGGTCGACCTTGTTGAGGAAGACGATGATTTTCGGGACGCCGACCTGGCGGGCGAGCAGGACGTGCTCACGGGTCTGGGGCATGACGCCGGTATCGGCGGCGACGACGAGGATGGCGGCGTCCATCTGGGCGGCGCCGGTGATCATGTTCTTGACGTAGTCGGCGTGGCCGGGGCAGTCGACGTGGGCGTAGTGGCGGTTGGGGGTGCAGTATTCGACGTGCGCGGTGGCGATGGTCACGATCTTCTTGGCATCGCGGCGACCGGCGGACTCGGAAGCCTTGGCGACTTCGTCGTACTTGATTTCGGCGGAGAGGCCTTTGAGGGCCTGGACGTGGGTGATAGCGGCGGTGAGGGTGGTCTTGCCGTGGTCGACGTGGCCGATGGTGCCGACGTTGACGTGGACCTTGTCGCCGCGCTCGAACTGTTCTTTAGCCATGGTTGAATAACTCCTGTGGTCTGTTCCGTCTGGTTGAAACGCCCCTGTCCGGAAAAAAATGGAGCCTACGAACGGAATCGAACCGGCGACCTCTTCCTTACCAAGGAAGTGCTCTACCAACTGAGCTACGTAGGCTTGATGGAATCCAGACCGCGCCTGGCGGCGTGGCGGAGACGCGACGGGGATTCCTTTCCGAACCTCTGCGCGGCCTCGCTTGGGACTGCTCCGCTTTCCGCGCCTCCTGTAAGGCGGGAAAACCGGGTCATAGTATCAAAACGGGGGCGGCAGGTCAAGCGGTTTTTCGCTTCGGCGGGAGTTTTCTTTAGTCGGGGTATCTGGGATGGGGGGCGGGAGGTGGACGGGACGGGGGCGCGGGGGTAGATTGGCCGGGGGGTCGACGGTGCCTTTCCGCGCGCCTATCTATAAGGTACGAGGCGCCGGCGGGATGGCGGGCGCGGGCGGCGCGGCGCCAAAAAGGAAGCCGCCGGACCGGCTGTTGGCGGGGCGGCGGCTGGAGGGAAGGGTCGGGGCGGCGGGGTTATTGGGCGAGATGGACGCCCATGCCTTTGGCGGCGCCTGGGAGGGGGGTGGTGTAGGCGACTTTCTCTTTGACCTCGGTGACTTTGACGGTGCCGAGTTTGGTCATGGAACTGTCGATGACCTCCCCGGTGTCGTCGTCGACGACTTCTTCGACTTTGCCGATGTCGAAACTCATGCCGACAGTGACGCCATCGCGGGTGCCGCGGTTGATGATGAGTTTATCGGGTTTGGCGAGGGCGACGGAGCCTTCCCACGGGATGGAGTCGAGCTGGGCGACGAGGAATTCGATGGCCTGGTTGCAGGCGTCCATAGCGGCCTTGCCCATGTTGTCCTTCTCGAAGCCGCCGAGATCGCCCCTGAGTCCGCCGAGCTTGGAGCCGTGATAGCCGAGTTTGAGCCCGCGCTTGCCGCTGTTGCCGATGACGGTCTTGGAGGCCTTGACCTGGCCGGTGGCGGTGTCGACGAGGTAGATGGTGATGTTGATTTCGGCGGAGCCGCCGCTGGCGCCCAGGGAGATGCCCCGGAAGCCAAGCCCGGTGGAGCCACCTTTGGTCTCCTGGACATGGGTGATGGCGCCCTTGACGAGGAGTTGGGCGGGCGTCATGCGACCGGTTTTGGGGGCCTTCTTGCCGCCGGCGGTGCGGCCGGAGGCGGCGAGATCCTGCTCCTGCATGGCGGCGCCGCGCATCTCGGCTTCGCCCAGGACGATGAAGTGGCCGCTCTGGACGAGTTGGTCGGTGAAGATGGTGCCCCAGGCGTCGCCGAGTTCCCACTGGCCGCGCCAGTTGGATTTGTTCTCGAACTTGGTGACTTGCACGGAGTAGCGCAGGCCGCTGCCGGCGGCCAGGAGCGTGGCGGTGGCGAAGATGGCCAGGAATGCGAGGGTCTGTTTCATGGGATCGAGTCCGTCAGGTAGGTTGAAAAGCGGGTGAGAAACGGGTTGGAAACGCGGCAGGAGATTACGGGATGGCCTGGGCGCCCTTGCCGGAGATGGCACCGAAGAGTTTGAGCGCGCGCTCCCAGGGATAGCGGTTGGCGTACATGTCGCAGGCGGTCTTGATGGTGCCCTGGAGGGGAAGCCCGAAGATGGAGCGCAGGGCATTGCACTTGCCCTCATCGAGCTTGGTGGCCTCAGAGTATTTCATCGAGAGGAAGGAGTCGAGATAGTTCGGGTCGATGCGTCCGGCGAAGGCCTTGGGGTCGGTCAGATCGATATTGCCCTCGATGGATTCGATGCCGTCGGTTCCCTCCAGATCCTCGAAGCCCTCGACGCGGACTTTGGCGATGGAGGGGGAGATGGTCATCTGGATGTCGGACTCGCGGTTGAGGAAGAAGATGTTGCCGTCAATCTTTATCTTCTTGTCCTTGGGGCTGCCCTTGGTGTTGTCGAGGCCGGACAGGACATTCAGGCCGATGATGTTGTCCTCGATCTCGGCATGAATCTTCTCGTTGACCCGCACGCCGTAGCCCATGCCGAGCAAGTCGTTCTTGGTCGACCAGGTGAAGAGGACAGTGTTGTGCTTGAACTTCCACTCGACGCTGGGCTTGGGGTTGGTGCAGCTAACGCTCGCGCCGATGATGCGGTTGTTGCAGAAGACGCAGTTCTCGACGGAGACCTTCCCCTTCCACCAGTTGAGGTTGAGGGCCATGTTGGAGCCATTGACGAAAAGGCAGTTCTTTATCTCGATGTCTCCCTCGCCACGGGAGGCGGTGGCGGAGTAGATGGAGTAGCGGGCGGCGCTGACGCACTTGTCGGCGGGGTTCTTGGCAGGGCCCTGGAGCCACATGCCGGTGTCAAAGCCAGCAGGCTTGCCCTTGGTGGCGTGGTAGCTGGAGGCAAAGCCGTCGTCGAAGATAAGGCCGTCGAGCTTGATTTGGAAGCCTTTGGGGGCTTTGGCGGGGGACTTCTCGAATTCGAGGTGGAGGATGCCCAGGCCGGAACCCTTCTTGTCGTTGTGCTCGTTGGCGGGCTGGAAGAGGGTGCGGTGCTTGAGGGGATTGCGCTCGGAGAAGTCGGAGGAGTAGCCGCCGATGATGGAGACGGGCTTGGCCATCAGGAACCAGCCGCACTTCATTTTGCCGGGATAGTTGCCCTCGGCCAGATGGATAGTGTCACCGGTCTCGGCCTTTTCGAGGGCCTTCCAGAGGTTCTTGAGGGGGGCCTCCTTGGTGCCCTCGTTTTTGTTCGAACCGGTGGCAAGCGAGACATAGAGGTCTGCGGCTTGAAGGGCGGCGCAGGTGCAGGCGGCAAGAGCTGCGGCGAAAAGGCGCTTCATAGGGGTTCTCCTTACTGACTGGGAGCCCCTCTGACTGGGAGCCCCTCTGACTGGAACAATTATACTTGTGTTTGATTTGGATGCAAGCAAAAATCGGGGGGAATGGCAACTTTTTTTCGCGGCATCCGGTTATCTGGGACAGCGGAGGGGCGATTGGGGCGCGGGTACTATATAAGGTATCAGCGCGGGGGGCGGGTCAGGGCTTTGGGAGGGGGAGTTTGAGGTATTTGTCGACGGTTTGGCGGCTGATGTCGAGGGCGCGGGCGGTTTCGGAGGCGTTGCGGCGGTGGCGGGCGTAGCTCTCGTGGATGGTGCGGATGATGAGGTCTTTGAGGGGCTCTTCGGGGGGGACGGGGGGGTGGCAGGCGGAGGGGTCGGTGGTGGCCAGTTCGGAGAGGGTCTGGAGGGCGTCGTCGAGGAGGGGGCGGAGGTTGGTCTCTTGGAGGATGATGGCGCGTTCGAGGAGGTTGTGGAGTTCGCGGACATTGCCGGGCCAGGGGTAGGTTTTGAGGTCGTCGCCCTGTTGGGGGGGGAGGTGGCGGCGGGTTTGGGCGTAATAGAAGGAGTCGGCGATGGGGGGGATGT
>JBJFGP010000014.1:0-6245 GCA_051892815.1 Kiritimatiellia bacterium | reverse complement strand
CCCCAAACGCTGGCCTGATGCTCAAATCATCAAGCTTGAGCGGAACTATCGTTCGACGCCGGAGATTCTCACGGTCGCGAACTGTTGCATCAAGGGAAATCGCGATCAGTTCCAGAAGACTTTAGTCGCATCGCGCCAATCGAAAGTGAAACCTCGCGTGCTTTATGTCCGGGATGGATATACGCAGGCGCAGGCGATTGTCCGGCTTATCAACCACGCCAAAAGTGCGGGCTATGCGTGGAATGAGATTGCCGTGCTTTACCGGTCGCACTTCCATTCCATTGAGACGCAGATGCTGTTGACCCGTTCCGCTATCCCGCATGCGATTACCTCCGGGATTGGGATATTCGAGAAGGCCCACAGTAAAGACCTATTCGCTTTTCTCCGACTTTCCATTGGCCCGGTTTGCGACTATTTCCCATTCCTGCGGCTATTGTGTCTCTTGCCGGGAATCGGCGAGAAGAGTGCCCAAAAGGTATGGGCAAAAATCGGCTCCCACTTTAATTCCCAAGACCCTGAGTCAAGGCAAGCCGTGGCTGGACTTCTGCGAGATGCCGCGCAGAGGGGATGGGCTGCTTTTTGTTCTGTTTTCGACCAGTCGGCGAGCGGGAAAATATCCCCCGGCAAACTCGTTTCGGCCTTTCTGGATGCCTTCTATTCCGACTATCTCGACCGCACTTACGAGCCTGAGGATGCCGACTCTAGACGGGAGGATTTGGTCGAGTTGGGCGCAATGATTCAGCGTTCGGGGAAGCCGCTGGAGGAGTTTCTTTCCGAGGTCGCCCTGCTGACCAATCTAGACCGCACCCAAGGCGATGAAAACGGTCAAGGCGGACCGGCGGTTTTGCTCTCGACCATCCACCAAGCGAAGGGAAGGGAGTGGCCTGTAGTGATTGTGCCGTGGATGTCCGAGGAGATGTTCCCCTCTGCAAAGGCTCTGGAAACCGGAGACGACCAAGAGGAGCGGCGGCTCTTCTACGTTGCCGTGACGCGAGCGAAGGACGAGTTGTTTCTCTGCTCGCCTGCCGAACGAATCATCAACGGGACAAAGCGTACCTTCTGCAAGGTTTCCCGTTTCCTGCGGGAGTTGGACAAGGGTATCGTCATCAACGAGTATCCCTCCTTCTGTGCCTGGTAAATAGCCGGCTTTTGCCCTACAGGCTACATCGTCTTTGCGCCGAAAGGTTGCTATGGACTGGGGGCAGAGGTAAGCACCTTCACGACCAACAGATTGCCACAAATTGGGGGCAAAGGTGCTTAGGAATATTTCGTTTTGCTACCCGTATTTCTGGGAAATTCGCCGTTAGCGATTGGCGATTGCCGCACCCACAAACGCCTTGAATAGCGGATGGCTGTTGACCGGCTCAGATTTGAACTCGGGATGGAACTGGCAGGCGACGAACCAGGGATGGTTGCGCAACTCGACGACTTCGGCGATTTGTCCGTCCGGCGAAGTTCCGACCACTTGCAACGCCTCGTCGCGCTCTCGCAGGAGGTTGACAAAGTCGGGCGAGATCTCGTAACGGTGGCGGTGGCGCTCCGAGATGCGAGTAGAACCGTAGGCGGTCTCTGCCCGGGAACCCTCTTTCAGCGAACACGGGTAGGCGCCAAGACGCATCGTGGCGCCAATCTGCTTGACAGTCGTCTGCTCCGAGAGTAGCAACACAACCGGGTGTCCAGTCCGAGGGTCGACCTCCGTCGAGTTCGCATCTTCAAGCCCCATAACATGACGGGCATACTCGATAACCGTGCACTGCATCCCGAGGCAGATGCCAAAGAAAGGAATCCCCTTCGTGCGAGCATACTCGATAGCGGCAATCTTTCCCTCTACGCCGCGCGTACCGAAACCGCCCGGGACCAGAATCCCGTGAACGCCAAATAGTAGCGCTTCTGCCCCTTGCTTCTCAATCTCTTCCGACTCGATGCAGCGGAGTTTGAGTGCCGTCGAATGGGCAGTAGCCGCGTGAGCCAATGCCTCGTAGATGCTCTTGTAGGCATCTCGGAGTTCAATATACTTCCCGACAACGGCAATCTCCACCTCGCCGTTCTGCGGGTGAAGGAGTCGCTCCAGCATTTGGTTCCAGTCAGTCAGATCGATTGGCGACAATGGCAAATTGAGCAACTTGAGAACCTTCTCATCGACATGCTGGCGGCGCAGTTCAAGCGGGACTTCGTAGATTGAGTGCGCGACATCGCACTCCTCGATGACATTTTCAGGGGGAACATTGCAGAAGAGCGCCAACTTGTCTCTGTGCTCCTTCCCGAACGACCGCTCGCAACGACAAATCAACATGTGTGGGCGGATACCGACTGACTGCAGGATGCCGACCGACTGCTGAGACGGCTTCGTTTTCATCTCTCCAGCGGCCCGGATATAAGGCACCAGCGTCAAGTGAATGAAGATGGCGTTCTGCTCGCCAGCCTCATACTGGAATTGCCGGATGGCTTCCAGGTAAGGCTGCGACTCGATGTCACCAACCGTTCCCCCGATTTCCGTGATGACAATGTCGTAGTCCGCCTCACCAATAGAATGAATCGCCCGCTTGATTTCGTCGGTGATGTGCGGAATGACCTGGACCGTCTTGCCTAGATAGCCCCCGGCCCGCTCGCGATTGAGCACCGTACTGTAAATCTTCCCCGTTGTGTAATTGGCGTGAGGTCCGCAAGGCGTTGCCAGGAATCGTTCATAATGCCCCAAATCGAGATCCGTCTCATTTCCCGCGTCAGTGACATAGACCTCGCCGTGTTGGTAAGGAGACATTGTGCCCGGGTCGACATTCAGGTAAGGATCCAACTTCTGCATGGCCACCTTAAAGCCTCGGCGCTTCAACAGCATCCCGATGCTCGCGGCTGTCAGTCCCTTTCCACGGGACGACACGACGCCACCCGTCACGAAAATATGCTTGGCCATTTACTCAATCCCTTGGGAGCATCGAAAGATAACGGTTGACGGCATCTGCACAAGCGCGACCATCGGCTATGGCACGCACAACCAGCGACTGCCCCGTGCGTGTGTCCCCGGCTGCAAAGACCCCCTTTCGGCTCGACATATAGCCAACCGTCTTGATGTTGCTTCGGGCATCCGTCTCAAGACCAAACTTGGCAATCAAACCATCCTGCTCGGGGCCAAGGAATCCACAGGCAATCAATACCAGTTCAGCCGGCCACTCCCGCTCAAAGCCAGTTCCATCGGCATTTTGTGTCACAAGATGGCGGACCTGTCCGTCAAATCCACGGAACTCCTTCGTCTTGATGCTCCAGAAACGGTCCCCACCTTCCTTGTGGGAAGTCGAAGTGCGCAGCTGCATCGGCCAATAAGGCCAAGGGGTTTTCTCGGAACGTTGCTCAGGCGGCATCGGCATCATTTCAAACGAAGAGACGGATTTAGCCCCTTGGCGCAACGCCGTGCCAATGCAATCGCTTCCCGTGTCACCACCTCCGATTACAATAACATGCTTGCCCTTGGCATCGATTTTTCCCCACACATCCGGCTCTCCTCCACGCCCTTTGAGCAACAGACGGTTCTGCCTTTGGAGGAATTCGAGCGCAAAATGGATGCCGTCCAGTTCACGACCTGGAATCGGCAAATCGCGCGGAACTCCGGCCCCGATACAGAGTACTGTCGCATCGAAGTGTTCCAATGTCTCGGGGGAGGGGACTGTCCCGCACGAGAAGAGAATGCCCTCTTCCTCTAGAAGATGGATACGCCTATCGATAACCCACTTCTCAAGCTTGAAGTTTGGTATCCCATAGCGGAGCAACCCTCCAGGCAATTCCTGCTTTTCGAAGACTGTCACTTTATGCCCCTTCCGGTTCAGCTGCATAGCGACGGCCAACCCTGCCGGCCCTGAACCGACAACGGCGATATGACGCCCGCTTCTCTCGGTTGGCGGTTGCGGCGCGATGAGACCATTCTCGAATGCGTACTCGATAATCGTCCGCTCCATCAACTGGCAGGTGGTCGACGCGGAAACCTGCCCCAACACGCAGGATGCCTCGCACAATGCCGGGCAAATACGCGAGGTAAACTCAGGAAAGTTGTTGGTCGAAAGCAGTCGTTCCGCTGCCATAGCCATTTCGCCACGGTAGACGAGATCGTTCCACTCGGGGCAGAGGTTGTGCAGGGGGCAGGCATTGTGGCAGAATGGAACGCCGCAGTCCATACACCGCGCCGCCTGACGGCGCACGGCATCAAGTGGCATGCGGGTGTAGACATCGTTGAAGTCTTTCAAACGCTCCTTGACGGGCCTAGTCTGTGGTGTCTCGCGGTCGTATTCCAGGAAGCCTGTGATTTTACCCATTGTCTTCTCTCCGTAAATGGCGTTATTCGGCGTTTTGTTGCTGCATAGCAAGCGCGCGCTTGTAGTCGCGAGGCATAATTTTAATGATACGGTGGCGAGTTTGTGCCCAGTCCGAGAGTAGGGAGGCGGCTTTTTTAGACCCTGTGGCGTCACGATGGCGAACAATCATCTGGCGGACTTCCTCGGCTTCCTCAGGGGCGGCAAGAGGCTCAAGGTCTACCAGCCCTGTATTGCATCGATGGTCTTCGAAGTCGCCCGTCTCGTCCAACACATAGGCAATTCCTCCTGACATGCCGGCTGCGAAGTTTCGACCTGTCGCCCCGAGGACCAGGACTCTCCCGCCGGTCATATATTCGCAACCGTGGTCGCCAACCCCTTCGACTACGGCGTTGGCACCTGAATTGCGTACGGCAAAGCGTTCTCCGGCTACGCCGCAGATATAGACTTCGCCGGCGGTCGCGCCATACAGGGCCACATTTCCGCAAATGATGTTCCGGTCAGGGACGAATGTGGATTGGCGCGGCGGGTAGAGGGCCAATTTGGCGCCGGAAAGGCCTTTGCCAAAGTAATCGTTGGCGTCGCCTTCCACCGAAATGGTCAATCCCTTGGCGCCAAATGCGGCAAAGGACTGTCCGCAGGAGCCTGTGGCATTCAGGCGAATCGTGTCGTCAGGCAACCCCTCTTCTCCGGTTCGGCGGGAAATCTCATAACTGAGCATCGTGCCCACGGTTCTTTGCGTGTTGCGTACAGAGATGTCCAACACAATCGGTTCGGCAAGTTCCAATGCCCGTTCGCACTGGGCAATCAACTGGCGGTCGAGGACCATATCGACGCCATGATCCTGCTTGACGGAGCAATGGCGTTCGCTGTCGTAGCAGGGGACTTGGGCTAGAATGGCGGAAAGATCGATGTGTTGGGCTTTCTCGCATCCAGGCAGTTGGCGAGGCTTCAGGCATTCAACATGTCCGACCATCTCGTCAATGGTACGGAAGCCCAACTTGGCCATCCATTTACGCAGGTCTTCGGCGATAAACCGCATAAAGTTCACGACATACTCAGGTTTGCCCTTGAATCTGCAACTCAAACGGGGGTCTTGGGTTGCTATCCCTTGGGGGCAGGTGTTCAAATGACAGACCCTCATCATAACGCACCCAATGGCCACCAGGGGAGCGGTTGCGAAACCGAACTCTTCGGCACCCAGCAGGCAGGCAATGGCCACATCACGCCCCGTCATCAACTTGCCGTCGCACTCAAGCCGAACGCGGTTGCGGAGTTTGTTGAGCACCAGTGTCTGCTGCACTTCGGCCAAACCAATCTCCCAAGGCAAACCCGTATGCTTGATGGATGTAAGCGGCGATGCTCCTGTGCCACCATCGTAGCCAGAGACCAAAATCAAGTCAGCCTTCCCCTTGGCAACACCAGCCGCAATCGTGCCAATCCCCGTCTTGGAGACGAGTTTGACGCTGACCCTGGCCTCGGGATTCGAGTTCTTCAGGTCGTGAATGAGTTGGGCCAAGTCCTCAATCGAGTAGATGTCGTGGTGCGGTGGCGGCGAAATCAACTGGACATAAGGCGTCGAATGGCGACATTTGGCAATCCAGGGGTAGACCTTCTCGGCCGGAAGCTGTCCACCTTCCCCCGGCTTTGCTCCCTGCGCCATCTTGATTTGCAACTCCTTGGCGTGGGCAAGATAGTTGCTGGTGACACCGAAGCGTCCGGATGCGACTTGCTTGATTTGGCTGATACGCCAATTCCCCTTGGCATCAGGGAGAAAACGATCGGGGTCTTCGCCCCCCTCGCCGGAATTCGAACAACCGCCGATTCGGTTCATGGCAATAGCCAGCGTCTCGTGAGCCGGACGGCTAATCGAACCGTAAGACATAGCACCGGTCTTGAACCGCTTGACAATTTCCGTCCAAGGTTCGACTTCTTCCAGGGGAATCG
>JBJFGP010000013.1:0-6291 GCA_051892815.1 Kiritimatiellia bacterium | reverse complement strand
GGTTGGGGGGGTTTGGGGGGGTTTTTCGCGGCTCGTTCTTTGGCGAGTTGGGCTTCGAGGCCGGAGGTGTTGCTCATGGTGACGGAGCGTTGGTTTTTCTCGGCCTTGTCGAAGATGATTCGGTCAATCATGGTCTCGCAGAGGGCCTTTTTGAAGCGCAGGGGGGCGTAGTGTTCGCTGGAGGTGTCGCGGTCTTTCTCGATGGCTTTGAGTTGGTCGAGGGCTTCGCGGTATTTTTCTATGGCGCGTTCGGGGCGACCTTCGCTTTCGTCGTCCTGGGCTTCGTTCATCAGGCGGTTGGGCTCACGCAGGAGGGCGATGATTTCCTTTTCGTCGCGGCGGTCTTTTTCTTCCTGGGATTCGCCGAAGGGCCAGATGGCGGCGGCCTGGAGGGCGAGCAGAAGCAGGGGAACGAGGGTGGCAATGCGTATGATCATGGTGCGTCTCGGTGGTTATCGGTCGATTTTACGATTTTGGGAGGGAATGTCAAGCCTAAAACCTTGGATGGGGGCGGCGGAGGGGGCGGGAAAGGTTGGTTGGACTGCCCCTGGCGGGTAGGCAGGTTGGGGGGGCAGAGGTTGGTACGATGGGGGGCCGGAGGTGGGCAGGTTCGGGGCCGGGAGGAGGCAATCTCCGGCGGGTGCGTTATAAAGTTGTATCGGAAGGGTCAAAGGTGTATAATGGACAGCTCATTGGTCAGATTACGGAATAGATGAAGATTATGGCACAAGCGAATTCTCCCCAGGCGGTTTTGGCATCTTGGCTTCAGGCGGCGTTTGCCAAGGCGTACCCGGAGGCGGCGGGCGAGGGGTTCCAGGCGCGCGTGGTGGCGGCGACGAATCCGGAGTTCGGCGACTTCCAGTGCAATGACGCGATGGCCCTTGCCAAGCGCGCCAAGCAGCCGCCCCGGGTCGTCGCGCAAGCCGCCCTCGACGCGCTGCCGGTGCCGGAAATGGTCTGCAAGGCCGAGATTGCCGGGCCGGGCTTCATCAACTTGACCGTTTCCGCGGCGTGGCTTGCCGGCCGCCTCGAAGAGCAGATGGCCGATCCGCATTTGGGGGTGCCTCAGACGGGCGCGGGCAAGACGGTCGTGATGGACTACTCTTCGCCCAATGTCGCCAAGCCCATGCACATCGGACACATCCGTTCGACCGTCATCGGCAACGCCCTCGACCGCCTGCTCCGAGCCCGCGGCTATCGCGTCGTCGCCGACAACCATTTGGGCGACTGGGGCACCCAGTTCGGCATCCTCATCTGCGGCTATCGCGCCTTTCTCACCCCCGAGCAGCAGGAGAACCTCACCGTCGAACTCCTTGAAAAGGTCTACGTCCAGTCCTACAACCGCACCAAAGAGGATCCCGCCTGGCTCGAACAGTGCCGCGCTGAACTCGTCAAACTCCAGCAAGGCGACGAGGCCAATCGCGCTGTATGGAAGCGCTTCATAGACATCTCCATCCGAGAGTTCACCCGAATCTACGATCGCCTCGATGTCCACTTCGACCTCTGGCGCGGTGAAAGCTACTACAACGACCGCCTCCCTGCAGTCGTCGAACGCCTCCAGAACGAACACCTCGCAGTCCCTTCCGACGGCGCCTGGATCGTCGACCTGAAAGACGAAGGGCTCGACATCTGCATCGTCCGAAAGTCCGACGGCGGCTTCAACTATGCCACCACCGACATAGCCACCGTCGCCTCCCGAACCGAAGAGTTCGCCCCCGACTCCATCATCTATGTCACCGACGAACGCCAGCAACTCCACTTCAAACAATTCTTCGCCATTTGCCGCAAGATTGGCCTCCATACCCGCCTCGAACACGTCTGGTTCGGGCTCATGCGCTTGCCCGAAGGTACCTTCTCCACGCGTCAGGGCAATGTCATCAAACTCGAAGCCCTCCTCGACGAAGCCGAGAACCGAGCCCTCAAGATTATTCGCGACTCCCACCCCGATATGGACGAAGCCAGCCAGAAGGCTCTCGCCGCCGATATCGGCATCAGCGCGGTCAAATACGCCGACCTCTCCCACGACCCCCAGAGCCTCGTCGTCTTCAGTTGGGACAAGGCCCTCGCACTCGACGGCAACTCCGGCCCTTACCTCCAATACGCCTACGCCCGCCTCTGCAGTTTGCTCGACAAATACGGGCAAGACACCGCCGCACATCACCTGGATCCGGCCACGTCCATAGAGAAGCAACTCGTCCTCCAACTCCTTCGCTACCCCGAAACCGTCGAGCGCGCCTCCACCACCAGCAAACCGAGCCATCTGGCCGACTACCTCTACGAACTCGCCCGGAACTACAGCCGCTTCTACCAGTCCTCCCCCGTGCTCAAGGCTGAGCCGGAAGTCCGCGATGCCCGCGTCAAACTTTGCTCCGTCATCGCCCGGACGCTCGAACACGGACTTCATTTGCTGGGCCTCAGGACGCCCCGCCGAATCTAAGGAATGCCCATGCCGAACATCCCTCTTTCCGCCATCCTGGTGCTCGACGCCTATGTCCGCTCCGACCTTGTCGGGCAGGGTATCATACTCGTGCAACTGCTCCTCTCCTTCTTCGTCGTCAAGCAGATTCTCTCGCGCTACCGCCGGCTGAAGGATATAGAGGCCGCCAACGCCCGCTTTGCCAAACTCATCCGCGACGCGCCCGAGAATGTGCTCGCCCCCTACCTCCACCGCAAGGTCGACGCGCCCGACTCCCCCCTCGCCAGAATCTACCGAGTCTGCTGCGATCGCGTCATTGCGCTGCTCGCCCCGGAAGTGCGCAATTCCACCATCAGCGAGGCGGCACCGGACGATCGGGTGGCTATGAGTGTGAGGGAAATTGACCTGGTCGCGCGTACGGCGGAGCATACCCTCGCCGAACAGTGCTGCGACCTTCAGCAGGGGCTTCGCTCTATCGCCGTTGTGGCGACGGTTGCCCCCATGTTCGGCCTTTTCGGAACAGTTTGGGGCATTATGGTTGCCTTCAGCGCTATGTCGGCGAAGGGCTCCGCCCTCCTCTCCGAATTGGCTCCCGGCATCAGTTCTGCTTTGTTGACAACGGTCGTGGGGCTGTTCGTCGCCATCCCCGCATCCTGCGCACACGCCTTCCTGGTAGAGCGCGCCAAACGCATCCGGGTCGATTGCGAGGGTTTCACTGACGAGTTGATGGGGCGCATCGCAAACGAATTGCAGGGAAGGGGAGAGTAGATTCATGTTTCGCGGTCGGCGCTCCGACAACGACAGCGGGGGAGAATCCGCAGAGATCAACATGACTCCGTTGATCGACCTGACCTTCCTGCTGCTTGTCACCTTCATGATTACCTTCCCGGCGCTTGAGCAGGGCATTACCGTGAAATTGCCCCAGGGCTCTGCCGAGAAGTTGCCGGACAAGAAGGCCACGACCGTCTCCATCAAGAACGATGGCCGCATCTATCTCGATAGCCGCCCGGTCACCCTCGACCAACTGCAGAGCCGGCTGGGACAGGCTATTGTCGACGACCCGTCCACGGCGGTATTGGTCCGGGCGGACGATAGTTTGGAATACGGGAAGGTCATGGAGGTCGTCAAGACCCTTTACAAGGTGCGCGTCACGCGTATGGCACTCGTCACTCTGGCGGATTGAAAGATGAAGAAGCTGTTATTTCTTGCCCTTGCTACGCTGTTGTGGGTATGCGGCTGTTCCCCCGATTCTTCGGCACCAGGCGGGGACGCTCCTGCGGTGGCGAAGGCTCCTGAGGTTACCGACGGGTGGCATTTGGACTGGGCTGCGGCGAAGTCGGAAGCCAAGGCGCGAGGGGTGATGTTGTTTGCGCTCTTCACGGGCTCGGATTGGTGTCCCTGGTGCGTGAAACTGGAGGAGGAAGTCCTCTCTACGGATGCGTTCCGCGCCTATGCTCGGGAGAATCTGGTCCTCTTCAAGGCGGACTTCCTAGAGAAGCCGACTGCGGTTTCTGAGGCGTGGAAGCAGCAAAACGAGAAGTTGGCTTCTTCGCTTGAAATCAAGGGTTTCCCAACCATTGTTCTGTTGTCGCCGTCAGGCGAGCCCCAGTCGAAGATGGGCTATGTTCCGGGCGGGCCCAAGGCGTTTCTCGCCGAGTTGGCGAAGCATCGGCGTTAGGGTGTTTTTCTGCTTACCATTCCAATCAAGGATACGTTTATGAATACTCAACTTGCTCCTTCGGTCGACTGGGTCGGCTATATTGACTGGACAGTCCGGGAGTTCCACAGTTATGTGACGAGCCGCGGCAGCACGTACAATGCCTATTTGGTTCGCGGGGCTTCGGCGACTGCTTTGATCGACACGGTCAAGGCTCCTTATGCGGACAAGCTGATTGCCAATGTCCGGGTGCTTGCGGGCGATAAGGTCGACTATCTTGTCTGCAACCACGCCGAGCCGGATCATTCGGGTGGTTTCCCGGCGGTGGTGCGGGCGTTTCCCTCTGCGGAGGTCGTCTGTACGGTCAAGACGAAGGATGCTCTTGCGCGGCACTATGATACTTCTTCTTGGCGTTTCCGCCTGGTAAAGGAGGGTGAGACTTTGGATTTGGGCGGCAAGACGCTGCAGTTCTTCGAGACGCCGATGGTGCATTGGCCGGAGTCAATGGCAACCTGGCTGGCGGAGGACGGGATGCTCTTCTCGATGGATGCGTTTGGTCAGCATTACGCTTCGTCGGCTCGCTTCGATGACGAGGCTGACCTGGACGAGGTGATGCAGGAGGCGAAGAAGTATTACGCCAATATTGTGTTGCTCTACGCCCGTCCGGTGGCGGCTGCGCTCAAGAAACTCGGGGGGCTGCCAATCAAGGTCATTGCGCCGAGCCACGGCATCATCTGGAGAAGCCGCATTCCGCTGATTCTGGAGGCTTATTCGCGTTGGCATGTGAGCCAGCCGTCGCGGAAGGTGGTGGTGTTCTATTCGACGATGTGGAGCAGCACGCGGCGCATGGCGGAAGCCGTCGCGGAGGGGGTGGCGTCGACGGGATGCCCGTTCAAACTCTTCAATCTTGAGTTCACGACGGACACGGATTTGATTCCCGAACTGATGGATGCGGCGGGCTTCGCGGTGGGCACGCCGACTCTGAATATGAGCCTGATGCCGCGTATGGCGGCGGCTTTGACCTATATCCGCGGATTGAAGCCTGCGGGCAAGTTTGGTTTCACTTTCGGCTCGTTCGGTTGGGCGAGCAAGGGGGCGGAGGAGGCGTCCCGCTACCTCTCGGAGATGCAGGTCGAGCAGATTTCGCCTCCGGTGACGGTGCGTTTCGCTCCGACGGCCGAGGTGTTGGCGAAGTGCCGCGACTTGGGTCGCGCCATGGGCGAGCGCGCGCTCCAGATTCAATAGGTTCTCGATGCCGCTTCTCAAGACTTTTCTGCTGCTGGTTCTCAGCAACCTCTTTATGACTTTGGCGTGGTACGGTCATCTGAAGAAGATGGCCGCCCGGCCTTGGCTTCTGGTGGTTGTGGTCAGTTGGGGGATTGCCTTGGTGGAGTATCTGTTCCAGGTGCCTGCGAACCGGATTGGCTATGCGGGGGGCTATACGGTGGCGCAGTTGAAGATTCTTCAGGAGGTGGTGGCGCTGACGGTCTTTGTGCCGTTTTCGCTCTTCTTCCTGAGGGAGCGGCTGAGTTGGGACTATTTGTGGGCGGCCTGCTGCATCCTGGGGGCCGTCTTCTTCATTTTCCGTTCGCGCTGGTTTGGATGAAAGCCCTGTTGCGAGTGCTGCTGGCTGCGTGCGCGGCGGTTGGGGCTCTAGCCCAAAATGCCCCGTCGATTCGGATTTCCGCCGACCACGATGAAATCTACCTGGGCGAGTCGGTGATTCTGCGCGTCGAGGTGCGCGACTGCCAGACTCGGCACCCCCAGCCCGATCTCGACATCCCTCCCGAGACTGCCACCGTCCACGCCCTCGGCCAGCAGACCTCCAGTTCGAGCTACATCTCCCTCGTCAACGGAAGGCGGGAATGTGTCGAATCACATGCTACCATCCATACCTACCGGTTGGTGCCTAGGAAAGCGGGGCGTTTGAACATACCTCCGATAGTCATCGGTAGTAAGGATTCGACCATCAAAAGCCAACCCTTCGCCATCCTCGTCAGAAAGCCCGACGAACAGGACGAAGTCAAGATCCGCCTCTACGCCATTCCTCCCGATCCATTTCCGGACGAGCCCTTTACCGTCCGCCTCGAAATCGATGTCGTCCCCCGCCCCGGGCAGCCCGAACTCGACCCCTTGAGCTCCGAAAACCTCCCCGGCGACCAACTCCCCCTCCTCATCGTCCCCTACCTTGAGGACGACTTCCGCCCCGACAGCCTCG
>JBJFGP010000012.1:0-6364 GCA_051892815.1 Kiritimatiellia bacterium | reverse complement strand
GACGCCGTGAACCCCGCTTTGTAGATGCTGTACTGGCATACGCAGCTGATGATGGAGCAGAGCACGCACAGCAGAATCATCCACAGATCCATGGTGTGAAGGTATGCCTTGACGTTTTTCCAAATTTTTTTCATTCTTGTCGTTTCCCTCTGTCGACAGGACAAACCATCAGAATAAGCCCGAAATATTGCCCTTTGCGTCGATGTCAATCTTCAGCGCGGCCAGTTCAATAATGCGGTCGCTGCGGAAACTGATTCCAGTCGATTCAATGTCGAAAACAATAAGCGGGCGGTCAAGTTTGAAGGGTAGCATCAGATGGTTCTCTGTATGATATTCTGGGCAGGCGCGGCAAGCTTGTCGGGGTAGTCGAGCGTGTAGTGCAACCCCCTCGATTCGTGGCGTTGCTGGGCAAATGCGACAATCAAGCGGGCGACATCGGCGAGGTTGCGCAGTTCCAGCATAGGCGTAGTGAGCACATGGTCGAAGTAATAGGCCCGGATCTCGTGGCGAAGGTTTTCGATACGGCGCATAGCCCTTGCCAGACGCTTGTCAGTTCGGACAATCCCAACATAGTCCCACATGCAAGTGCGCAACTCGTTCCAGTTGTGTGCAACCAGCACCTTCTCGTCAGAAGGAACCGCGTTGCCAATGTGCCATGGGGCAATTGCGGTTGACGGGGGCGGTGTCGAATGGTCGGCATGCAGGCGGTCGGCGGTTGCGTGGGCGCAGACCAGAGCCTCGAGCATCGAATTGCTGGCAAGGCGGTTCGCACCATGCAGACCGGTACAAGCCGTCTCGCCGATTGCAGCCAAACCGGGAATGGAAGTCTCACCCGCAATCGTCGCCTTGACGCCTCCGCAACAGTAGTGCGCGGCAGGCACGACGGGAATGAGGTCGGTAGCCATGTCGATGCCGAACTCAAGGCATTTGGCGTAGATGTTGGGAAAGCGGGAGGTGAGGAAGTCCCTGCCCTTCTGGCGGATGTCAAGGCAGCAATAAGGAGCGCCCGTGCGTTTCATCTCGGAGTCGATTGCGCGGGCAACGATATCGCGGGGCGCCAATGATCCACGGGAGTCGTAGCGCTCCATAAAGGGGGTGCCCGAGGCATCCGTCAAGACGGCACCTTCGCCCCGAACGGCTTCGGAGATGAGAAAGTTCTTGGCCTTCGGATGGTAGAGGCAAGTGGGGTGAAATTGGATAAACTCCATATCGGCGATTTGTGCCCCTGCACGCCAGGCCAAGGCAATTCCATCGCCAGTGGCAATGTCCGGATTGGAGGTGTAGAGGTAAACTTTCCCGCAACCGCCTGTCGCCAAAACCGTATGCCGCGCTTGTACCGCGAAGATTTCTCCTGTGGCATCATTGAAGAGATAGGCGCCAATGCACCGACCATCGTGCAGGACGAGGTCGATCAGCATCGCGTGTTCCATAATGGAGATGTTGGGGTTTTCTTTTGCCTGGCGTAGTAGGGCTACTTCTACCTGGTGCCCCGTGATGTCTCCGGCATGGAGGACTCTTCGCTGGGAGTGCCCTCCCTCGCGCCCTAGGTCGAATTGCCCGTCTGGAGTACGGTGGAAGTTGACGCCATATTCCAGCAACTGGCGTATCTCTTCAGGCCCCCGTTCGATAATCTCCAAGGCGACCTCTTTATCGCAAAGCCCGGCACCGGCAATCAGCGTATCCTCTAGATGCTGCTGGAAATCGTCTCCGGGCGCGGTCACACACGAGATGCCCCCTTGGGCGAAGTTGGTGTTGGCGTCCGCGCTCCCCTTCTTTGTGGCAATGAAGACTTTGTGGCCTGCATTGGCTAGCCTAAGCGCCAGGGAGAGCCCAGCGATGCCGCTGCCGGCGATGAGGATGTCCTGCGATACCGTATTCATACTGGGAGGAAAGTATAGCAGATCCCTCGGCATACCTCAAGTCCACACTCACAAGGCGTGGTGAAAGCGCCTAAATGGGGGACAACCTGCTGTTTGGATACCAGTCACAGGGGCTGAGGCTTGATGGACTACTTGGCTGGCGTGGCAACTCCTGCCGGCTGAGAATTGCGCCAAGTGTGAGGCGCAAGGCGGAGGATTGGGGTAGTGGACTGGATGCGGGCCTATCGCATCCCGCAGGAACTTGAAGTGTCTCTTACCTGCCTCTTCAAACTCTTGGTGCCATCTTCCGTTTGAATTGACATATAAGATACAAGATGGTATGCTACGAAAAGTACTGTGCGCATAAGTTGTTTTGTCTGGTATGGTTTAAGGGATGAATAAGAGAATCAAGGTCGGAATAGTTGGCTGCGGGTTTATCGGCGGTGCGCTCAAGCGTTGGCTGGAGGAGCACAATTCTGAAGGATGCGAGGTGTTGGTCAGCGACCCGCCCAAGGGCATGAATGACGACCTTTCGGCCATCGATGTGGCGTTTGTTCAGATTCATCTTCCGACCGAGGATGACGGAAGCCAAGACCTTACGCTTTTGCGGCAGATTATTGCTAATCTCCCCGATGTGCCGATTTTCATCCGCACGACGATTTTGCCAGGGACTAGCGCGCGGCTCTCCCAGGAGACGGGCAAGCGGGTAAACTTTATGCCGGAGTTTCTGACCGAGCGAACGGCGTATGCCGACTTTTGTTCTCAGCCGATGGTCTTTACCGCGGAATCGGCTTTGCTTGAGCGCCTTTTCCCCGGCAAGAAGCATCTGGTGATGACCTCCGCCGAGGCGGAAATTGCCAAGTATGCCCACAATGTTTTTGGTGCGTTAAAGGTCACCTATTTCAACGCGGTCTACGATTGGTGTCGCCGTTCGGGGGCCGATTACTCGCGTGTTCACGAGGGCGTTTTGCTGTCGGGCTACATCAACGACACGCATACGCAGGTGCCGGGACCGGATGGCCGTTTCGGCTACGGCGGCAAGTGCTTCCCCAAAGATGTCAATGCGCTTGCCCGTCTGACACGGAAACTGCCTCTCGGGCGTCTGCTAGCCCCGCTGCACGAATTAAATGTCCTTTTTCGCGGGGTGGAAGAGCACATCTAGTTTCCATACTTGCGCCATTGCCCTTTTTTAGCACGCCCCCTCATCGTTGGGCACTCAAAGTTGGACAACTTGAGTGCCTGATTCCATTTTGTGCGGTTGCCTGGCGGGAAAGATACTAAGCGGTCAACTTCAAACATTGGCATCAATGGGAAGGGCAGATGCCAACGAAGGGGAACCAAATCTTGCTACCTGCTGGAGAGGAAGGTGCGTATGGATTGCGCCGCGACATAGCCAGAAGCGAACGCCCAAGTGAGATTGTACCCTCCGCAAGGCGCGTCGAGGTCTACAACTTCTCCTGCGCAGTAGCAGTTCGCCAACTGGTTCAGTTTGAGTGTCCGGGGATTCAACGCTTTGAGGGAGACGCCACCTGCCGTTGCCATTGCGTTTGCCCAACCTTCCGTGGAGCAGATTGAGAATGTCGCGGCGGATAAAACGCGGGTCAAAGCCTCTCCCTCGCTCTTTCCAAGACGGGCCATTTGACGGGCGGATGGAATATTGACCCGCTCCAGCAAACGCAGAACCAGTCGGGCAGGCAGGTGCTCGGCAAGCCTATTCTTCACGAGCCCTTGACCACTCAGATTACGCCACGCCAGAAGCTGTTGTTCCCACTCGGAGGCTTCCCGCCCTAGCCAGTTGATGACGAGTTGGTCACCAGGCCGCACCTCCCTTGAAAGGGTCAACGCCGCAGGACCGCTGATGCCTCGGTGGGTGAACAAGATGGCCCCGCGGCTGTTGGCTACAGGGCGCTTCGATTGACGGTAGAGGGAAAGCGATACGGCGGGAAGCGAAATACCACAGAGTTCCTTGCAGAAGTCGTCATCCAAGACCAGTCCGCACAGTGCCGGATGCAAGGGAACAATCGGAATGCCAAGTTGCTCAAGGATGCGCAGGCACGAACCATCAGAACCCAACGCCGGGCTCGATTTGCCCCCGCCGCAGATGAGAATTGCCGAGGCCGGAATCAACCCCTTGTCGGTAACAACGGTAGAACCTTGAATGGCCTGAACACGGGTATTGCAGCGAATCTCGCTCTGCTCCGCCGCACGCAGAAGCACTCGGAGAACATCCCTTGAGTGGTTGCTCGCGGGGAAAACATTGCCATCAGAGTCCGCGACAGTTGGGCACCCGCGTTCAGCGAAGAAACGTTCGATTGCGACCGGTGGAAAAGCATCAAAAACTTGACGGGCAAAGGCACCCTGCCGGCCAAATCGTTGGCACAACTCGGCCGTCGTGGCTCTATGCGTCAGGTTGCAGCGTCCCCCACCTGTGGCAAGCAGTTTTAGCCCTGGACGAGAGAGGCGCTCCAGTAGGATGACCGGCAATCCCTGCAAATGGGCCGCCGCCATCAGTCCAGACGAACCGGCGCCTATGATTACAACCGGATCCATTGTCGGGTATCGCGGAATCAGGTAAAAAGAAGGCCCCGCAAGGGTTCAACTTGCAGGGCTGATTGCGTGTCGCAGAGGTGCACCTTTTACTGCGCGCTCTGGGCGTCTTGGATGGCTTTTTGTTTGCGGCGGCAAGTGGAACAGATGAATCCGGGCTTGTCCCAGGTTGTCTCTTCTTCGGTCCCGCAGACATCGCATTTGCGGACGGTTTTGTTGTGATTGGCGCGGCAGACTGAGCAGAAGAATTCGGGGCCGGCCCAAGTAGTCTTCTCCTCTCGGCCGCAGGTTTTGCAGACACGAATTTGTTCGGCTCGGACCAGGCGGATGTCTTCCGAGTGCTGGTCGAGGAAGAGGGGAGGAAAGTCCAGCAGTCCCGGTTCGGTCAGTAGGGCTGGGCTGGTAAGCGTGTTCCGGGGGCTTGTGGAGTTCATCGCCACCAGGAAGACTCGCTTGCCGGCGGCCCGTACGCGCCGGAGCAGGGGAATGTAGTCGGAGTGTCCGCCCACGAGAACGACGATGTCGACGGCGGCGGGTATCATGGCGTACTGCATCATAGCGGCTGCGAGGGCGACATTGACCCACTTGTCATCGGGCTTGGCGTCGGGATCCTTTCGGAAGTCGATGGGGACGATTTCTGTGTCGTAGCCGCATTGGATGGCGAGGAAGTCGTAGAAGGCCATCTGTTTGGCGGGATTGAAGCCGACCTTGTTGACGGGAATGGTGCCGAAGTAGTTGGTGCGAATCAGGTCGACATTCTCTCCGAGCGACTCTGCGATAGCCTGGGTGATGATGTCGGGGATCCGGTTGTAGTCGATTTCGAAGCCGTTGTTGGCTCCGAGCGCGTCGAAGAGTGCTTGGCGGCTGTGGTAGAGCCAACTTCCGTCAATGAAGATCATCGCTTTTGCTGACATATTCTTCTGCCTTTCGTATCAGATGTTGTAGGGTAGGGTTTTCCCTGCGAAAACCACTTGAGGGATTCTCTCACAATCCAAGCGGCTTGTCACGCTTTTTCTTCGTTTCCCGGCAAGAAAAACCAATTTGCCGGGGCGAGCGAAAGATACTTAGGAGTGTGACCAATTCCTGCCCACCACTTACCCCAAGCGGTTGTGACCTTTACCTGGCGGAGGTGCCTACCAGTCGATGCCCGTGGTTGCCACCTTCGAGCCGAGCCGCCTGGCCCCGGACCGTCTACTCCAGGGTGACAAAATTGAGCGATTTCCGGTGCGAAAGAGCGCCTTTCCGCCTTTGGCGGCAATTCACCAGGCAAGGGGTGAGAATAGGGCTTGCGAACCACCAAATCTTGTGGTATACTCCCAGCAACGTTTGATTCAGGAGGTTTGAACCATGAAGTCGAGATTCCCCCTTGTGGCCGGAGGCGTCTTTGCCGCCGCGACCCTTTCTTTTGCCGCCGAGACAGCCCCCAAGGCGCAGAATGCCGAGCCGGTCGTCACCGAGGCTCAGGCCGCCCAAGCCCTTCCTGAAGAAATCGATGAAGAGGACCAATCCCGCCCCCGCTGGTATGTCTACTCGGGCGTCGGGGTGATGTATATGAATGGTCCGGTCGACAACCAGCCGGTCTTCTTCGACCTTAAACTCGGCTACGACTTGACCGAGCGCTGGTCGATTGAAGGCGGTATGATGTACGCCCCGATTGTCTCCTCCCACCAGGGCGGTGCGGATGTTGCCGCCGGTCCCGCCGTCGATGTCCTCTACCACCTGCTCGAACCCTATAGCCGCTGGGATATCTACGCGTCCGTCGGGCTCGGCTATATCTTCGGCGACCACGACCCGATGTTCGCCGGCGGCTGGGATTCCGCGCTGATGTATCGCCTCGGTGCCGGCATCGCCTACCACCTGACCGATAACCTCTCCCTGCGCCTTGACGGCAAAGTGGCTCTCCCCACCCAGGCGCTTATCAAGGACAGCTTCGAGCACAACCTTGTCGAGTCCCTCGA
>JBJFGP010000011.1:0-6468 GCA_051892815.1 Kiritimatiellia bacterium | reverse complement strand
TCCGGTCGGACGATAATCGAGCGCGAATGGCGCTTGGAGAAAGCCGTCGGCTGGGCCGGAAGTTTCATGAAAGACTCCAGATCACCAAGGCAGGAGTGCCGCTCGCCCCATTGGTCTCCTCCGGGGCGTCGGGGCATATTCCAGCGACGCTCGATTTCGTAGTGGATGCGTTCGCGGGGCGGCGGGACGAAGCCCCACCGCTTGCCTTCCGCGAGCAGGTCGTTATAGCGGCAGGACATCAGATCGTAGGCCGTGAGCGCGGTCTTGTGGCCGGCAAGTCTGCGGATGGGGTCTGAGCGTGTGGCGTCCTCGATGCGGAGTATGGCCTGGATGTATTCGACGCAATCTTTGACGGTCATGAAGTTGGATGTGCCGCGGACATAGCAGCCTATCCAGGCCCAGCGTTGGCGGTCTCTGGCGTTCTCGGCGATGGCTATGGCGCGCTTGGCGTGTGGGGCGCCTTTGCCGTAGACTCCTTCGAGCCATTCGTCGCGGAGTTTGACTGGATCGAGGTTGGGATTCCATTGCATGCGGTTGAAGATGTAGACATTCCAGTCGCCGAAGGGTGCGTAGTCGGTGAGTGGCTGCTGGGCAAAGCCGCCTTTGAAGTTGTGTTCGGCGTAGTAGCGCATGCCTGGGGCGATGATGTCCCAGTTGGGGAATACTTGGATGTAGTTGGAGAAGTTGGCGTAGTACTCCCAGTAGTAGAGGCCGCCGGGGGCGATGGTGCTCCATTTCTGGACGACGGGTTTGAACCAGGGGCAGGAGGTGAAGGGTCTGCCGTGGTTGCGCCAAAGGCTGGCGAAGGCGACGCGGACGTTCGATTCGAGCTTGAGTCCCGGGGTTTGGGGGGGCATGAAGGTCGTCCAGTAGGCGAGGAGGACGATTTTCTTCTTGGGCCAGGCATCTCGGATATCCCGGGCGAGGCGGTTGACGAAGTTCACGTAGAGTGCGGTCGAGGTTTTGGCGGGGTCTTGTGCGCGGATTTTCTCGCAGTTGGGGCATTGACAGAAGAGGCCGTTGTCCTCAGGGGTGACGGAGATGGTATCGCGTTCGGGGTGGGCTTTGAAGTAGGCGTGGACGTCGGCGAGGATGGTCTGATACATCCGCTCGTCTGTGGTGCAGATGGCGGAGGGGGAGCGTTTCTTGGCGGCGGGGTCGTAGGCATAGCCGTCGGGATGCTCTTTGAAGATGGACTTGGCGGGGAGGGTTCGGGCGAGGGAGTGGTTGTACTGCACGTCGACGGGGTGGGCGCCGAGGAATCGCTCCCAGGGCTTGGGGCCGTCGCCGAAGTCGCCCCCGCAGTTGCCGCGCAGTTCGATGGTCCACTCGAAGGAGGCGTGGCGCACGCCGACGACGCGGAATTCCGTCTCCGGCGCGTACTGCAGCGCGTAGTCCTTTTCGACGGAGAGGCTGGGCTTTTCGGGGATGATCCGGACGTCTTCAGACCAGAAGCGGCAGCCCAGTTTTTCGAGCAGTTCGCACGCCGCGTAGGCGGGGCCGCGCGCCCCTTCGCCGGTCACTTCCATCGTTTTGGGGTCGACCACTTTGAGGCAGATTTCATCCGAGCGACCCTCGTAGGGGAAGCCCACGCGGATGGCGTTGAGCCCGTCGATTGGATGGTCCGCGATGGCGAAGCTGGTGCCCGTCATCTCCCCCAAATGCCGCGCCAGATGCCGCGCCGCCCAAAGCGCACTCTTCGGCGCCTCCTTCGGCACCACGATCGAGGCGCGCGCCGAACCGTTCGTCGCAATCAGAAAGTCTCCGCTCCCGCGATTCGTACCAAAGAACCAGAACGCCTGGAGCGTACCTCCCCAAAGCATTGCTGCCAACGAAACGATTCCAATCATACGCATGTCCATTACCCTTTCCTGTCTACCTGTTTTCCCCGACCACCACCCACGCCTTGCGCGAACACGAGGTAAAAACCCCAATGCATCCCGCCGGCGCCAACTTCTCCTCCCCCAGTTCAAACTCGCTCGCCACCGCCCGCCAATCGCCCTCGAACGCACGGTCCACCACCAGCACGCAGCGCTTCCTCTCCTCCGACCTGTTCGCCACGCACGGCACAGCCCGCAACATATCCCGCAGAGGCAGCAAATCCTCCGGAGGCTTCCCGTGGCAAACCACCTTCGTGACCGCCTTCACCTCAGCAAACGGCGAGAACGACGGCCAATGACTGCACGCCCTCTTCAGATGCGTCGTCCACAACTCAATCGTCTCAAGCGACTGCAACCGCGACCAAGTCGTCGGCCCGTCCCCGAGATCCTCCACCCGCGGCAGGTCCAATACCACCCGACGCAGCGACGGCAGAAAACCAAAGTTCCCCGTGCCGCACACCCGCAGCCCAGGTGCTCGCACAACCAAGTTCGTCAAACCCTCGTGACTATTGCAGAAAAGTCCGTACGACTGGTTCCACGCACTGTACGTCGACGGCCAAACCTCGACAGCCTCCGTGAACCCGACCTCCGCATCCCGCGTCGAAAAAGGCACCACCCCACCGAGAAAACCCCAATGCCGAGACGACACCTTTCCAATCCCATTGATATAGAAATTCGTCACCGCCCCCGGCCCGTCAAAAGCCGCAAGACGATCCCTCCCAGAACGCAAATGCCACACCACCTTCAAAGGCCGGCTCCCCCTCGACACCACCATATCCCTCAAGTCCAAAGTCCCCTTCCCACCCGCATCAAAACCGGCTACCACCTCGTGGTCGCGAGGCGAAAGTTCAATCGTCCCGGCACGCAAGTCCGTCCCCTCGACCTTCACCGTCAAAGCCCACGAACCTTGCTTCAAAACACGGTGCCCCTCGCCATCCTCCTTCCCCGAAAAACGCCACTCGTTCGCCCCCATCGCAACCCACGAAAGCCCCGCGCACAAACCAACCAGAAAAACCTTCATCCGACAACCTCCCGCTCACTGCCATTGCGTCCCGTCGCGCAGCACCTCGATATGCTTCGACATCTCCCCGTCCCTTTCCCTGAACCACCCGGCGCCGCACCTCTTGGCCATCTGGGCATACTCCTCCACCAGTTCCAGGCGCCTGGGAAAGGTCTTTCCGGGAGCAATCTTCGCGAGCGCCATCTTGGTTTCCTGGTGATAAAAGATAAGCAACTCCAGGAGGCCTCCGTAGACCTTGTCGACCTCGTGGTGAGCCCTCGAATCACCCTTGGTCTTTTCCAGGGCTGCGGTCAGAAGGAGCCAAGATTTCGCCAGCGCGGGAGGCTTGAACCAGTTCCGCGTCGCGTCATAGCCGTGGAGGTGGACCTTGGTTTCGAAGGAGCCCTTTTTCGGCCACACCTGGTCGCGGACGATGTCAATGTATTCCTGCACTTCCTTGGCGCCGGCGCCGTAGACGTGTGCGACCCAATCGCGGATGAGCGTATCAACGTCCTGCTCCGGATCCCACCCGAGGCGGCCGTACAGGAAGTAGCGGAGGTACTCGAAGTCGGAGATTCCTTTGACGGGGAATTGTGTCGAGGCGCGGCGCACGCGGAGACTTTGGAAGTAGCGCGCGTTCTCCCCATAAAGGCGGTAGACGGGGTACGGCGTGTAGTAGTTGTGGAAGCAGGCGTCCCACCCCCAAATGGCCAATCTGCCGTCGCAAATCCTGGCCCATCCTTCGAGGGTTCCCGTGGTATCTTTCTGGACGCGGATGGGCAGGGCCTTGTTGCCGCCGGCGCAAAGATGGATGTAGACATTGCGGTGGGCGGGGACGGGTTTGGCGGGCGGCTTTTCCCAGCCCCAATAGGCGAGCGTGGGGTAGGTCATGCGCGGGAATTCGCTCTCCAGGGCGGAAGCGATGGTGTTGGCGACATAGAGGGCGAGGCCGGAATGGTCGCCCACCTTTTTGACGAGTTCGGCGCAGGGCTGGCACTGGCAGAAGTCGCAGTTGTCGAGGAATCCGAGGTCGCAGGTGACCAGGCCCCTGCATTCGTTTACCTTGGCTGCCCGGGCCCACTGGCGGATCTCGCCGATGATGGTGGGGAGGACTTCTGGGTTGGAGTAGCAGAGTTGGGTGTACTGCGTGCGCTGGCCACCGCGCAAGGCGTAGTACTCGGGATGTTGCTCGAAATACCTCTTGGGCGAGAGCAGGCGATCCCCCAGGTTGTGCGAACCGAAGGGGGCGGAGAGGTCGGGCCATCCGCCCTGTTCCTCGGCGCCGGTCCAGTCCATCCGCACCTTGGCGCCGAACTGTTGACTGCAGAAACCGAGCCCGATGCGCTCGAAGGGCGACGCGTGGCGGTAGCGCGTCCCGGCCTCGACCACAAGGGTATCGCGCTTGGGGACGACTTCGCAATCCTCGGTGTAGAACCTGACGCCCCACTCGCGCTCCAGGAAATCGTAGACCGCATAGAGAAGTGCCCGAGAACCGCTCCCGCTGATAGCAACCTCTTGGGGCGAAAGGTAGGCATAAGCGACCTCGCGAGGTTGATTGCTCTTGAACCCGCCGATACGCACCTTTCTCGGCAGATTGACCTTGCGCCCGGTCGCAATCGAAACCCCGTTGGTGCAGACCTCCAGCCGCGCCCCGCTCATCTTCTCCACATACGACGCGAACTCCTCCGCGGCATGGCGAGCCGCCGCCAGATGCGAGACATCCACCTCAATCCGCGCCGCCGCACGCCCCCGCTCCACAACCGTGAACGCCTCCTGCGCCAACCCCGCCCACGCGGTCAGCAGCGCCAAACAGACAATCCCGAATCTTCCCATAGTCTTCTCCCTTCCGCCCCTTTGCGGCGGACCCATTATGACACAAACAACGGCGCGAATCAAAACCTTTCGCCCGCGCCGCTCAAAGGGCGCCGCCGTTCCCCTCCGGCGGCGCCCGTCAAACAGACGCTAACGCAACATCAGCCAGAAACCGGTCAAACGATACTCCATCGCGCCAATGTCCACACTGCTCCCGGCAAGACGCGCCTGGCCGAGAAAGTCGTAAGAGTCAAGATCCTCGAAAACAACACCCGCATCAATCAGCGGCGAACCACCCTTGGGCGCGTAGATGTGCCCCGCCGAAGAGGTGGCAGGACGCAACTTGAAGGCGTCGCGGTCGGCCAGCAGAATGGAGTTCTCCAAGACAAGCGAGTCGCTCTCGGTTGCGCTGGTGTAGGCAGCATTGACATGCGTGCCACCGGTCAGCGTCTGCCCGACAAAGGCCGTATTCGTGCTCACACAATCGGCAATGTTCAAGGGTGTTTTGGCCGCGTCGCAAGCATAGTTGTCGACCAGCGTGCAGTTCACCAAACTGCCGTTCTGATAGAAGAAATTGGCGTGGGCGGCACCGTTCGAAACAACCAGACAGTTGCGGAAGTTGGCGTTCCATCCAATGCGCTTGACCCAGTTGCCGGAGGTATAGATATTGTCCTGCACGAGGCAATTCTTCAAAGTGCAATCACGGAAGAAAGCGCGGTCCCAGCCAGTCGCCTGCGTTCCCAAGTTATTGGTGACCACACAGTCGGTTAGTGTGCCGCCATAGACGATTTGGTTGCCTTGAGTGCCACGGATGACGCAGTTGGAGGCGGTACAGCCTTTGAGCACGGCAGCCTCTTCTCCTATATGGTCTTCGAAGATGCAGTCGTAAGCCTTTGCAGACCAAAGAGCCATTCCGGTGCCGGCGGTGTTGCCGCGGAAGGTGCAACGATAGTAAGTTCCCCAGAGTCCCGCTCCGCCCTGCTGCGAGTTCCCCAAGCAACTATTCTCCTCGAAGACCGAATCGTAGACAACGGAACTTTGACCACGGTAGAAGACAAGTGCCCCGCCGCCGCCCGACTGGTCCTGCCAGTGACCTTTGCAGGCGTTTCGCTTGAAGTAGCAGTTGGAGATAACGGCACGCCCGGCGGCGACGGCGATGGCGGAACCACTGTTGATTGGCAGTTCACCGCCATCGGGGCCGCGGTTGTCAATGAAGCGGCAGTTGTCCACGGTCAAGGTGCCCCCTTGGACGCGTACCGCGCCGACTTCGGTTTGGGCATTGATGTAGAAGTTGGTGAAGACCAGTCCGTCGAGTTTCGCATTCTGCATCACATCGAGGGCGAAGAGGGAGGTGCCGGTCTCGCGGCCGCCGATGAGCACGGCCTGATGGCGGTTTTGGGCCTCGATGATGACATTCTTCGTGCTGACCGTCAAGGCATCCGTGAAGGGATAGTCGCCATCCTTCAGACGCACGACATCGCCATCTGCGGCGGTGTCTCGTGCGACGCATTTGGCGAGGGCGGCGGCAATGGTGCCGGGGGCCTCTTCGGTACAGGCGGCGTCTTCGGTGCCGTCGGGAGCGGCCCAGTAGACGAGTTGTTCGCCTTGCGCCGAGGGGGCAAGGCTGAGGGCAAGCAAGGCGGCGGAAGCCGCACGCACAAACGATTCCATTTTCATCGACGGGTCACCTTCCGGGGTGGGTTATCGCACGCTGGAGGCGCCCCCAACGGGCGCACTCGCGTGAAACCCAAGGATAACTGACCCCCCCCCCCCCCC
>JBJFGP010000010.1:0-6508 GCA_051892815.1 Kiritimatiellia bacterium | reverse complement strand
GCGCGTCTGGCGGAGGTAAGGGGGGAGTTGGCTCAGGAGGGGTGCCACAATTGGAACCTGGTTTCGCCTACGCCGTGGCTGCCGGCAATCAGAAAAGCGCGCGAGTTGGCATTAAAGGCTGGATTTTCGCTTCCGTTTGTGTATAATACATCCGGTTATGAATCCGTCGCGACGCTCTCGGAGTACGCGGATTTGGCGGACATCGCGCTGGTCGATTTGCGCTACGCGTCGGCTCGCTCGGCCCTGGAGGGGTCGGATGCGGGGAACTATGTGGAGCGCGCGCGCGAGGCGATTGTCTGGTTCTGGAAGCGTTTAGGCGGTTTGGTGCTGGACGAGGCGGAAGGCGTGGCCAAACGCGGCGTCATCTGCCGCCTGCTGGCCCTGCCGGGGCGTTGCGACGAGGTGATCGAGAACTTGGCGTGGCTGGCAGGCACAGTCGGCACGCAGATTCCTATCAGCGTGATGTCGCAGTACACCCCCGTCTACCGGGCGGCGTCGCTGCCGGGCTGGAACCGACGGGTTTCGCCGCAGGAGTACGAGGCGGTTCAGGCCGCCATAGAGGATTTTGGATTCGAGAACGGCTGGGTTCAGCCTGTCGAGGAACAAAGCAAAGAGGACCTTTTGGGTCAAAACATGCCGTCGGGCAGAGGCTCGGTCGGCAAGATGAAGGATACCGAGCAATGAGCGGACACAGTAAGTGGGCTACCATTAAACACGCCAAGGGCGCCGCCGACGCAAAGCGCGGCAAAATGTTCAGCCGTTTGGCCAAGGAAATCATGATCGTCGCCAAGTCCGGCGGCAACCCCGACCAGAACGCGGCCCTGCGCAACCTGATTGCCAAGGCCAAGTCCATCAACATGCCCAAGGACAACATCGACCGCGCCATCAAGAAAGGCACCGGCGAACTCCAGGCCGAGGTGCTCGAAGAGATCACCTATGAGGGCTACGCCGCCGGAGGCGTGGGCCTCGTCGTGACCGTCCTGACCGACAACAAGAACCGCGCCGCGGCCGAAATCCGCAACATCTTCAAGAAGAACAACTCCGACTTCGCCACACAGGGCGCCGTCTCCCGCAACTTCGAACGCAAAGGCCAGATTCTCATCGCCAAGAAGGACGGCTTGACCGAAGACGGCTTGATGGAAATCGTCCTTGAGGCCGGCGCCGACGATATGACCGCAGACGACGACGGGTTCGAAGTGACCTGCGCCCCGTCCGCCTTCACCGACGTCTGCGCCGCACTCGAAAAGGCCGGAATCGCCACCGAAGAGGCCGAAGTCAAACTCCTCCCCAGCGCCCCGACGCCCATTGCCGATGTCGCCGTCGCCAAGCAGGTGATGAAGTTCATCAACGCACTCGAAGACAACGAAGATGTCCAGAACGTCTACCACAACATGGACATCGACGACTCCATCGCCGACCAGCTTGAGGAGTAGCCGCAAGGCTTGATTGACGCGCCAGCTCCGACACCTCCCGGGGTCGGAGCTTTCTTTTTGCCGCCGATGGAACTGCCCACCGACTTCACCCCGCTCTTGCCTTGGTTCGAGGCGCATCGTCGCCCCATGCCGTGGCGGGAGAATCCCACGCCCTACCGCGTCTGGGTGAGCGAAATCATGCTCCAGCAGACCCAGATTGCGACGGCGTGGAACTACTTCCTGCGCTTCACCGATTGCTTCCCGACGGTCGAACAGTTGGCGCGCGCCGACCTGGAGCAAGTGCTCAAACTGTGGGAGGGGCTGGGCTACTACAGCCGGGCGAGGAACCTTCACCGGGCGGCACAAGCAGTCGTCCGTGATTGCGGCGGGGTACTCCCCAAGGCAGCGGCGGAGTTGGAACGATTGCCGGGGATTGGCGCGTACACGGCGGCGGCGATTGCGAGCATCTGCCACGGCGAATCCGTGGCTGTGGTGGACGGGAATGTCGCGCGGGTCTGTGCCCGGCTGGGGCTTTTGAAGGAGGACTTTTCGAAGCTTCCGGCGCGGCGGAGGCTGGCCGAGACCTTGCGCCCGAGTGTGGTTGCTTCGGGGGACGCGGGGGCGTTCAACCAGGCGATGATGGAACTTGGGGAGACGGTCTGTCTGGCGCACGGAGGGGCGCGGTGCGAGGCTTGCCCACTGTCCGGCGGATGCCTTGCGCGGGCGAAAGGGGTTCAGGAGAAATACCCCGTTTCGAAGCCTCGCGCGGCGGTGCCGGTGCGGCACGAGATAGGGGTGATTGTGGGCGACGGCGAGCGGGTGGCATTGGTGCGCCGGGAGGGGAAAGGTCTGCTCGGGGGGCTCTACGAGCTGCCTACGGTCGCGGCGGGGCGGAACTGGAGAAAGCGGTTTGCGGAGGCCTACTTCCCGCTCTCGAAGGTGCACCGGCTAGGGCTGGTGAGGCACCGTTTTTCGCACTTCGAATTGCGGTTGGAGGTCTACCGAGGGGTTGGCGGGGGCGATCGGGTGGAATGGAAACTCAAGCCGGTGTCGACGGCGCACCGGAAGGCGTTGGGGATGTTGCCGCCAAGAGGAAACGGTTAGAGGAGACGGCCATGGCTGGCGAGTATGTGTTCAATCTGATGGGCGTGACGAAGCACCACGAGAAGAAGGTTATTTTGGAGGATGTGAATCTCGCCTTTTTCCACGGGGCGCACATAGGAATCATCGGCGCGAATGGTGCGGGCAAGTCCTCTTTGCTGAAGATTCTGGCGGGGGTGGATACGGAGTTTATGGGGGAGTGTCTGCGCGCGAAGGTGAAAATTGGGTACTTGGAGCAGGAGCCGAAACTCGACCCTGAAAAGACGGTCGGGGAGTGCGTCAACGAGGGCGTTTCGGAGGCTCGGGCGCTGCTGGATCGCTACGACGATCTCTGCTGCAACCTGGATGACCCGAAGGCGGCGGCTGAGATGGAACGGGTTCAGGAGATTATCGACGCGAACGATTTGTGGAACCTGGATCATCATGTGGAGATGGCGATGGAGGCGCTGCGTCTGCCGCCCGCGGATGCCCCGGTTGCGCCGCTTTCGGGGGGCGAAAAGCGCCGTGTGGCGATGTGCCGCCTGTTGATTTCGAATCCGGATGTGCTGTTGCTCGACGAGCCGACGAACCATCTCGACGCGGAGTCGGTGGCGTGGATTGAGGAGTTCCTCAAGGGTTTCAAGGGGACGCTCATTTGCGTGACTCATGACCGCTACTTCCTGAACAATGTGACGGAGTGGATTCTGGAGATGGATCAGGGCCGAACCTACCCGTACAAGGGCAACTACGAAGGCTGGCTCATCCAGAAACAGGAGGCTGCCGCGCGGGAGGCCAAGCAGAACGAAACGCGGCGGAAGATGCTCGAGCACGAGCTCGAATGGGTGCGTTCTTCGCCCGGCGCGAGGCGTGCCAAGTCGAAGGCCCGTCTGGCGCGATACGAGGAGATGGCGGCAAAGCAGGTCTCGACGCGGGAGGACGATTTGGTCATCCGCATCCCGCCGGGACCGCGCCTCGGGGATTTGGTGGTGCAGGCGAAAGACCTTTCCATGGGCTTCGGCGACCGCTTGCTTTTCGAGCATCTGGACTTCGACCTGCCGCGCGGCGGGGTGGTGGGCGTGATTGGCGCCAACGGCGCGGGCAAGACGACCCTTTTCAAACTCATCACGGGCGCGATTCAACCCCTTTCGGGCGAACTGAAGGTTGGCCCAACGGTGGTGGTTTCGCACGTCGACCAGTTCCGCTCCCATCTCGACGATTCGCGCACGGTCTACGAGGAAATCACCGATGGCGACGAGTTCATCGAACTGCCGGGTGGCGGCAGAATCAATGGCCGGGCCTACTGTGCGCGCTTCAACCTTCGCGGCGCCGACCAGCAGAAGAAGGTGGGCGTCCTCTCCGGCGGCGAGCGCAACCGCGTGCACCTGGCCAAACTGCTCAAGTCGGGCGGCAACCTGCTGCTGCTCGACGAGCCTTCCAACGACCTGGATGTCGCGACCCTGCGTTCCCTTGAGGAAGGCATACAGGAGTTTGGCGGCTGCGCGGTGGTCATCAGCCACGACCGCTGGTTCCTCGACCGCATCGCGACCCACATCCTCGCCTTCGAGGGAGACTCGAAAGTGGTTTGGTTCGAGGGCAGCTATTCCGACTACCACGAACATCGCCGCCAACTCCTCGGCGACAAGGCCGACGCGCCCCGCCCGATTCGCTTCAAACCCATCCGCCACTAGCCGCACCTTCCCTGCGCCCGGCGCGCAACCCTTCCCCTTCCACGCCGTCTTCCGATTCCACCGGAGGGCGGCTTTCCTTTTAGCCGCACCTGCCCATCCCCGTGCCTTGAGATGGCGTGACTTCGGGGAAGGGGGCTGGCGCCAGGACTCCCAGTTCCTGCCTACCCCTGCGACGCGGAGGTAGCCAGCCATTCCCCCAATGGGTTGGCATCTTCAGGCAGCGTTCCTGCCAACCTTTGAGCTGGGGTGATTGGCAGGAGCGGCGGCGGGGCGTTGGCACCTGTTTACCCGTCCCATTCCAGCCTGCCGGCGCCACCTGATGAACCCCGCCGCGAAAAAATGTCCCGCGAAACGCAGATTTTGCTTGACAGGGGGGGGGGGGGGGCAGTTATTTTATGGCTCGCGCGACCATCAAACGATGGTGCGTTTTGGTGTGCTACACGAGGACTAACGCAGATGAAAAACCAACTGTCAAAGTTGCTTCTAGCCGCGGCGGGATTCTTTGCACTGTCCGTCCAGGCCGAGACCTACTGGGCCGCCCCCGATGGCACCGCGGACGCCGCCTGCACCGAGGAAGCCCCCGGCACCATTGCCGCCGCCTTGGCCAAGTGCGTCGCGCGGACGAGTTTCGCTGAGGGCGATGTGGTGCTGCTCAAGAGCGGCGTCTACGACTTTACCGGGATTGAGTGCGTCAACAACTTCTATTCTAGCCTGATTCCCGTCAACAAGGCTTTCGTCACCATCAAGTCCGAGACCGATACCCCCGAGCAGTGCGTCTTCCGCGGCTGGGGCACGGTAGTCACGGAGACCGAACTCAAAGACGATGACGGAAATGTGACCAATACCGTCACCACCACGACCGCCCATCGGCAACGCTGCTTCTCCGTGACCGGTCCTGCCTTGATTCGCGGCATTCGTTTTGAACACTTCGTCATTCCCAATAGTGACGACGGTGCCGGTATCTTCAGGACGACCGTGACGGCTGCCGGCGCCCTGGAGGTAGAGAACTGCACCTTTACCGACATCTCCATCAAAAGCCTCAGTTGGGGCGGAACTATTGGCACGGCGAGCGTCTATCGGAACTGTACCTTCGCTGATAATGTGGAATCCAATAGCAACGTCGGGTTTTTATGTCGCAATCCACCGATACCAGTCCGCTTTGAACAGTGCTCGTTTCTTAGGAACTCCTCCCCAAACGGCCTTTTGTATGGCTGGAACATCTCCCTAATCGATTGTACCTTCCAGGAGAACCTCGGCAGTTGCCTCTGTCAGGATATCTCGCTGGCTCGGAACTGCTCTTTTTCTGACAACCAAACCAGGTGCATTCAAACAGAAAGCAACAGTCAGGGGGTGCCCCTCATCGATGGCTGTACCTTCACCGGGAACACTCTCGTCAATGGCACTGGCGCGGGCGTACGCGCCAAAAGTGGAGTCAATGTCCTTGTCACCAACTCCCGGTTCGAGGGGAATCATACCACATCCCCTGTCACCGTCAGTACCTCGTGCGGCGGAGTTGCCGGCTACTACGGCACCTACTCGAACTGCGTTTTCAAAGGGAATTGGGCCGACAACCTCCGCGGTGGCGGCGGCACTGTCCGCTATGCCACGCTGCAAAACTGCACCATTGAGGGGAACGACTCCAAGACCGACGCCGCCTCGACCTCCATCGGGTTGATGGACTGCACGGCGATCAACTGTCTCATCAAGGACAATAAGCAGCAGAACGGCAAGGCCGTCAACTACGGGAACATGCTGCTGAACTGCACAGTGGTCGGCTCCGTGACGACCTCGGCGGCGGTTCAGGGCGGCGCCGTGACCAACACCATCGTCTACGGCACCTCCGGCGGCGTTGACATCGACACGGGCGACTACAGCCACGTGCTCTACGGCACCTCCTCGGACGCCGGCACGCTGACCGACTGCGCCCAACTCGCCGAAGATCCCTTCTCCGGCGATGCCACCCCCGAAACGCCCTACTTGCCCAAGCGCAAGAGCGGCGCCGTCGACGCCGGCATCCTGCTGGCCGAGGTCGGTTCGGTTGACTACTACGGTAATAAGCGCCTCTCCGGGGGCGTGCTCGATATTGGCTGCGCCGAGTACCCGCTGGTGCCCGGCACGACCATCCTCTTGCGGTAGCGAGCGCCATCCTACCGCACCTGAGCCGTCTTCCGCTATGTCGGAAGGCGGCTTTCGTGTTTTCTCCCCACCTGCCGGGTAGACCTTATATAACCCCGCTGCGAAAAAATATCCCACGAAACGAAGATTTTGCTTGACAGGGGGGGGGGGGGCGGTTATTCTAAGGCTCGCGAACCGCCCCAGTGGGGGGGG
>JBJFGP010000009.1:0-6513 GCA_051892815.1 Kiritimatiellia bacterium | reverse complement strand
AGCCGACTTCGGGGGAGGTTTTGTTCGAGGGGGTGGCGCTGGCGCGTTCGCGTTCGGCGCGGCGGCACATACAGATGGTGTTCCAGGATGCGGCGGGTTCGCTGAACCCGAGGATGACTATCCGGCAGACGCTTGAGGAGGTCCAACGGGTGCACGGGATTGCCAGCCGGACGGGGGAGTTGCTGGATGCGGTGGGTTTGCCGTCGCGGGTGCTGGATGCCTATCCGAGGGAGTTGAGCGGGGGGCAGTGCCAACGTGCGAGCATCGCGAGGTGTTTGGCGCTGAGCCCTCGATTGCTGATTGCGGACGAGCCGGTGAGTGCGTTGGATGTTTCGGTCCAGGCGCGCATCTTGAACCTGTTGGCGGAGTTGCGGGAGCGTCTGGGGCTGGCGATTCTGCTGATCTCGCACGACCTTGCGGTGGTGCGAACGCTTTGCGACCGGGTGGCAGTGATCGAGCGGGGGGTGATTGTCGAGCAGGGGAAGCCGAGGGAACTCTTTGCCGCGCCCCGGCACCCGTACACGCGCCGTTTGGTCGACGCCGTTCCCGTGCTTCCCATCTGACCTGCGGGTACCCACTTTTCGGGGAAACTCGTAGGCACCTTCGCCCCCCGCAGGTAGCCACCTTGCGCCCCCGGTCCTGCCCACGAATCGCCCTGCCGGACTGGCAGGAATGCGCCCTGTTTGAAATTTCCTCCCGCGCCCGCGCTTTTTCGCTTGCATCACCCCGAGGAAGATGGTACTATACACGCAATTCGTTACCCGGGGGGGTGGCGCAATTGGTTAGCGCACCGGACTGTCGATCCGGTGGTTGCGGGTTCGAGCCCCGTTCCTCCCGCCATTCGGCCTCTCGCAAGAGAGGCCTTTTTTGTCTATGGACACGACAACCACCATACAGCGCACCGTCGCCATCGTCGGACGGCCCAATGTCGGCAAGTCCGCCCTGTTCAACGCCATTGCTCGCCAGCGCGTTGCCATCGTCCACGACCAGAGCGGCGTCACCCGCGACCGCCTCGTGCGCGAAGTCACCTGGCCCGGCGCCGCCCCCTTCTCCTTGATAGACACCGGCGGCATCACCGCCTACGACAAGGCCATCCAGGAAGACGCCATCGAGGCCGGAATCCGCGACCAAGTCGACCTCGCCCTATCCGACGCCGCCGCGCTCATATTGGTCGTCGACGCCCAGCACGGTCTCCACCCCGCCGACCGCGAAGTGGCACGCCTCGCCCACCGCACCGGCCTGCCCTGCTTCCTCGCCGCCAACAAGTGCGACCTCCCCGAGCACGAACACAACGCCCACGAATTCGCCACCCTCGGCTTCCCCGTCATCCCCATCTCCGCCGTCCACCGCCGTGGCGTCGCCGCCCTCATGGACGAGCTTCTCCCCAAACTCCCCCCGCCCGCCGAAAACGACACCTTGGACAAACCCCTGCGCGTCGCGATTGTCGGTCGCCCCAACGCCGGCAAATCCTCCTTCATCAACAAACTCTTCGGCAGCGACCGCGTCATCGTCTCCAACATCGCCGGCACCACCCGAGACAGCATCGAAGTCCCCTTCAGCATCGGAGAAGGTGACCAGGCCAGGCACTACACCCTCATCGACACGGCCGGCATGCGCCACGTCCACAAAATAGACAACTCCGTCGAACGCTTCTCCCTCTTCCGCGCCGAAGAAAGCATCAAAGCCTGCGACGTCGCCGTTATCGTCATGGACGCCCAAATCGGTCCCACCACCCAAGACAAATACATCTCCTCGCTCATCGCCAAAGACTACAAAGCCTGCCTCCTCATCCTCAACAAATGGGATCTCATGGAAGCCCAAGGCATCCCCCAAGACAAAGCCACCCAAGCCTTCCGAACCGTCATCCCCTACCTCAACCACTGCCCACTCCTCTTCACCTCAACCAAGACCGGCCTCAACATTCGCCAAGCAATCGACCTCATCGACACCGTCGCCGCCCAGACCCGGAGCCAACTCCCCACAGGCCTTCTCAACCGCACCATCCTCCGCGCCTTCGACACCGCCGTGCTCCCCTCCCGCAACGGAAAACGCCTCAAAATCTACTACGCCACACAGGCCGGCATAGCACCCGTCCGCATCCGCCTCTTCGTCAACGACCCCAAACTGGCAACCTCATCCTTCACCGCACACCTGACCTCCCGCCTGCGCGAACAATTCGGACTCCAAGGCGCCCCAGTCGTCCTCCAATACCGCCCGCGCCCACGCCCCGACGCCCCCGGAAGAAAGACCGAAAACACCCCGCGGAAAACCAACCCCTCCAACCGCGTCAAACGCCCTCGCCGCTGACCCAGGAACCTATCCCAAGGAGCGCCCCATGCCCACCTCCAGCCGTACCGCCTTGCCAGAAAACCTCTGCGCGGAAATCCGCGCCACGGTCGCGTCCGAAGCCTTCCGCAAACTCGTCCAGACCCTACGCTACGGAGGCAAAACCTTCCGCGTTTCCGTCCGCCCCGTCCGCATCCGCGACGAAAACCGCTACCAGTTCGAGACCGTCGACGGCGGCAAGGTCTCGATCAAAAACCTTTCCGCCCAAGCCGCCGCGGATGGGTTGGAAGAGATCCTTTCCCAGCCAGGTGCGAGGGAACTTCATCTGTTGGGGACGGGGGGCGATCTGCATATCCGGGTGACGAAAAAAGGGAAGGTGCTGCTCTCGCGGGGGGCTTCCTCCGGAGGCGGTTCGCGCGATTTGTCGCACGACCACGCAAAGCACCAGCCGCTTGGGGAGTTTGATTCCTCGGCCCTGCTGAAGGTGCTGGGAATCAGCGACGCGGATGGGCGCATCAAGCCCTCGATGCGGGCGAAATACGACCAGATCAACCAGTTTCTCCGGGAGTTGGGGGCGCTTTTGCCGGAGACGGCTCCTGAGGCGTTTTCGATTGTGGATTGCGGGTGCGGGAAGGCGTATTTGACGCTTTCGGCCTATCTGTGGCTGGTGCAGGTGCGGGGCTATCGGCTGCGTGTCTGCGGGATCGACAGCAACGAGTCGATCATTGCGGGGGTGCGGCAGATGGCGGAGCGGCTGGAACTTGGGGATGAGGTGGAGTTCTTGGCTTGCCGGATTGCGGATGCGGTGTTGCCTTTTGCCCCGGACGCGGTTTTTGCTCTGCACGCTTGCGACACGGCGACGGACGATGCGCTGGCGTTGGCGTGCCGGCAAAAGGCGCGTTACATTCTTTCGGCTCCTTGCTGCCAACACACGATCCAGAAGCAGATGCAGGCTCCGGCTGTTTTCCGCCCATTGATCCGCCAGGGGCTATTGAAGGAGCGTCTGGCGGACCTTCTGGCGGACTGTTTTCGTGCGCAGATTCTGCGGATTTTCGGCTATCGGGTGAATCTGGTGGAGTTTGTGGCTTTGGATGTGACTCCGCGCAATCTTCTGATTCGTGCGCAGTCGGCGGTGAAGCCGGGGCAAATAGAGGCGGTGCGGGAATATGTGGAGTTGCGGGACTGTTGGCGGGTGAAACCTCCGCTGGAGGAGCGGCTCCAGGAGGAACTCAAGGGGTTGGGTTTGCTGGAGTAGGAGATGGGGCTTCTTTCGGTGGTGGTGCCTACGCGCGACGAGGCGGCGAACATTGCCGCCTGTTTGGGCGTTTTCGCCGGTTTTGAGGGGGTGGAGACGGTTGTGGTGGACAATCATTCGGGGGATGGCACGGCGGATTTGGCGCGGCAGGCGGGGGCGTCGAAGGTGCTAACCTTGGGGCCTGAGCGGAGTGCTCAGAGGAATGCGGGGTGGCGGGCGGCGTCGGGGGAGTATGTGCTGTTTCTGGACGCGGACATGATTCTGCCGAGGAGGTCTCTGGAGTGCCTTCTGGAGGTGTTGGGAAGTGCGCACGCGCCGGACGCACTCTATGTGCCGGAGGTGCGGATTGGCGGGAAGGGGTGGTGGACGCAGGCGCGCAATCTGGAGCGGAGTTTCTATGACGGGACGGTGGTGGATGCTTTGCGGGTGGTGCGTCGGGGGCTGCTTGAGCAGGTGGGGGGCTACGACGAATCTCTGGTCTCCTGCGAGGATTGGGATTTGGATCGCCGGCTCTTGGCTTTGGGGATTCGGACTGGGGTGCTTGGGGAGCCTTTGTTGCACAATGAGGGGCGTTTGACTTTCCGTCGACACTTGGCGAAGAAGGCCTATTATTCGGGGAGTTTCGAGGCGTATTTGCGCAAGTGGGGTTGGGACGAGGTGTCGCGGCGGCAGTTCAGCCCGCTCTGGCGCTACTGCCTTTGGTTTGTGCGCGGGGGGCGTTGGCGGCGGGCGGTTCGGCACCCGATTTTGATGGGGATTGTCTATTTCGAGCGGGTCTGCGTGGGGGTGCTCTATCTGACGCGTCCGAGGCATCGGCGATAGGGCAAAGAAAAAGGCAACGGGGAGCAATCTGGAAAAAGGAGCGAAACCAAACTGTCCCCCGTTGCCGGGTGCGATGCATTATATAAAATCGCCAAATCGGATGTTGTACGTCCCTGGCGGTCTGTCCCAGCTTGGAGCTGGGGTGTCACTCCCAAAAGAGGGGGTTTACAACAGTTCCGCGGAACGAGGCAAATAGTAGCAAACGCACGGGGGCGTGTCAAACACAATCTTCCGTTTTCGGCAGTTTTTTGTACGCGCTGGCACCGAGAATGGGCTCAAAACAGGGAAGTTATTGATTTTGGCGGGTTGCAATCGGTTGCAGTGGGGGTTGCCAGAAGTGGGGACGATTGATAGGCACCTCCGGAAGTGGAAGGTAGACAGGCGTGGGGGCGGGTGGTTGCTACCTTCGGGAGGGATTGGTGCGCACCTTTTGGAGATGAAGATGCGCCGGAATAGGGGCTAGGCGGGCAGGGCGTCGCGGGCGCGTGAAGGAATGCGGCCGGTCGCCGCCAAGTGTCCCCCGCGAGAAGAACCTCGGGCAGATGGAGAGGCGCGGCTAGTCGAAGTCGAAGGGGTCGTCGACGCGGCAGTCGAGGCGGACATCGCCCAGGTCGGCAGGGAGGACGAAGCGGACGATGCCGTCTTTGCGCTTCTTGTCGTGCGAGAGCGCCAGGCGCATCTCGTCGCGGTCGAGGTGAGCGGGGATTTCGGTCGGAAGCCCCAGTTCCCGGGTCTTGGCGACGAGTTGGTCGAGAAGCCCTGGGCGGGCGATTTGGGCCTTGACGGCCAGGCGCGCGGCGGCAATGAGCCCGATAGCAACGGCCTCGCCGTGCGCGATGGAAAAGTTCGAGGCCTTCTCGACCGCATGGCCGATGGTATGGCCGAGGTTGAGGGCGGCGCGGCGACCTTTTTCGTAGGGATCTTCGCAGATGACGCGGGCCTTGACGGAGAGGGAGCGGGCAATGAGGGTCGCATCGGGAAGCGCCGTTGAGAGGCAACCGAAGAGCCCCGGGTCGTCAATCACCGCGTGCTTGAGGCTCTCGGCAAGCCCGCAGCGAAGTTCCCGCTCCGGAAGCGTGCGCAGTACCGCCGGGTCGCTCAAGACCAAGGCCGGCGGATGAAACGCGCCAATCAAGTTCTTCCCGTCCGGCAAGTCCGCGCCCGTCTTCCCGCCAAGGGAGGAATCGACCATCGCCAAAAGCGTCGTCGGGACATTGACCCACCGAACCCCGCGCAGCCAGGTTGCCGCCGCAAAACCCGTCAGGTCGCCCACCACGCCCCCGCCGACTGCGTAGACGGTGCCCGAACGCTCGACCGCCGATTGGAGGAATCCGCGCCAAATCGCGCCTACCGTTGCAATGGTCTTGTGCGCCTCGCCGGAGGGAATCTCCACCAGTCCGGCACGGATGCCCGCGGCGGTCAGACTCGCGCAGACTTGGGCGGCGTAGGGGCGCGTGTTTTCGTCGCAGACCACCGCAGAAGGGCCCTTCAGTCCCAGGGGCACCGCATAGGCACCGATACGCGCGAGCCCGCCCGATTCCACCCGCACCTCGTAGGGCGAGCCCATACCCGAAATACGGTAGCGGCCGGCAACCGCCTGGAGCAATCGCAGGTTCGTCTCCAGCTCATCGGACTCAACCTCCACCGCATTCGGAAAGGAGGCATAGTGCGCCGCGCGTGCCTCCAAAAGGCGCTCTAGATGGCCATTCTCCAGCAGTGGACGGCTCCCCGGAGCACGCCCCGCCCTAGCCGCCAATCGAGCCGGAGACACCTTGAGGCAGATTACCTTCCCGGCCGACTCCGCGACCTTTCTAGCCTTCGGATCGAGCAGCGCCCCGCCCCCCAAAGAGACCACCGCGCACCCTTCGGCAGCGACCTTCTCAAGTATCTCCAGTTCCCGTTTGCGGAAACCCGATTCGCCCTCCGCGGCAAAGATTTCAGGGATTGGCTGCCCGGCTTCCCGGACAATCCGTTCGTCCAAATCGACCCACGGCAAACCCAGTCGCTGGGCCAAAATCTTGGAAAGAGTCGACTTGCCGGAAGCCGGCGGACCGTAGATCAGAAGCGAATCCATCTGCATACCTCATTGCGCATAATTGTGCAGCCCGGGGAATAGCCGCGACAGGTTTACCCAGGTCAGTGTCAGCACG
>JBJFGP010000008.1:0-6567 GCA_051892815.1 Kiritimatiellia bacterium | reverse complement strand
AATAGACCTTCTCTTCGGCACCGCCAGTCTACAACCTTTACAGAAAGATTTCCTATGGCCACCACTGTCACAGTAGCCGATATCAACGAAGTCCGCGGCATCACCGGTGCCGGTATGATGGATTGCAAGAAAGCCCTTGTTGCTTGCAACGGCGACAAAAACGCGGCAATCAAAATCCTCCGCGAGCAAGGTCTCGCCATTCAAGTCAAGCGCGCCGACAAGGAGTCGAAGGAAGGCACCATTGACATCGTTCAAGCCCCGGATGGCGCCTTCGGTATGGCCGAGGTCAATACCGAAACCGACTTTGTCGCGAAGACCGATCGCTTCCAGGCGTTTGCCAAACTCGTTGCCGAAACCGCCGCCAAGGGGGATGAAAAGGCTGATGAGACGCTCAACAGCGAATTGGTCGCCCTCGTGGCCGCCACCGGCGAGAATGCCAAGATTCGCCGCTTCGTCCGCTTTGCCAAGCAGGGCGAAGGGAAGATCGCTTCCTATATCCACATGGGCGGCAAGATTGGCGTCCTGGTCGAACTGGGATGCACCAAGGCTGAAACGACGGAGAATCCCGAGTTCAATGCAGTGCTCAATGAGTTGACGTTGCATGTCGCGGCCAGCAATCCTCTCTACCTCAAGTCCGACGAGGTTCCTCAGAATGTCCTTGATGACGAGCTTGAAGTTTACCGCAAGCAGGTGGAGGGGAAGCCTGCCAACATCATTGATAACATCCTCAAGGGTAAGGTCAAAAAGTTCTACTCAGAAGTCTGTTTCCTTGATCAACCCTATTCCGGGGACGACAAGAAGAGCGTGACGCAGATTTTGGCTGAACTCTCCAAGAAACTTGGCGACACCGTGACGATTCGTCGCTACGCCCGGTTCCAACTTGGCGCCAAGTAGTTAAACCTGCCAGGCGCCTGTAGCTTAGCCGGATAGAGCATCGGATTTCTAATCCGAGGGTCGGGGGTTCGAATCCCTCCAGGCGCGCCACTCGGAACTAGTTGCAGGTCCCCGAGGTATTCTAGAACAGAAGGCTCTCCAATCATTTGGGGGACCTTTTGTTTTGCAAGGGAATTGGTCTTCGGTCTCTCTGGCCCAGCTTAAATGATATATTATGAGGGTGCTGCCTCATTGGCACCAAATGGTTCAGGTCTAAGATAGGATTTGCCCCTATTGGTTGCAATCCCTGAGACCTAAAGGTGCCTATCTACTACGGCGAATCCTACCACAGATGGCGTGGAAAATATATTTAAGGGGGAGAGGAATCCAATCACGCCAACTTCCGCGTATGCGGGTAGCCCAAATGGGGGAATCGTAGAGGCTGAGGAAGGAGATACCGCCAAAGAGGCGTTTCGGCACTCCGCTAGGCGCCCAACTCCCGGACGGGCAGTAATGGCAAGCGGAGATAGGGCGTGCGGCGGTTCGTGTCTTGATTAGAAGGGAGAAAATGGATTGGTCGTGCCGATGCTCGATAAAGCCGGGAAAATTGGGGGTGACCGAGCGCGAATCGTCCGCGAGGTCGAACCGCTTTTCATACACCTCCAGCCACTGGCGCACAAGCGAGCGAATGGCGGAAGTGTTTTTGAGAATGAGAACCCCCGCGCCGATTTGGGCGGATTGAGCGACCTGGGGTGCTTGGCGGCAGTCGAACCAATCGAACAAATCACCCTTTGTCCAGGCGTATTCGGGCAGGAAGATGTGCTTGAGGCCTTGTGCATCGGGGAATGAGGCTCCTTCGAAGCAGACAATGCCCTCCTGTTCGGCCTTTTTCCACCATTCTTCCATCATGTTGGCGCCTTGGCGACGAATCGTAGAGCCCGCGTCGACATAGCACAAGAGGTCATTCTCCGGGAGGTGATGGAGGGTTTGAAGGAGGATTTGAGGTTTCCAGACCCAATACCCGAAGCCTCGCACGGTCGGGGTCAAATAGTTGGCGAAACGGCTGCGAAAGGTTGGGTCGAGGTCGGCTTCCGTCAAGATAAGAATGGATCCGGTAAAAAGCCCGGAGCGCTTCGCCTGGGTACGAATCCGCGCCAAGGCAGGCTTCATATTGGAAGAGGCAAAGGTTAGGAAATGACGCTTCGGCATAGGGTAAGCGCAATCATCAGAAGGCGTTGCTGCATCAACCACTTGACTGTGGCGGATGGAGGCTTGTCGGTTAGCAGGTGGAAGTCAGAATAGAGCGGAATATGGTGCAGTCCCAAGCGGCAAGCAAGGGCGTTTAAGGAGGCTTGGGTATGGAATTGAATGTGCTGTCCGTGAGGGAAGCCCCAATACGGCCAATCCAGCGACGGAGGCGCATGATGGATGGTTGTTGTCAGCAAGAGTGTATGGCAGTTGTGGTCATCGAGGGCCCTCTTCAGTTCGGCAACAGGATCCTCCAAATGTTCCAACACCTCAGCCATAAAGAGAATATCCGCCTGGAGATTTGGCTTAGCCTCGTAGTATCGGGCAAATATGTTGGGACAGTACTTGTCCTGCCGAAACGCCTGGATGCCCTTGTCCCTTAGTAAGCGCACGAGGATTCCGTATCCACCGCCGCAATCGATAAGTGTTCCTTTGGTCAATCCCAACAGTGCAAGAATGGCTGGGAGTTTCAAGGCATTGAGGTTGTTCCTTGCCAAGGCGCCGGTATCTTGTTCTGTATAAAAGTTCTGATAGGCTTCTTCCAGCCAGTAGGGTTTCTCGGTCGCAACGAGTCCGCAGGATGGACACCTGTAGTATTGAACCTGGTATTTCCCGAGAAGCTCGTGGGTAAAGAGCGGAGCCATTTTTGAGGCATCGATTGGGCAGTTCACGAGTTCATCCTTTGCTTCAGGCGGTAGCGCAGATACTCGCCAATCATCAACAAGTTATAGAGGCAATCTTTGGCTTTTTCGAGCGGGTCAAGTGGCTTTAGACGCGGTATTTTCAGGAGAAAGTCTGCGATCTTTGCTGCCTCGCTTTCCCACTGTTTGCGACTGGGCGTAGGGTCTGGCAGGGAGGCATGGAGTGCTTGAATCGTTTGGATGGGAATGCGCTGCGGGTGGTGATAGTCCACGAGCCAGCCATTGACGCCGTGTTGGATGTATTCATCCATCGTTCCGTCCCGATGGGCGATAACGACTTTCCCCATTGCCAAGGCTTCAAGGAATGGGTGTCCAATGCCTTCGCGCAGGCGCGGCGCCATAAAGACTCCGGCTCGGGAAAGGAGTTCAAGGAAGTCGGCTCGTGGCAGGTAAGGCTTCTCGCAGAGGGTAACCCGATAGGCTTTGAATGCCGCCTCATCGTCCGACTCTCGTTGGATGCTGTCTTCGGGATGGCGAAGCAGGATAATCTCGCGAAAGTCTCCAGGCGCGAAGAGTTTTCGAATGAGCCGGAAGTCCGCTTGCCCGCGTTCCCAGAGGAAGAGCACCTTGGGATCTCCGCGCATGCCCTGATAACACCTCGGATTGGGGAAGTAGTGCAAGGGAAGAACCCATTTGCACCGCGCCTTGGTCGCTTCGGCGTATTGTCTCCGGGAGAAGGCAATCACGGGAAGCCCCCAAAGCGCTACTTTGCGCCAAAGCGCTTTCGAGCCCCAGTCGCCATCATACATGGGAATCCAAACGGCTCGGCGTCCTGCGTGCCCCAAGCGAAAGCGCCCCGGCGGGAACTGGTGGTAGACCAAAATAGGATCGTCGGCAAGTTCCTCCTTCGTCAAGCCGTAGCGGTAAAACTGCTCGTATCGGTGCTTGACCACGCGAAAGCCCTCGGAGGTTAGTAGCTCCTGGAAGAAGTCGAACGAACGAGTGTGGTCGTGACATGCGTGATCGCAGAGGAGTATGATAGGTTTCTTTTGGGGCAAAGGGTTCATACGAGCAGCCCCCGAAAGTAGGTATCAAACTCTTCTGCGATTTCCGCCCAGGAGTGAACGGGCAAGTCAACCGCCGCGTGCGCTGCTAGCCTCCGGCCGAGTTCCGGATTGTCTGCCAGTTGACGGAACGCGTCGGCAAAGTTTCGGGTCAAGAGAGCATTGCGACCATTAGTGAAGAAGAGATTCGCCCGGCCGTCATAGGCGACAATCGGTTTGCCGAAGCGCAGGTACTCCTGCAGTTTGGCATTGCAATCCATATCGGCCGTCACCACAAAGGCGTCCGCCTGCGCCATAACCGCCAACTGGTGGGATTTGGGGAGCCAACCTAGGCTGGTGCAATTACCCCGCAGGCGGCTTCGTACGCAGGGCGTCAGGCGACCGGTGAAGTAGAGATGGATGTCGTCAGGCAACTCTTTCATGGCGTCGCAAGCCATCCACGCCTGTTTCCAATAGGCTTGGTCGCCCGTATAGACAATCTTGAACCGCCCCTCCAGCCGAGGCGCATCGGCAGGAAATTGCGACAAATCGGGCACATCCGCGCCATTGGGAATGAAGTGGCAATCCTTCCCCCACGAAGCCCCCATCTGTTGAAGATAGCGGCTCAAAGTCACAACCGCATCGGAACGGCAGACAATCAACCTTTGTATCCGCTTCATAAGCGCCTCGGCGAGACGACCGTAGTTGTCCCGCCAGACATCGCTATAGACATCGTCCCATCCGTGGACGACCTTGAACGCACGCGTGCCACGGCAGAGAAACCTGCGGCAGAAAAGCGGCATCAGAGCCGTCGCCGCCCCGTAGGTGTAGACAATGTCGGGGGCGAAATCGTCCAGCAGACGGGCAGATTCCAAAGGCCTAGAAGTCGTGCGGAAAATCGCATAGGCCGTACGCCAACCCATACGGGCAAGGTTGTAGCGAATCGCGCCGATGCTATAGGGAGCCAACCGATAATGTGCCTCCGGGTCGGCAAAAGTCGAGGGTGGGTCAGTGCGGCTACTGGAAAAGAAGAGAATCGAATGCTGCCTCACGGCTGCTCCCTCTGGAACGGAATCACGATGTAGGCTGGTAGCCCTTTGACCCCGAAACGCTCAAGCAGGCGACGATTCCAAGGTTCATTGGGATTATCCAGTTCAATACGCACCGCTTGGTAGGCCGCAAGCGCCTGTTTGACCTTATTGTCGGCAAAGGTCGTTAGGTCCATAGCGAGACAATTCTTGCACCAGTTGGCCGAGAGATCGATGAAAAGAGGCCTGCCGTCACGCTCGAATCCAACAGCCTCGTCCGGCGAGAAACTGGTAGCCCTGACACCCCGAAAACCCATATAGCCATAGTGCAGGGAAAGCATCAACAGCAGCAACGCAAAAGGATATTTGACATAATTCAGCCACATCCCGGGCTTCGGCAGAATCGGCAGACCAATCCCTAAAAGCGGCCACGGCACCCCCATTCCCAACCCCAACAGCAAAGGCAGGCAAAGCGCCCAAATTGAGCCGCCGGCATAGAGCGCATTTCCCAATAGCAGGACAGCCAAGACGATTGGAGATACACACGCCCCAGCCAGCAAGGCGCCAATCGCCCCGGCGGTAAAACTGACGACGATTCCCCGTTTTCCTACGTTGCGAGGTAGCCATCGGGTGAAATCAATCCGAACCACGCCAAGCACGGAAAGGGTTAGAAAGAAGAATAGCCCGGCGACCGACGCATTGAACCAAACCGTCGACTGAATTGCCCCTAGAAAACCGCCCGTGCTAATCAGCAATCCACCCAGTAGTCCATAACACGACGCAATCCCAAAGGCGTAGGACAGCCCATAAAGGAAGCCACTCCGGCGACTCTTGCCAAAGCCCAATAGAGCCACATTGATGGGCAACATCGGCAGGACACAGGGGGTGAGATTCAATGACAGGCCAAGCAGAAAAATAGCCAAAGAGGTGAACACCCAGCCATAGCGCGAAACATAGGTCTGCAAGATATTCTCGCCCTCCGCCGGTGTCCGAAGAGCCGCTAGAAATTGGTCTGGACTTTGCTGCCCGCCCCAATAATTGAACGGCGCATCAGGAGGAATTGCTTCAAGCAGCGCCCTTGCGGTGATACGCTGAAATGGGGACGAATGGGCATTGGTTGTGGAACCGTTTGCAACCTGAGATGGCCCGACCAGTTTGGCGACATTTCCCTCAACATCAATCGACCATTGCTCCGTCTTCGGCAAGAGGCAAGTACCGTCTGCCGTGCAACCTTGCCACCGAACAGATACGCGCTCTGGGAGTTTCGGTTGCCACACATAGCGGGTCAATGCATTGGTCACAATTTCCGGAAGGGGAACCGAAGACGAGAGGATGTGCAACTCTTCTCCAGGCTCAACGGTTATCTGCAGTTGTGCATCCGGTTTGGCGAAAGTGAGGGAGAATGCAAACAGCAAAGGGAGGAAAAGCATATCAACCTCCGCATTCCAAAAGTTGACAGATTTCTCCCGTCGCATTAGGTACGGCCAGCTCCAGTAGAGCCCTTCCCATACGGGACAAACGAGGGCGATCGCAGGCGAGTTCCTTTAGCAGCGAGGCGAGTTTTTCGGGGGTAAGTTCGGCTTGCGGGCAAAGCAATGCCCCGCCGCATTGGCTCATAGCCTGCGCGTTGAGTGTCTGGTGGTCATTCATCGCAGAGGGCAATGGGATAAGGATGGCCGGCTTACCGAGCGCGCAGAGTTCGAAGCAGGTCGAAGCCCCGGCGCGGGCGATAAC
>JBJFGP010000007.1:0-6619 GCA_051892815.1 Kiritimatiellia bacterium | reverse complement strand
CATCCCCTCCCACGCCGTCAAGACCGCCGGGAGATAGCACGCCGGATTGTCCTCGAAAATCAGGAACGCCCCCTCCTCAAGCCGCAGATGGACATTGCTCCGCAGGTGCACCGCCTCGCACCGCCAGCGCCCCTTCGGCACCACCACCTGACCGCCCCCGCGCGCCGCGCACGCCTCCACCGCCAAGGCAATCGCCCGCGAGTTTTGCCGCACGTCCACCCCGAAAAGCCCCTCCCTTGCGCCGTAGCGGGAAATGTCGAAAAGGCAGGACAAATCCTGCACCTCGCACTCCGCCAACTCCTCCAAAACACCGCCCCGAATCCGCTCCCCGTCGTAAGTCGTGAACACCTCCGCATGGGCGCACGGCGTCAGCCGGGATGCCCCCCTCACCCGCGCCTGGTCGAGCTTGTCCAGCGCCAAAGCATCATTCGCATTCTGGCAGGCATAATGCCTGATGAGCGTCAACTTCCGCCCGATTGTCCGCGACACATCCACACTGTAGAGCGGACGGAAATTGCGCGTCTGAGACCGCTCCACCTCGTAGAAATAGAACTCCCCCCGCCACTTCGCCAGACGCCGCGCATTGACACAGACCGCCATCGCCTGAACATGGTCCGCATGCAGATCCACAGGCCAGTGCGCGAACAGCGCCTTCGGCTTGAACCGCCTCAGCAACTCCGCCAACCCCTCCGCCGCAGACGCACTCGCCGAAGCCGACCCGTCCACCTCCCCCAGAAAATGCAACTGCGCCCCCAGATAGCCGCACGCCGCTTCCTCCTCCTTCGTCCTGCGCGCCGCCGTCGACCCGTCCTTGAGCCCCGCCGGCCCCAGCCCCAACTCCCCCCGCGTCAGATCCACCACATGCAAATCATACCGCTCGCCCAAAAGAAACGCCGTCGCGCCAAACCCCTCCGTATCGTCCGGATGCGCACCGACAAAGAAGATTGCTTCCCGCGCCCAGGCCGAAAACCCCAGCGCCAACCCCACCAGCAAAGCCCAAGCCAACCTCATCGCCGCCTCCTACCTGATGGCCCGCTTCGGGTCATACTCCCGGAACTCCGGATAGTGCGCATTGTCCGTAAAGAAAGCGTGCACCCCCGCCAGGAAATCCCCCTCCGTATTCTCATAATTCGCCCGATTGTCAAAGCACAAAACACGCTTCCCCTGACGGACAAGTTCGCGCAGTTCCTTCGCCGAGGGAACCCCCTCGCACCAGACATACGGACACCCCTTCGACCCCAGCACAAACACCCGGTCCGACTCCCCGAGAGCCTTCACCCGAGCCGCAATCGCATCCGCCTCCCCGGGCGCACACTTCACCACCACCCGAGGCGGATTGCACCCGCCCTTTGGCACCTTCCCGAGCGCCTCCTTGAGCGTGTAATTCCCGGCCCCCGCCACCACCGCTTCCCCACCCGAAGGCGCAAGGCAAACCGTCATCGCCAGAAAATCGAGTGCACGATCCCAAGCCATATTCTGCTCAATCGCCTTCGCCGGCTCACTCGCCAAACGCCCGTCGCCGGTAATATCCGCCCCCCAGAAACCAACCCGCCCGCGAGTCGAACCGAACAAATCAGCCGCATCCGTCGTCGACGGAATCTCAACCCCCAAATCGGGCTGGCGCGGGTCAAACGCCTGCACATAGCACGCCCGCATCAGCGGCTTCGTCTCCGGGTAGACCCTGGCAAGCTCCGTTGCCACAATCCGAGCAAGCGCATAAGCCCCGAGATCCTTGAAATGAGTCGAATCGAAACGCGCATCCGGGAACCACGGGTACTCCCCCCGCCTCGCCATCCGAAAGAGACGGCGGCACCCGTCCGCGCCTTGCGACTCGAACAGTTCCGCGCTCCGCTTCCCCAGATCGATATACGCCGCGCCGGTCGCCCGGGCCACAGCTTCCGCCGCCGCGGGATAGTCGCCGTGGGAGGGAACGATGCAACCCTTTTGGTCGAAACGGCACCGCTCCATCGCCGAGAGGATTGCCACCTTCATTCCCTTGGCGCGGCACGATTCGACGATTCTCCTGAGCCGGTGATAGTAGCCATTGAACGCACCCGCCTCGGGGCCTCGTTCGCCGCTGTCATTGTGCATATACTGAATGAGCAGGAGGTCGCCCTTCCTTGCTTCGGCGAGCATCTTGGCAAAGCGCCCGCTCCGGACGAAGCTCTGAAGCGTGCCGCCGCTCTGGGCGTAATTGGCCACACTCGCACGCGGCCCGAACATCAGCGGGAGGGTTCCTCCCCAACTCTGCCATAGCCCCTCGCTGGTGTCGCAGACGGTTGAATCGCCGGCGACGAATACCTTGACAATCTCCCCGCGCTTGGCCTTCTCGACCTTGGGTTCCGGGGCTTTCGCGCCCTCGGTGAAGACATCGACATGGAGGCGGTCGTCCCAAAGCATCCGCCCGCCGTCTTCATTGATTGGGGCGACGTAGCCGCCTGTGGGCAGGCGGCGGTCGCGGACTGAGACGGTGGTGGAGACTTCCTTGAATTCGCCCGGTTTGGTGCGAACCTCGCCAATCACGACGCGCTGTCCTTCGACCTTGACCCAAGAGCGCGTCGGGGCGGTTTCGTTGCCGAAGCGGAAGGTCAAGGTGTATTCGCCGGGCTCGGCCGGGTAGAAATGGCGCGCGGGGAGGAGTTCGCTTCCGGCGGAGGCGATGGTTGCCAGCAAGACGGCGGAGGGAAGTAAGGAATTGCTCATTGGGGTTCTTTTCCGGTGGCGAGGACGGAGGGTATTTCAAGGGGGCAGACGTTGACGCCCTTGGTCTGAAGGACGGGTATCTCGGCACGGACGCGGCGGAGGAAATCGGGCCATTCGCGGCGCTGCTGATCGCTCCATCCTATCTCGGCAATGGCGAGGATGCGGGGGAACATTTTCCATTCGAGCGCGGGGTTGGTGTAGGTGACTTCGCGCCAGTTGTTGCCTTGGATTCCAAGGATGGCCTGTTCGGTGCCGGGCTTCAGGCCGCGGGTCGGGTCGTAGCTGTAGCACTTCTCGAGGGTCAGGGGCTTTTTGTGGTAGGACCAGGGCACATAGGTGTAGGGATCGAGGTCGGCGCCCTGCCAGAAATCGAAGTAGCAGTAGTCCTGAGGGGTCATTACGACGCGGTGTCCGCCTGCCGCGGCGCGGATGCCGCCGCCGACACCTGTCCAGCTCATGATGGCGCAGGATGGGCGGACATTGGCGCCGAGGATTTCGTCCCACCCGATGGCGCGTTTGCCCCGGGAGACAAGGAAGGTTTCGATTTCTCGGAGCAAATCTCCGCGGAGGAGTCCGACTTTGGAGCCGTAGCCTTTCTTCTCGGCTTCGGCGCGGCAGCGTTCGCAGAGCGCCCACTTTTCGGTATTGACCTCGTCGCCGCCGAGGTGGACATATTCGGACTCGGGGAAGAGGTTGCAGACTTCCTCGAAGATTTGCTTGAGGAAGGGGATTGTCTTGGGATTTCCGGCGCAGAGGGCGTCGTATCCGCGCTGGTATTCCTTCTTTACCGGGGTGGTGCAGTCGAGTTCGGGATAGGCTTTCAGGAGGGCCCAGCAGTGACCGGGGAAGTCGACTTCGGGGACGATGCGGATGTGGAGGCTTTTGGCGTACTCGACTATCTCTCGAATCTGCTCTCTGGTGTAGCAGTAGGGCCCGTAGACGCCGTCCCCCTGCTGGTGGGCGCGGCGGTATCCGCCGGTGGCGGCGGAGGCTTGGGAGGCCAGTTTCGGGTAAGCTGGAATCTCGATGCGCCAGCCTTCGGAGTCGGTCAAATGCCAGTGCAGAACATTGAGTTTGTAGTCCGCCATCGTGCGGAGGATCTTCTTGATTTCGTCGACGCCGGCAAAGTGCCGCGAGTCGTCGATCAAAACGCCGCGCCAGGGGAATCGGGGGGCGTCTTCGACGATGCCTTGCGGGCAGGCGCCGCCCCGGCGGAGTTGCTCCAAGGTGCGTCCGGCGTAGAAGCGTCCGGCGGGGGTCGAGGCGCTGACGGTGATGGTGTCGGGGCCGATTTCGAGGCGGTATCCTTCGGGCGGAAGGCTCGGGTCGTCGCGTTCGACGAGGCGAGCCTGGGGCGAAGCGAGGGCCTCTTTCCATTCGGCTTTTCGGGGAATCGGGATAAGCGTCGGGGCGGGGACGGCGAAGATGGAAAGGCTGCCGGCGAGGGCGAGGCAGGCGGTCAAGAAGGTGGTTTGGCGGGTCATGGCTTTATGGTTTTCCCTGTGGCTGTTGGGTAGTCAATCGGCAGTCGACGAGGCGGGCTCCCTGGGGCTCGCCGCACGCGTGGAATTCGTTTGATTCGAGCACGAGACCGTCGACCCCCTGTGCAAAGATTCCGTGCCGGTGCGCGCCCTGGAAGCGGCACCTGCGGATAATTATACACTGATGGACGCCCGGTTGGCAAGCCTCGATTTGGTTGTCGTGGCTGGTCTTGACGACGAGCGCGCCGGCGGCCGCGGGGCTCGCTTCAACGGCGCAGCGTTCAAAGCGGCAATCTTCGATTCGGCAACGGCGCGTCGGGCCGCACTCGTTCCAGTAGCGGAAGTCGGGGGCGACGATGATGCCGGGCAGGCTGATGTCGCGGAAGCGGCAGCGTTCCACCGTAATCTCCTCGGACTGGAGCAGGAAGCCGCGCGCGCGCGTTCGCTCGACCAGGCAGTCGCGCAGTTCCACCTTCGGGTAATCGCGCGAATTGCCCAGGAAGTCGCCGCTCCGGACGCCTTCGGGAAGGGCGGAGAGTTTGAGCGCGAGGCGCGGCGAGCCTGCGATGCGGCGGACCTCCTCGACCGTCACGCGGCCCTTCTCCAGCAGCGTGCGGCCGTCGTAGATAACCACCTTGTTCCCCCGTTCGCACCAACCTTCCGGGAGCGGAGATTCGCACCTGCGCAGGTCGCGGCAAGCAACCTCCAGGAGCGATTCCTTGGTATCAATCGCCATCGCCTCCGCGCTCTTGGCGTGGACATTGAGCGCATCGTCCCCCAGCCCCCGGAAGCGGCAGTCCTGCAAGACCAAACGCCCCGACAGCCCCACAATGTGGATGCCATCCGCCCCCGTCGCGAAATACTCCTCCGCCCCCTCGCGGCCCATAGTGAAGTCCGAGAAAAAGAAGTCCCGGCAAGGCGGCTCAATCACCACCCCCATCCCGCTCGCACGCTCGATCGACACCCCCTCGAGCCGCACATTCGCGCACTCCGAAAAGCGCAGCACGCACGGCCCGTAGACACTGTAGCGGAAGACAATCGACTGCCCCACGAAGAGTTTCCCCATCTCCGTCCGCTCCCACGCCACGATGCGAATCCGCCCCTTTCCCACCCGCCGATGCGCAATCGGGCGCCCGTGAAACTCAATCGTCTTGTCCGGGATTCCGTCCTGCCCAATCGAGTTCACCCCCATCAGATGAGCCCCCTCCGGCGGCTCGAAGCCGGGTTCGAACGCCACCTCGTAGGTATGAACCTCCGGCTCGATCTTCACGATACGCCCCCGGCAGCTTACCGGGTGCGACGTCGTGAAACGCCACCCCCTCAACACCAAGTTCGTGCAGCCGCGAAACACCCAGCCGTCCTCGTACCCGGACACCTCCGAGCAAGAATCGTTCCCCAGCGTCACCAACGCCCCGCCGCCGTCGAGAACCGCGTCCGAAAGCCCCCGGAACTCCCGAACCGCCGCCCCCTGAAGGCAGCAGACGAAAGTCCCGGACGCAAGCCAGACCGCCAGCCCCCGGATGCGCATCGACTACTCCCCGAACAGCGCAGGAGCCGCCAGCACCACCGCCCTCCAGTCGGCACCCGTTCCGCCCGTCACACGCACGCGCAGCGCATCGCCCTCCTTGAGCGAAACCTTGCCGAGACAGACCAGCTGCCAAGCCGACTCCCCGACCGAACCGCTCACATCCTCCCCCGCCAGCACAACCTCCCCGCCAGAGCCGTCCTTGCGCACCACCTCCACCCGCGCCGCCTTATTCACCAGAGCCCGCGACGCGCTCGTCTTCACCCGCACAAAGACCATCGCATCGCCCGCCTCCGTCCACTCGAACACCGTCTCGCCAACGCCCCCCTCCGCGAGATGGATATAGTCGTACCCGTCAATCTCATTGCGCCCCTTCGACACCTTCCCGCCCACCTTCACACGCGGGCCGAAGCTCTTCGCCCAACTCGTCGGAGAGTCCTTGAACGACCCCTCCAAAACCTCCGGATCCACCAGCACAAACCCGCGCGACTGAGTCCTTCCCCCACCGTAAAGCACATCGTCCATAATCCAAATGTGCGTCCCCGGAATGATGAGATACTTCCCCGGACACGCCCACCTCCACGCCCAATCCCCGCGCGACCGCTCGATGCTCATGTCCACCAGTTCCGCATTCGGGAACTCCACCCCATTGAGCCGCTCCTTCTGGTAAATCCCGAAGAAAGCAGCCCCCGGATTCTCCTCGAGATTCGTCTCCGTCCGGATGCAAGAAAGCACATACCAGTAGTTCGTCATGCCCTCCGGCGCGCGCCACCCCAGGCAAGCCGTCCCAGTGTCCATAAACTGCGCCAGGCGCCCGGTCATGTCAAACCCCGCAACACTTCGGCCCGTTTCATCCTTCCCCACTGTCGCGTACGAGCCGTTCGCGTTCAAATCCTCCGGTCGGACGATA
>JBJFGP010000006.1:0-6621 GCA_051892815.1 Kiritimatiellia bacterium | reverse complement strand
ATCTCCAGTCGATAGCCATCGAAATGGCCGTCGACATCTCAGGCTCAATGCGAGGTCTTGACCTCTCGCCCAGCCGGGATGAACTTAAAACTCGCCTCGATGTTGTCAAGGAGACCTTTGCCGCCTTTGTCCAGTCTCGCCCTGACGATTTGATTGGCCTGGTCACATTTGCCGGCTATGCCTCCACCCGAGTTCCACTAACAGCCGACCACGAGGTTCTGCTCCATGTGCTGGGCGGAGTGCGTATGCCGGACGAAGAGGCTGACAACGCGGAGGACGCGCTAGTATCCCGGGACGAGAATATGACGGCCATAGGAGATGGTCTTGCCACTGCCATCGCTCGCCTGGAGTCTGCGGAGCCCAAGAGCAAAATTGTTATCCTGCTCAGTGATGGAGAGAATAACTTCGGCGCCATTACGCCTCACCGAGCAGCGGTGGCGGCAAAAGAGTTGGGCATCCGGGTCTATACGATTGGCGTCGGCTCTTCGGGTATGGTTCCCTATTGGACAGGAAACGGCATTGCGAGAGGGATGCTCACGCTTGACGAGACCACGCTCCAAGCCATCGCCCAAACAACTGGCGGGCTATACGCCAATGTCACCAGCAAGGAAGCCTTGCAGCAAGCCCTTGACGAGATTGCCAAGCTTGAAAAGACGGATGTTGAACGGCAGATTTGGCGCCATGCCACGCCGAGATACCGCCCTTGGCTCATCGGCGGCTTATTGCTGTTGACGATTGCCTGCCTATTGAGCCTGGCATTTCGCCGCACTGTTATCTAGCGGGTGGGATTGTCAGCGTGTTCCCATTGGGTGCTTGGGAACTGCCCCAACGCGCAAGAGGGCTTTGCCCCAGTCCCGCAGAATCTTTACGCACACTGGCAAGGGCGAAACAGTTCCTGCCCCTGAGAACAAGTTGCCCCTCATTGGGTTGAGCGCGGCACAGGCGCCAAGGAGCAACTCCCCTGTGCCTGACGCGTCTTTGCTAGGGAAACAAATGCCAGAACGCGTCTGATTGCGGAGTTCACGCCCCTTGATTCCATTTGCCCAAATTCGACGCGAGGGGAACTCAAACGGGGGGGCGAGATACCCGGCAAAGCCTGTTTAGGTGCTGTCTACCTTGCCTTTTCGCTTGGAACTTGACGGGGCAGAACAACCGAACGAATGCGTGGGGCCTTGAGCAAATCCGCGGCCGCCTGCTTGATTTGTTCGGGGGTGACGGCCTCTAAAAAGGCCTTCAATCGGAGAATCCGATCAAAGCCTGTTCCCATTAGTTCCACCCGAGTGCAAGTTGCCGCGAAGTCCCTGTTGTCTTGCCAAAGAGCATCCGCGAAACTGAGCAACGGTTCCTTGGCGCGGACGAGTTCTTCAGGGGTCGGTCCTTGAGTTGCATAACGAGTCAACTCTTCATCGACCAGCGCTTCGACCTTGTCTAGGTGGCGCGGCTCGGTGCCGCAAACAATGGAGAAAGCCCCCTCGCAAAGGAAGGTTCGGTTGTCGGCATAGATGTAGTAAGCAAGCCCCCTGTCGATGCGGGCTTTCTTAAAGAGTTCGGATGACAATCCGCTCATCATCATCGCGAGTAGCGTATAGGCATCGCGATCTTTCCCGGAGTATGCCGGGGCATTGCGGCCAAGAATAATGATGGCCTGGCTGCAATCTTGCGTAACGGTCAGATTCTGCGCACGGGTTAAATCCAAGGTCGCGACAGGGGCGAGTTGGGGCGCCCCCTCAGGAAGTGCTTTGACGAGGCGTTTGGCAATATCGCGAGCCTTGTCGAGCGGGAGGGCTCCAAAGAGTGCGATAGAGCAGTTGCCGCGCTTGAATGTCTCCTTCAATTTCGCGCGCACCTGATCAGCGGTCAAGGGCTTTACCGTTTCGAGACGACCATCTAGAGAAATGCGGTAGCGCTGGCACCGAAAAAGTTCCCGGCGGCAATTGTCCCACGCGACCCACTTGGGAGATTCTCGATGGGCCTCCAGATTCAACAAGTGTTCCGCCTTGACCTTCTCGAACTCGTCCGGGGCGCAGGTGGGCGAACGAAAGGTACCAATCAACAGGGGCAAAAGGTTCTCGACATCGGGAGCAAGAGCTGTCAACGAAAGGGAGAGACTGTCTGCTTCCAATGAGGCCGAGAGGTTGGCACCTAACGACTCCAGGCGTTCGTCCATCTGCTCCCGCGAGATGCCCTCGGAGCCACGCGTAGCCAAACTCGCCCCGAGGGACAAGATGCCCGCCTCATTCGCGGATTCAAGCAAGGAACCGCCCTTGAAGCGCAGGTGGACGGTGACCTTCGGAAGGCGGGAATCTGAACGGAGGAAGACGGGAACGCCATCAATTTCCTCGCGCACAGGCAAAGGCTTGGAAGGAGTCGAGGCGGTCTTGTCCGGCGCATTGACCGGCGAAGGGAGCATCAGGGTTTGAGCGAAACAGTTGGGCTTGAGATAGAGCCGGGCTACCCGCCGGACATCCTCGGGCGTGACCGCCAACAGAGCCCTTAGACGGTCACTGGCTGCGGTTGGAGCACCAAAGCAAAACTCGCTGTCCATCACAGTTTCGCACAAGGTCATCATATCGTCAAACTGCCCCAGCGTTGAGACGATAAACTGCCGATGCAAGCGAAGAAGTTCATCCTCAGACGGCAAATCGTCCATCAGGGCGGCAAGTTCCGAATCGATTGCCTCAAGCAATTCCGCCTGGCGAGGAGGATCGAACGAAGCGTAGACACCAAAATAGCCGCTGTCCGCGTAAAACTGGCAATACCCGTCAATGCCCGTAGCCAGGGAACGCCGTTCCTTGATACGCTCCACCAGGCGCCCTCTTCGCCCGCAACTCAGCCAAGCGGATAGCAACTCAAGCGCCGGAGCATCGGGATGCGTTTCAGGCACCGTATGCCACAAACGCAGGACGCGCCCTTGTGTAAGTCCCTCCTTGTAGACCGTGCGAAAACGGGGAACCACTATCGCAGGTTCGAACGGCACGGTAGCAACGGTCGGAACCCCTCGCGGCAAACCACCCAAGAGCCTGCGCACCTCCGACTCGACCGTCTCCGCATCAACCGCACCGGCGATGGCAACGATGGTCTTGCCCGGAATATAGTGCGCCCGATGGTAGCGTCGCAACGTATCCGCGTCCATCGCGCGAAAGCAGGACTCGTACCCGATGACGGGCACCCGCCGAGGATGAATCGTGTAGAGATTCTCCATCGCGGCACGGTAGAGGCACCGTCCAGGGCTGTCCTTCCCCATGGCCATTTCCCGCACAATCACCTCCTGCTCCGTGCGCCATGTATCGGCCGGCAAGGTACAGTTGAACACCGCATCGGAAAGGGCTTCCAGGCCGAACTTCCAATGCCGCGAAGGGAGACTGAGGTGGTAAACCGTCTGGTCCGTGGATGTATAGGCATTGACGCTGCCGCCTGCTTCCGCCAGTTCCCGGGTAAACTGCTCTTTGGGGCGGGTCGGAGTACCCTTGAAGACCATATGTTCGAGACCATGCGAGAGGCCTCCGCCCAACCATTGCCCCTCGGTTGTTGACCCGCACGCCACCAAAATGCGGATTGCCACGGTCGAGGCGGTTGGTTCCGGCAGGACCACCAGGCGCAAACCATTGTCCAGTTCGACGCGCTTGATGCGGGCGTAGGCGTTGTCAAGGGTTTGGAGCGCCAGGTTGGCAGCCGGATCTGTGGTCTGTGGGGCAGAAATGAGGGGAAAGGTGCCTAGGAGTCCGGCCAGGAGCAAGTAAGGTTTCATAAGGGGTTTTTGCCTATGGGGTGGGTGATTGGTTGACTGTAATCTGCACTAGGGATTCGCCGTCTCGGCAGGCCAAGCGTGCTGAGAGTCGATACCCTGGAAGCCACGCTATTTCACTGGTTTCGCCGAATGCCCAAAGGGGAATGGTGTGGCGGACTGGGGGCGGAACCTTCAAATCAACGAAGACATCCTGGAGTTTCTTTCTGCCGGAAAGGCCGATAGGGGCAATCCAATCTCCTAGCTTCCAGGTGCGGCGAGTCAAGGCTTTGAAGTCCTCGACTCGAATGGTCGCCGCCATGCGATTGGTACGGCTGACGGTGGTGGTTGGTTGGCAGGTAATGGTCCAAACCGGGGGTTGCTCTGGTGGAGTGGTGGCGAACCGACCGACTCTGCGGAGGCGTTCGCGTTCTGTGAATGGAAGGGTTGGGAAGCGGTGTTGAAGCACGCGTCTTTGAATGGCTATATGGGCTTGCCCAAGGGGGATTTGCTGGTCGGATTCGGCCTCCTGCGCAAGGTGTTCGAGAAGGTCGTTGTCGGTCTGGAGGAGGTCAATCGTACGGCGCAGATTCTGACGGAAGGATTCGCCCAAGTGGGCGCAGAGGTAGGGTATGATGGTGCGGCGGACTCGGTTGCGGGGGATGGTCTCGTCAAGGTTGCTTTCGTCGACGCGCCAGGGTTGCCCACGCTCCAGGAGGTAGCCTCGGAGTTGCCCGGCGGTGAGGTTGAGCAGGGGGCGGAGGATGAGCAGGTCTCCGACTTGGCTTTGTCTGCGAAGGGCGGTCAAACCTGAGAGTCCGCTGCCTCTGGCCAAGCGCAGGAGGAAGAGTTCTGCCGCATCATCTGCGTGGTGGGCGGTGACAATGGCGGCGAGGCGGTGTTGCTCTGCGGCGCGCCGATAGAAGGCCAGTCGTTCGCGGCGGGCGGCCATTTCAAGGGATTCGCCCCGAAGGCGGCGAACGGTGACGCGCTCGGCATAGAGCGGGACTTGGTGTTGGTCGGCAAACTCCGCGACGAAGGCTTGATCGGCATCGGCGGCCTGCCCGCGCAGGCCGTGGTTGAGGTGAAGCAGGATGACATCGAGCCCGGCATCCTGGCAGAGGCAAGCCAAGGCGGTCGAATCGGCGCCGCCTGATATGGCCAGCCCCAGTTTGCCGCGATTGCGCAGGAGTTCGACATTCCACTCAAGTTCCATGCCGACAGTCTACCAAAGACGGTGAATGAACTCAAGGTTTCCCGTTTCGAGCCGCGTTGGAACGGACGCGATGGGTAGGCACCTTCAGGGGTGCATCGTATCAACCTCTGGGTGTAGCAGGTGGGTACCTGTCGAACCTTTTCCTTAGTACGATTTGGCCGCGGCGCTGATCAGCGAATCAGCAGGAACATGCCTCGCGGATCGTAGCGCGATGGGCGATGAATGAGCCAGACCTTGCGCCCCGTTTCGGTCGTCGTCAAAAGACCAATCAAGGCCGGATCTTCAAGCCTGGCGGCGTAGAGAGTTTGTTGCTCTTCCGTCAAAGATGCGCGGATTTCCGAGCGGCTGGTCACCACTCCGGCGAGCTGAGCCCAGCCTTGACGGCGGGAAGCGTATACGGCGATTTGGTAGTCGGCGGAACTAGAGGTCAAGGCATCAACCGTGGCATCCGGCTGGGACGGGCCCTCGAAGGTATAGAGACGAATGGTGGCACCATTATTGAAGGCCTTACTGCCCAGAGTCAAACTGTTCGTCGTGGCAAAATAGACATTGGTCAAAGACGAGACCGAAAAGCCATTGTTGCCAATCGACTTGAGGTTTGGCGAGCCCAAAACGACCTCCTCAAAACGATGCCCGCCAAGCGAACTGTCCCCCATATAGACCAGTGCCGGCAACACCAAACGCCCCCGAACCGCAGAAGCCGACGCCCCCAGCGAATCACCACCAAGCGACTCCAAAGAGGTAAGGTCCAAGTCCGCCAGCGTAGTACGGGAAAGGCTCGAACGCATCCCATAGCCAAGGAAACTGACACCCACCGTCCGGAGCCGCGGAGTCCTCATCACCAGACGCTCCAGCCCCCACGAATGGGCAAAAGTCCAATTAGACGGCATCTCCTCAAGTGACTCAGGCAAAATCAACTCCTTAAACTGGGTATCGTAGAACTGCCAACCAGCATCGATGGCCGTAATCCAGTACCGATTCCCCTTGTCGTCCCATACCGGATCGTTGAGATTCAAGGTTGGCCACGTCGTGTCCATAGTACCCGCCCTGACCGTCAGACGGTCACCATTGACCGCGACAGTAAGCTTGTAATTGTTGTCCGGCCGGGTAAGATTGTTGACCGTGGTAGTCATGCACAGGTGCCAGCAATAATAACTCTCCGGGGCGGGCAATAGGTTGATTGTGGCCGAAGAGGCAGCCTCGTCAATGCTATAATCGCCCGTACCGAGCGAGACCGTCAGCGTGCGCGTTTCGGTCACGCCCCTATTCGCCTTCGGGATAACCGTCAAGGTTGCTTCGCGCTCGCCGGAAGGGAATCTGACGGCCGCGGAGATGGCATTGTAATCCTGTCCTTCTATGGCATCTCCGCCGGTCACGGCACACACTGCATAGGACGCTGGAGTAGCAGGTCCGACAGGCGTTCTCGTGATGGAAAAGAGGCCGTTCCTGCCTTCCGACACGGCGGCGTCGCAGGCAGCTTCGATAGCGATTCGTCCGCTGTAGAGTGTCCAATCGGGGAGTTGCTCCTGGGTGCCATCGCTCCAATCCAAGAGGGCCTTAAATGTATAGCCACCGGGCTCCAGGGCGGCAGTCTCCAGGGTATGGGTGCCGGCACCAAGGGCGCTTGCCATTGGGTAGGATGTGGTCTGACCGCTATCGTTGGTAATCTCCAGTCTAACAT
>JBJFGP010000005.1:0-6629 GCA_051892815.1 Kiritimatiellia bacterium | reverse complement strand
GGAGCCGTCAGAGGGCAACTGTTTTGCCACAACCGTTTCACCATCCTGCGTCCACTCGACCGAACCACCAGTCACGGCATCGGAAAGGCCGGCACCGGAGAGCGAGGTTTGCGCCGGGCTTTGGACAATATGGTGCGTTTGGGTGACGCCTTTTGCCTTGAAGGTAATCATCGCTTCGCGGCTCTCCTCCATATTATACGGAGCAGGCTGGACGCTGTAGCGAAGTTCGGTAAAGGTGTTGGTCTCGGACGGAATCTCGTAGGACGTGAAAGCAATCCACGAAGGGGTTCCGCTAAGAGACCAGGTCGCATTGGTTGCCGCTACGGAGAGGAGATAACTACCGCCTTCTGGTGGAACGGTCTGCTCGGACGGAGTAACCGAAAGGGTTATCGGCAAGGACACGGCCTTGACGATATGGTTCGTCTGCTCCGCGACGATTGTGTCCGGGCGGATAATCTGGTCGCCTAGCAGCCAGTGGCTGAAAACCGCCGTCTCGTAGTCCGGCACAGGGAAGGAGCCGTACGGTACGCCATTGGTGACGGAAACGAAAGTCGGCGAGACGGTACCGTCTTCCACCTCGAAGGAGACATCCATCACAGCAGTCCATTTGACGGTATCGATGGTGGCACTTCCCGAGACAGTCGGGGAAACCTGGGCAAACTCCCATACGACATTGGTCGTAGCCGGGATGTAGAGTTCAATGGTACCGGACGCGGTGTTCGTCACGGCAAACTGGACATCCGCGCCGTAGGAAACCGAGAGAACACCGTTGCCGGCAATTTCGTAGTTAAACTGTATCAGTCCTCGCCCGTACTCTTTCCGCAGCCAAGCCGATTGTCCTTGTCCTCCTAGACCTTCAGCCTTCACCCCTTCTCCAGACGGATTCCAGGTGACATGCCCCCCGGTCACAGCATCGTCGACGCCTCCGCCGGAAACGGTGCTCGACGCCGCTTGCTGGTTCACAGTCACAGTCCGCGAGATGCCATAACTGGATACGGTAATCTGACACGAGCGGTTCTCGGTCAAGGTCGCCGGAGCCGGGGCAACCTGGCAATCGAATGATGCCCCCGTCACATTGGCGAAGGCAAGCCAGTTGCAAGGGGAAGCCGCTAGCGTCCAAGGCGCAAGGCAATCGACGCCAAAGGTGCAGGAAGAGGAACTGGAGGGCACAGTCTGCTCAAGCGGCTGCACCTCAAGGGTGGCCTCGACGGTCGTCTCAAACGCACCTTTGGAAACACGCCCGTCCTGGATACGAGCGGCACCGTCCAAGTCGGTCTCGGTTGCGACAAGCGCATTATCGCCGGCATTTTCGCAAGGAGAGGTTTTCCACAGATGGTAGTCCCCGGCGGACGGATTGACGAAGAGCGGATCGGTAGCATCGTCGGAGGCGTCAGCGGAGGATCCAACCAAATTGTTCCATAGGATATTGTTCCCGACCTGCGTATCCACGAGGGCAGTTGAAGTTAAACTTTCGGTGGTATTGCTTGCAACCGTCGAACCGAAAACCTTGCAACCATACGCGGCGCCACCTTCATTGGCGCGGTTGCCGGTCAGCAAACAGTTGTGGAGACTAGCATTTGCCGCGGCACCGCCGCGGGCTTCGGTCGTATTCGCCGAGAGAATACAGTTGGTAAGCGACCCGCCATAGACGCCCGCGCCGTCAAGACCTGCACCAAGCAAACCGTTTTTGAGCGTCATCCCGACCAGGACTCCGCCAACGGCATTCTCGGCATCCGAGACCAAGGTGGCGGCTCGACCGCTGCCAGCCGCATCGATTACCGCATTGGTGGGATGGCAGACGCTTTGAATGCGGACAGGGAAGCCCTTGGTGTCAATGGCGGAGTAGACGCCATTGGTCACATAGACAATCAGTTCCGTATTGGCCGCAGCGTAAGTGTCGATGGCTTTCTGAATCTGGCGGAGCGGCGCTGTCCAGGACACCCCTTCGTTAGAATCGTCGCCGTCGCCGGCAACATAAAGGGTCTTGACCGCCAACGAAGCAACCTGGACGGTAGCAGTCGACGAAACCAATTCAGGCAAATCCCCGACAACCATTTGCTCGGCGAGAAATCCCCTCGCCTCGGCAGAGAAATAGTAGTCGTAAAGGCCAGACTCCAAAGGGGACGGCAAGGTAGCCGACGCGGAGACAGCATCGCGCGAAGTCAAATCGACCGTTGTCCACTCGGACGCCCCTTGGAGGCGATAATGCACCTTCACGGACGAGGATAGAACCGGCCAGTTCGGCGTCGCGACGGCAAGCGCCGCATTGAATGTGATTTGGGAGAATTTGTCGGGTACGGCAGGCGAGAATGAACCCGAGAGAGACGCCCGCGTCGAGTCGGGAACGAGTGTGATGGAACCAGTGTCCAGGCGCCCGCCATTATAGGTGCCCGACGCATAATGCGTGCGCAGGAAATAGAGCCGGTAGGGCACCCCATCCGGCACCAGAAGCGAACCATCGTCCTTGGCAAATGTGTGCTCGCTCCAGGTGGAGGAACCGTAAGAAAGCGTGCTGATTGCGATTTTGTTCCAGGTCGCGACCAATGCGTGGGTCTCGGGGGCAATCAGCGAGAAATCGGGCGTCGCGAGGTCATTGGTGACGGCAAAGACATAGAAATCGCCGACACTTTGGGTTGTCGGTCTGCGCAGGCTGAAGGAAACACGCTTCAAGCCGTTGGAATAGAGACCGCTGACCAAAAAAGTATGGTTCGTATTGTAGAGACTGATGTTGCCAGCCCCGGGAATGGTAGCGGAAGTCATACCGGCATTGGTCGAACACCAGCCGGAAAAGTGGTGGCTGGGATTGATGTCGCCCATTGCGCGATAATTGGGATTTTGAGTCAGTGTGGCAAGAAGTTCTTCTGAAGACCAATCGGTGGGGCCTGTCGCCTTATAGGAGCGGACAGACGCAGTTGGATTGGTAAGGGTTCGATGGACTGGAGGAAGCAGAACCGTCGACACTCCGTCGATAGTGGCGTCTACTTGCCAAGCACAGGCGGAAATATCGACAATCGGGGCAATGGGCTCGGAAATATAGAGGGTGTAAGGGGATTCGGTGGAGTCCTTGGCAAGGGAAACCACATTGGTAGTTCCTGTCCCATTGAGATTCCAGCTGCGGAACACGATGGTATCCGGCGCGGCATCGGAGACGACAACATGAATGCGATTATTTGCCGAGTAGGCGGTGGGAATGTTGGTGACCACGGCCAACTCAGCAGCCAAGGCCGGAAGTCCGCCGCACAGAAGCAGGGCGATGAACAGGAATTTGCGAATCATACGGGAAAGATCCTATCGGGCAATATCTCCGGATGGGGGATTGCCTTCTTGACCGCCGGAGCAGAGGAACTTGGTCCAATCGGCATACTCTCCGCCATAGGAGAACTCGCTCTCGGTGGACTGTCGTCGGGGGTCGGCAAGGGTCTCGACATGACCGTCGGCGAAGCAGACATGCGCAACATAGCGCCCCGCGCTCTTGTGCCAAAAGCCTATGGACTCGTTCTCGGTCGGGTCGATGCGACCATCTGACTTGTCGGATTTGTTTGCACCGAACTCGGCAATTTCGGCGAAGAGAAGGGTACGGGATGCTTGACCTTCCTGGTCGGGCTTGGGGTACTGCCCCAGAAAGCGGTAGTTCATCGCGTAAGTGATGCGCGCTTCGCGATACCCCTTCTTGGCGGCGGCCGCGGCGCAGGTGCGGCAACGGTAAACCTCGGTATTGCCGATATAGGACCAGAGCGCGCCATTGGTGACCGAGATCACCGCCAAATCGCCGAGCCAACTGGACGGCTCGATATCGAAGGGCGACTTGGAGGGATTGGGACCATAGTCTTTGGAAGCCGTGACCCATCCGCGTCCGAGATGGTAATAGACGACCGCGCGACCATTCTCATAGGCGGAACTGGTGACCTGATAGTCTTCCGAGGACGGGAATGTCTGACTCCGGGAGAAGCGAGTCAAGCAGGCCGCGCCAAGGTTCTTGAGATTGTTCTTGCACCGTAGCGCCTTGGCGTTCTCAGTCAAACCGGCAAACTTCGGCACCATAATGGCAGCCAAAATCGCAATGATGCCGATAACAGCCAGCAGCTCTAGGAGGGTAAAACCGCGTCGCATAGCGAGAAAATCCTTAGTCGAATAACCTCGCCATTATCCCATAAGACGCCCGTCAAGTCAATCCAAAAGCCCCCCTGCCCAGCCCCAAAAGCAGCCGCCCGCTCCAATTCCGGCACGGCTCGCTGGACCACTGAACCTTTTCTGCCGCTAGCCCTCCAAGTTCTCCCCTTCACCCAATAAGGGAGCGTCGACCACACAAGGCATAGAATACCGAGCCGAAAAATAAAGAGGAACTCCATTTTCCCTGCCGACAGCCGACCTCGACGGCAAATGCTAGCCAGCGATGCAGGTCTATCCTGTCAATCCCAGCGACTGCGACCTGCCTATCTCTAGAGATGGCAGATAGGCAACTGCGGGGGACAACGGTACACGAGAACCGAAGCGGGGCCCCCCCGCACCAGACAGCCTCCGCAGCGGGCGACGGGAGTCCAGAGTTTTCCACCGACCGCCGCGGCGACGCCTTTGATCGTCCGCCATCCATGGACGGCACAGGCGCAAAGGCTTTATTCCCCGGCAAGCAAGACGGCGATATAGGAGGCGAACCCGTGACAGCAGGAGGCGGATGGGGCGGAATGTTCCCAAAGGGAACCTGTCCGCTCAGCCATGCGCGTGAAATAGGCGAGTGCCTCGTCCCGAATCTGATGCTGCAAGCCAGCCTGGTGCAGCAACTCGAAACGGAGATAGTTGCCGATGAAGGCATTGGAGGGGTGGATTTTCGGCCAACACTTCTCCGGATTCCGCTTCGGGCCGAAGTCGGACACCAGGCGCTTCCAAAGGTCGGGATGAGTTTCACGCGTGGCGGTACGGGTATAGAACGCGTAGTACTGGCAGGTTTCGGTCGCATCGGCAGAGCGATTGTGGTCACGGAAGAATTGCCCGTCGAAGGACTGCTCGCGAATCTTCGAGCGCACGGACTCGGCTTCGCGGGCCTTATCGGAATCCGAATAGAGGTGAGCCATGGCGGAAAGCATCTCGGCATACATCATATTGGAGGGATAGTTCACCCCCTCCACGAAGTCGTTCGCCTTGCTCCATTCCACGAAGACCCAGCCTTTGAGGTTTTCGAGCAGCCCGTCGGCATTCTTGAAGGACTGGAAATAGCGATAAAGCGCATCGAGTTTCGGGCGCAGCTGCTCCGCCATCTTGCGGTCGCCCGTGCGCCGCACATAGTCGTCAAGTTCGACAACAAGCCACATGGCCCAGTTGGGAATGAAGTTGCGCCCAACGATCCACTCGTCCGTACGGTTGTGGTCGGCGGGGTAGCACATCGGAACCATTCCCTCGGGCAGACCATCAAACGACTCCGCCACAGCATAGTTCTCAAGGAACGCCCGCTCAATGTCGTTTTTCCCCGTAAAGAAGCGCTCGGCGCGTCCCAAGAAAAAGGAGTCGCACAACCAACCCGCACGCTCGCGGCTCGGACAGTCCATAAAGCAATCGGCGGCATTCTGGGCGAAGGTTTCGCGGGCGGCACGGAGGACCTTCTGCAGTTCGGGCGCGCCCTTTTCCGACTTGTCCGCGGCGCACGGATGCTTGTAGGTGCGTAGGGAAAGGGAGGCTTCAATCCCTTCGGTGGCGGTCAACTCGAACCAGCGCCCCGTGTAGGGTTCGAGGGTCTCGATGCGGTATTCGCCGGGCGCGTCGACGGCAATCTTGAGCGTATTGTCGCACCCGAGACGACGCGGGTTGACAACGCCCTCCGAGAGGATTTCATCCCATTTCACCTCGACCGTCCCCGCCTTCGACGCCCGAATCGCCACAATCAGGAAGCCCGTATCGTTGAACCCGCCGTCGCAAAGCCCATTCGCCCCTTTTTTCAATACCCGCACATCAAAGCGAGGATAGGGAATACGGCGAGGCAAGAGGCGCGCGGGCGCATTCGTGCCGCAGGCAATCTTGAGTTGCCTGCCCTTGCGGGGAACGCTCCCCTGCCCTACGCGATAGGACTCCTTCCAGCCTCTTTGGAAGGAATACTTCTCCTTCGAGTCGAGATATGTCTCCGACTCCCGGACGCGCATCTCCTGACTGCAAAGCAATACTTCGACCGTGCCATTTCGAGGCGCCAGCACCTCTGCCTGGATGAAAGCCGGCTGAGTCATCCACTGGTAGGTGGGCGTGTTGTGCGCCAGCGAAACGAGGGCAATCCGATTCGTTCCCGGACGGGCGTCCCTAAGCGTCCACTCGTCCACGCGGAACCAACCTTTTGCCGCGCGGGCAGGGCCGTAGCCGACGAAACCGCCGTTTAACTCGATACGGCAGCCATACGCCGAAGCTAGGCGCAAAATCGGCTTTTCGCCGCGGTCATTCCAGACAAACTCGCCCTCGAAGACGCGTACACAGTTCGTCGCGCCGGAATCGCCCTCCGACCACACGGGCAACGCCTTCTCGAATCTCGGCGATTCCGCACTTGCGGCGGCGACCAGGCATAGGGCAAACGACAAAACAAGCAAATAGGCTTTCATAGTCGACTCAAATCCTCCTGTTCGAAGGGCGCACAGCACTCCTCCGTCCCACAAAGC
>JBJFGP010000004.1:0-6756 GCA_051892815.1 Kiritimatiellia bacterium | reverse complement strand
TGGTAGGGTAAAGTCGAGAGGATAGCAAAAACAGGCGACGGACGCAAGGAAAAAGTGGCGGGGGCGGCTAGTTGGAGCGGGATTCGCGGCAAACGGTGATTTTGACGGCGGTGGCGATATCGAGGGTTTGGGGGCCTGCGGGGGTGGCGTAGAGGCGTTCGGCGTCGGTGACGGGGCTGGGATGGTCGAGGGGGACGCCGACGAGTGCGCCGCGATGGAAGCCGTTCTGCTTGAGGGTTTCGCGCCGGGGGGTGGCGCTGATGCGCACGACGCGTGCGGTCTCGCCGGTCTGGAGGCGGTTGAGGGTGGTGAAGTGGATAAAGGCGTTGAGTTTTTCGAATGCGAGTTCGTCGAAGCTGTGTTCGAGCTTGCAGGCGAGTTCGTCGGCGTGGCGCTCCTCCAATTTAAGGTAATGGCGAAGGAAGTGGCGCAGGGTGTAGTGGCGGGAGAGAATCTCGTCGGCCAACTGCTGGCCTTTTGGGGTGAGGCGGACGGGCTTGTAGCTTTCGTACTCGACGAGCCCCTGGTCGGTCAGCACGCGCATCGCCACGGAGACCGAGGGCATGCGCACGCCAAGTTTCGCGGCGACATCGCTGACATGGGCGTGGCCGTGCAGTTCGATGGCCTCGGCGATGGCCTCCAAATAGTCCTCGTTGCTGGGTGTCATTCGCGCCATATTAGCAGAAACAAACATTCTTCTCAAGCCAAATCGCCCCGCTTTCGGGAAAGATTGCAACCATCGGTCCCGGCTCCTGCCCAAGAGCGTTCCCCACACCTGCCAACCTCCGCCTCCAACTCCTGCCTACCCGCCGCCCCCGGCGGTTCCCTCGAAACAAACGCCCGCGAGCCCCTCTTTTGGCTTGTTTTACACGTTGAAAAGTGCTATCATTTTGACTTTTCCGCATTCGGAAGAAGACCGCGCGCCCGAGGCGAGTGCCACCGGGAATCTCGTGCGGCCCCATCCACAACCCACAGGGCAGGACGCGGGAACTTCAGCCATGCCGGCTGGAGCCGCACAGCGCGTTCCGCCCGAAAGCAACCAACTAATGGCAATCCGCAAACCGACCGTCGACCGCCCCAAGACCGGCGACCTCTACGACCAGTTCACCGCCGCCCTCGGCGACCAGACCGTCAAGTTCGTCCCCGGCTCCATCGTCAAAGGCCGCATCAGCGCAATCAAAGGCAACGACGTCTTCGTCAACATCGGCTACAAGTCCGAAGGCACCGTCAGCACCACCGAGTTCAAAGACCCCGAAGCCATCCAGGTCGGCGCCGAAATCGATGTCTTCCTCCAGAACCTTGAAGACGAAAAAACCGGCATGGTCGCCATCTCCAAACGCATGGCCGACGAGAAAATCCGCTGGGAAGCCATCATCGGCAAATACGCCGAAGGCGCAATCGTTCGCGGCGTCATCACCGGCAAAGTCCGCGGCGGCCTGACCGTCCAGATCGAAGACGTCGAAGCCTTCCTCCCCGGATCCCAGATCGACCTCATCCCCGTCCACGACGCAGACGGCTACATCAACCAGACCTTCGAGTTCAAAGTCATCAAAATCTCCAACGAGCGCAAGAACATCATCGTCTCGCGCCGCGAACTCCTCGAAGACCAGCAGGCCGACAAGAAACGCGAACTCCTCGCCCAGATTGAAAAGGGCCAAATCCGCCGCGGCCGCGTCAAGAACATCACCGACTTCGGCGCCTTCATCGACCTCACCGGCATGGACGGCCTGCTCCACATCACCGATATGAGCTGGGGCCGCATCAAACACCCCTCCGAACTCCTCAAAGTCGGACAAGAACTCGACGTCATGGTCCTCGACGTCGACCTCGAACGCGAACGCGTCTCCCTCGGACTCAAGCAGGCCCAGCCCAATCCCTGGGACGGAATCGAGTCCCGCTACCCCGTTGGAAGCCGACTCCACGGAAAGGTCGTCAACCTCGTTGCCTACGGCGCATTCGTCGAACTCGAACCCGGCATCGAAGGCCTCGTCCACGTTTCCGAATTCTCCTGGACAAAGCGCATCGCACGCGCCTCCGACGTACTCTCCGTCGGCGATGAAGTCGACGTCGTCGTCCTCTCCATCAACGCCGCCGACCAGAAAATCGCCCTTGGCATCCGCCAGACCGAAGCCAACCCCTGGGACACCGTCCAAGACCGCTATCCCGTCGGCAGCCGCGTAACCGGCAAGGTCCGCAACTTCACCACCTACGGCGCATTCGTCGAGATGGAAGAGGGCATCGACGGTATGATCCACGTCTCCGACATGAGCTGGACACGCAAAATCAACCACCCCTCCGAAGTCCTCCAGAAAGGGCAAACCGTCGAGGCCGTCGTGCTCGAAATCGACCCCGCCGCGCAGCGTATCTCCCTGGGCCTCAAGCAGGCTACCGAAGACCCCTGGAGCACCATTGCCTCCCGCTACGCCATCGGGCAGATCGTCAAGGGCAAGGTGTCCAAGATTGCATCGTTTGGTGCCTTCGTTTCGCTCGAAGACGGTGTCGACGGTCTGGTTCACATCTCTCAGATTAGCGACCAGCATGTCGAGAAGGTCAAGGATGCGCTCAAGGTCGGCCAGGAGGTCGAGGCGCGCATTGTCAAGATTGACCGTGATGAGCGCCGCATCGGGCTTTCGATTCGCGCCGTCAGCATGGACGACAGCGAAGTCGAGGCCCTGGCTCGCGATTTGAGCGCGACTGACGGGGGCGAGAACCTCGGCGGGCTGGCTTCTGCCTTCAACGACGCTTTCGCGGCCAGCGAAGAGTGGCGTCCGGGCGATGACAGCGACAAGTAAGGTCGGTATCTGACCTTGGAACGGCAGGGCGCAATGGCTCCGTTGGGGGCTTTGCGCCCTGCTTCACTTGAGGAGGATGATGATGACGCTTTTCAAGATGCTTCAGGCCCGGCATTTGGTCGAGGCGCACACCTGTTCTGCCGAAGAGATGGAGCGGTTGCTGGAGCAGCCGTTGACGGTCTATGCGGGTTTTGATCCGACGGCGGAGTGTCTGCAGGCGGGGAATTTCGTGACGATTATGACGCTGGCGCATCTGCAGCGGGCGGGGCACAAGGTGATTGCGCTTGTGGGCGGGGCGACGGGGATGATTGGGGATCCTTCGGGGCGTTCTTCGGAGCGGAATATGCTGACGGAGGAGCAGGTTTGCCGCAATTTGGAGGGAATCAAGGAGAACCTTTCGCGGTTCCTGGACTTTGAGGGGAGGAGTGGAAATCCGGCGATATTGGTGAACAATTACGATTGGTACAAGGGGTACGGGCTGATTCCTTTTCTGAGGGAGGTGGGTACGCTGTTCCGGATGCGGCCGATGCTGTCGAAGGATTCGGTCCAAAAGCGTCTGAATGCGGAGAACAATGGTATGAGTTTCACGGAGTTCTCGTACCAGATTCTCCAGGGGTATGATTTCTACCATTTGCGCAAGGAGTACGGGTGCACGCTTGAGGTGGGCGGTTCGGACCAGTGGGGGAACATCACGGCGGGGACGGATTTGATTCACCGTGTGCTGGGGCCGGATGCCGTGGCGAACGGTCTGACGTTCCCGCTGGTGTGCGATGCGAACGGGCAGAAGTTCGGCAAGTCGGCGGGCAATGCGATCTTCCTGAACAAGGAGAAGACAAGTGTCTACGATTTCTACCAGTTCTTCCTGCGGACGCTCGATGCGGATGTCATCCGGTACCTGAAGATTTTCACCTTCCTGCCGCTGGAGCGAATCGCGGAGTTGGAGCAGTGTGTCGCGAAGGAGCCGGAACGGCGCGAAGCGCAGCGTGTCTTGGCTGAGGAGTTGACGCGTACCGTCCACGGGGAGGACGGGTTGCAGGCGGCGCAGCGGGCGGCTTCGGTGCTGTTCGGGGGAAGCCTGGACGGGCTCTCGGCCGCGGAGTTGGAATCCATCTTCAAAGAGGTTCCTTCGGCGGTGCTGCCCCGCGAGCAGGTGGTGGGGCGCCCGGTATTCGAGGTGGCCGCCGCCGCGGGCTTTTTCTCAAGCAAGGGCGAAGCGCGCCGGCTGGCTCGGCAGGGGGGGCTGAATCTGAACAATGCCAAGGCAGGCGAGGAACGGACGGTTGCCGACTCCGACCTCATCGGCGGGCGCCTGGCGGTTGTGCGGCAGGGCAGGAAGAACTACTTCCTCTTGAAGGTCGCGGCGCAATAGGTGGCTACGCCGGGGGACGATTCCTAGCAACCCAACGGATGCGGAGGTAGGCACCTTGCAGGGAAGCGGGTGCCTACCTTTCGCCCCCTGAGGTAGCAACCTTTTGGGGGCGGAAGATGCTTTCCCTCGGAAGAGAGGGCTGATATGGGAAGAAACGGAACAGCAAAGCGAATCGTACTGTTGCTCGCGTGCGCGCAGGCGGCCTTGGCGGCAGAAGTCGGCGGCTTTTCGGTCGCGTGGGAAGGCCGCCCGCTCAAGGTGCACCCGGCGCGCGTCTCGGCCGTCCCGATGAACCAAGTCTGGGCAGGATACCAACGCCCCGTCGAGCAGACCCGCATGGCTTCATTCGTCTCATTCGACATGGACGGTGCGGGCGAACTCGCCGTCGACATTCCCGAAGGACAGACCAACACCACCCCCATTTTGTTGCCCCTCTCGCGTGAATGGTCGACCCGAACCGAAGGCGGAAAACTCCGGATTGCCATCAACCAGCCGCAGCAATTCGTGCTCAAATTCGGCGGCGACGGTGAAGAGCTCCAAGTCTTCGCCAACCCGAGATTCGTCCGCCCGGAAGGAAAGCAAATCACCTACTTCGGACCAGGCGAACACCATGTCGGGCTCATAGCCCCCTCCAGTGGAGATACCATCGTCATCGCCGAAGGCGCGGTAGTCTACGGAGCCATTCAAATCTTCCATGCCGAGAATGTCAAGGTAGTCGGAAGAGGCATTCTCGACGCCTCCTTCCTCCAGCGGGCGCAAACGAATTCCGCCGCCTATGCCAACGCCGTGCGCGCCGGGTTCACACCTTCCCTCTACGGTGCCGAGATGGGTGTGACCGCATTCACGTGCGCCTGGGCGACCAATATCTTCGTGGAAGGCATCACTTTTCGTGACCCTCCGCGCTGGACGATGATTGTCCGCACGCAGTCCAAAAGAGTCACGATAGACAATGTCAAAATAGTGGGTTGCTGGCGCTACAACGCGGACGGGATCAACCTGTGCGCATCTGAAGATGTCTCCGTGCGGAACTCCTATCTGCGCACCTTCGACGATTGTATCATCGCGCGGGGTTCCTACCTGGACAAGAGCGCCCCTGTCACCCGCAATCTGCTTGTAGAGAATTGTGTGCTCTGGTGCGATTGGGGGAAATGTCTTGAGGTCTGGGCTGGCTCCCGTCCCTGCACGATAGAGGATGTCACCTTCCGCGATATTGCCTGCATCAGGCCCGACGAGATTGTCGCGGATGTGACCTCTTGGTACGGTTCAACAAACACACTCATCCGCAATATCCGCTTCGAGAACATTGCAGTCGACTACTGGCGGAGGTACCCTGCGGCCCACTTTCAGAAGTCGCCGACCGACACCGTTTTCCACGGGAGGCTGAGGGACTCTTCCAACCTCATCGTGGTGGATGTGGCGCACTACGGCTACGACCTTGGCAACCAGAAGTACGTCCCTGCGGAAGACCTTTCTCCATTCAAGATCCACTACGAGAATCTCACCTTCAAGAACTTCTCCGTACACGGCAATCCTCCTCGCCTGACGGGTCGCATCGATGCCTCGTCCGCGCCGCACACCATCCGCTCCGTCCGCCTGGAAGGTATGCCCGAGGGGCTCGATTTGAAGCTGCGCGGGGTCGAATAACCAACGCACCAATCGCCCGAACAGGTGCCTACCTGTCGCCTCCTATGGTATCAACCTTCGGGGGGCTGTCGAAGCAACCTTTGGGGTGGGAAGGTGCGTATCAATGCCCGGCAATCAGTTCCAGGCAGATGCGGCGGGAGAGCAGGGGCAATTCCAGTTGCGCGCGCAGGATCATCCCCATCAGGCGCACAAGCGGCTGCACGGCGGACGGGTTCTCCGGGAGGTCTGAGGGAAGCCCGTTCCAGAGCCGCGCGGTCAGTTGAATGAAGGCCTCGGCTACCTGGCGCGGGAGGCGGACGCTGCCGGGCTCCTCGTGGTCGAGAAAGCACCCGTGAAGGTAGGAGAAGTTCGGCCACGCGGCGCCCGCCAGGGTGCCAGGCCCTTCCAACTTCGGCAAGAGCCCGAGGTCCAACAGCAGATGGAGTTCGTAGTCGAGTAGCACGACCGCAAGAGGGCGGCGCGGATTGGCTTCGAGCGCGTCAAGCGTTGATTCCAGCAGCGCGAAAACGGTTGGATTGGACTGCTCCGGCTGAAGCACCGTCAGCGTCAGGTCGCACAGATAACTCGCCGCGCAAACCGCCCGCCAGTCCGACCGGAGCCCTTCCCGCAGACGAATCGGCACGCACTCGCGCAGGGGATTCACCTCCTTCAGACGATCCTGGTAGACGACGATTTCGCAGGTGTAGAAAAGGTCGTACTGCCCCACAAAACGGCTTTTGCTCCGCAACGCGCCCTTGACCGAAGTGGTGACAATCCCCCGCTCCGCCGTGAGCCAGGTCACCATATGGGATGTGCGCGAAAAAGGCGCGATGCGGAGCGGCACCGCGCAATGTTTGGTCAGATTTCCCGGCACCGATTTACGCCAGAGCGCACATACGCTTGAGAGCCGAGAGGCGAACCTCCACCTCCCCGAGATTCAAAGCCTCCAGACGGTCTAGTCCGAACGCCTCG
>JBJFGP010000003.1:0-6920 GCA_051892815.1 Kiritimatiellia bacterium | reverse complement strand
TGGGGAACTCCATAATGTTGGCAAAATGCGCTCCGCGCCAGGTGTAGATGCACTGGAAATCATCCCCAACCGCCAAAATGTTCCGGGAGCGTGCCGCCAAAATGTCGGCAAACTCGGATTGCAGCCGATTCGTATCCTGATACTCATCGACCAGCACATGTTCAAACCGCTCCTGGTAGAAGGTACGCACCTCCTCCGACTCCTTGAGGAGGCGGACACCATTGAGCAGCAAATCATCGAAATCCATTGCCCCGTTTGCTCTTTTCCGCTCGTGGTATTGCGCGACTATGGGGAGAAGGTCTTCAGCATACTCCTCAAACTTCTGGAATTGGCTGGATGCCGGGAACCATTCCGAAAAAGAGAGTCCTGCATTCGCCGCCCCGCCAATGAGACCAATCACCACATCTTTCTTGGGGAAATCCTTCTTCTTCCCGACTTGACTTTGAATGCAACTCCTCACAAGCGCCGCCGAATCCTCCCGGTCGATAATGGAAAAGCCCGATTCGTAGCCAAGAAACTTTCCGAATCTGCGGAGCATCCGGTTGCAGATATGGTGAAAGGTGCCGCTCCACATATACCCCGCAGGAAGCCCGGTTGTCTGCTGGACACGGTCAATCATCTCCCTAGCCGCGCGGTTCGTAAATGTCAACAACAGCATCCGTTCCGGGGCAACGCCTTGCTCATAGAGATACGCCACGCGATAGACCAATGTGCGTGTTTTCCCGGTGCCGGCGGCAGCCAGCACCAATAGAGGACCGTTCCCGGCAGTTGCGGCCTCGTATTGTTGCTCGTTGAGCAAAGTCTTAAAGTCAGTCATTGGCGAAGAATCCATGGGCAAGATGCCGGGCGAACTCAGAAAAGAAGCGATCTAGATAACTGAATCCGAAGGCAGACGCATGCGGCGTCAGAAGCAGGTTGGGCGCACCATAGAGAGGGGAGTTATCTGGCAATGGCTCCTGCGCGAACACATCCAAGTAGGCTCCCGCTAGGCGATTGGTATGCAAGGCCTCTAGTAGGGCAGCCTCGTCGAGTGCATTACCTCGTCCCACATTATAAAGCCGAGCCCGACGCGGCAGAAAAGAAAGAATATGCCCATCGACAAGCCCATCCGTCCCGGTGTCCGAGGGCAACGCCATAATAAAATGGTCGCAGTTCTGAAGGAGGCGCGGCAAGTCTGCAAGCGTGTAGGTCCCCTTCCCTCTTCGTCTGCGAACGCCGTATACATTTACTCCAAACAGTTTCAACAAACGACCAATATGCCTGCCAATCGCGCCATATCCCAGAATGACCGCATTCGTCCCATCGATATCCTGCACCGAGAGGCTACTCCTTGGCCAGCGTTGCCCTTGGACTGAGAAGAGACCCCGATTCATTGCCAGGAGTGCACCGAGGACGGTCTGGGCAATCAATGTGCCGTGGAAGCGCCCGTGATAGACCTTGATTCCGCGGTATCCGGCGGGCAGTTTGATACCCTCGCGTCCGGCGGCAGGTGTGGCAATCAGTCGCAGGTTCGGAGCCAATCGAAGATGGCGTTCGTTAAATTGCCAAACGACGGCAACATCAATAGTCGGGAGGGTACGGAGAAAGCTTTTTTCTGTGCGGCACCAAATCACCTCATTGGGGGAAACCAAATGACGAAACGCCACGATTTGATGCTTTTGCGGCGTAAAGTCTTTAATGTAATCCGAACTTGCCTCACAGTTGAAAGCGGCCGGTTCGTTCTCCAGGTAAACCCCGATTTTCACGAAAGCCGTCCAATGAAGTCGCTGTATCCGAATTGCCGCACCAACTCCAAGTGTCCATCAGAATGCCGCAGGTAGATTGAGGGCAAATTGATGCCGTTGAAGGTGTTCGTCTTGACAAGGGTATAATGGGCCATATCCTCAAAATAGAGCTGGTCGCCAGGGGACAAAGGGGTGTCAAAGGAGTAGTCCCCAAAGACATCTCCCGCCAGACAAGACGGTCCTGCTAGACGATAGGTATAGGGCTTCTGGTTAGGTTCGCCCGCGCACTCGGCATAATCGTCCTTTTGCGCCTTTCCCTGCCAGTCGGCTTGGCGGAAGATGCGCGGTCGATAAGGCATTTCCATAACATCGGGCGTATGGCAGGCACAAGACGCATCGAGGATGGCAATAGGCATTCCGTTCTCTACCACATCCACAACCGTCGCTGCAAGCGTGCCGGCGTTCAGCGCGCAGGCCTCTCCAGGTTCAAGGTAAACGGTTGGGCTCCCGTGGCGGCGGCGAAAGGAGCAGATGGTCTCGACCAACAAATCGATGTCGTAATCGGGGCGAGTAATGTGGTGGCCTCCGCCGAAGTTAAACCATTTCATATGTGGGATAATGGTTGCGAAACGATTCTCGAAAGCGGCAAGGGTCCGAACGAAGCAATCTGCGTTCTGCTCACATAGGTTGTGAATGTGTAAACCCGTTACTACCTCAAGGCCCCGATCGTTGAAAGCTGCCCGAACGATTCCTAAGCGAGAAAATCGGGCACAGGGGTCATAGATGGGCGTGTGTCCTTCCGAATGTTCCGGATTGACTCGTAGCCCGATTGTGACCGGGCGGGAACAGACTCGGCGGAAAAGCTCCAGTTGGCGGAATGAGTTAAATGTGAAGTGATCTACCCCCAAGTCCACAAGCTCGCGCATCTGCGCCTCGGTAAATGCCGCCGCAAAGGCATGAACCTCGGAAGCGAAGACCTCGACACCCAAGCGGGCCTCGTGGACGGAACTTGCGCAGACACCGTCTAGACGCCCCTTAAAAGGGGAAAATGCTGCCGGGAGCGAAAAGGCCTTGAGCGCAAGCAAAATCTTGCACCCAGCCCGCCGTTTGACCTCACTTAAAACCGCGGCATTCCGCTCAAGCGCCTCTAGGTCTATGACAAATGCCGGCGTATCAATTTGCATGGCTACTCCAAATGATTTCTGGCTTTAGGGGCAAAAGCCTCACGAATTCCCTCGCCAACCATAATGGTGGCGAGCATCACAAGAAAGATGGCAAGCGACGGATAGAAAATCAGCCACCAGGCCCACCGGAATTGCTGTGCTTGCTGAAGCAGTTCCCCAAGGCTCGGTGTCAGAGGTGGCAGGCCGAACCCTAGAAAATCAAGGGCCACCAGTGAAGCGATTGCCCCAACCAAATTAAAAGGGAAAAGGGTGATGACAGGCGTCAGCGCATTGGGCAGAATATGGCGGAAAATGATGCGGCGCTTACTGAGATGCTGCGTCACAGCCGCCTCGACAAAGGGCTGTTGGCGTAACCTGAGAAACTCGCCTCGCATGTAATAAGAGACACCAATCCAGTTGAACGCACCATAGCAGAGCAGCAGCACAAGAAAACTCCGACCTACAACAGCCCCGACAAAGACCATTACATAGAGAAACGGCAAGGCCGACCATATCTCCGTCACACGCTGGCAACAAACATCCACCCACCCGCCAAAGTAGCCCTGAATCGATCCGATGACTATCCCAAACAGAGCACTCCACAAAGCCAATGCCAAGCCAAATACCAAGGAGATGCGCAAACCGTAGAGAATCCGAGCGAGCACATCGCGCCCAGCCGAGTCAACACCCAATGGATGGTGCGGAACCGGTCGGAAGGGCCAAGTTACACTGGCTCGCGTCACCGTCAAGTCCGTCGAGATACCTTGCCAAAGAACATTTCTCGTGCCGGGATTCTGCGCCCACGCGGTCAACTGCTGCTGCTCACGCTTTGAAAGTTTTTTCCACGCAGATTCGCTCGGATTGGGGAAACGGAAGGATACCGCGGCAAGCGAACGGCTCTCAGGCCAGATTCCGACTCGAAGCGAGGAATGGCGATTGGTCGAGGCAACCGGAAGGAATCGAAGATGCCATTGAGACTGACTCTTGTCTTGCACGGAAAGAACCAAGCGGGCATGTTTGCCCGGCAGGAAACGGTTAGTAATCTGCCGCCTTTGTTCTACCGACAAAGTGAAGCATCCGTCGAGTTTATCGCCGGGGTTTAAGATGCCTTGTGGCACTAGAACATTTGTGACCTGTCCATCTGGCAGAAGGTCAAAGCGTCCCGTCTGGCTCTTGGGGCGAAGGGTCAGATCGACTGAAACATAGGGCTCCAGTTCATCAAGAGGAGTAATCTCATGTGGAGAGACGGGAGCAATCCACGGCGCGCATAGGCCAATCAGGGCAAGCAGGCCAAGAAGGCCCAACGCGGCTGTAGCCGTCCGACTCCTGAAGAAACGACGAATCCGCGTGCGGGTCAATGGGGAAAGTTCAAGCATCGTCTTCCCCCAGAGCCAGGCGATAGTTGAATCCATCGGGAACATAGGATTGCCGATGGGCAACGCAGAGCACGGTCATATTTCGGTGTGTTTCCAGTAGTTCAGAGAGCAAACGCAGAACCTTTGTTCGGGTCTCGCGATCGAGATTGAGGCAGGGCTCATCCAGTATCAGCATTTGAGGTTCGGCAGTAAAGGCCCGAGCGAAAAGCACTAGCCGTTGCTCGCCTGCAGAAAGGGATCCGTAGGTCCGTTTTTCGCTTGATTGGAGTTCCAGCAGTTTGAGGTTTGCCCGAGCCTTTTGCAGAAGCTGGCGGGTCATTGGAAATGGCTGCCCATACTCATCAAGATGGTTGGCGGCGACAGCTTCCAGAACAGTTTGCGCGGGGCTGAAGTAAGCCTGCTGCTCAGGTGAGACCTGGGCGATTTTACGGCGAATCGACCAAATGCACTCGCCAACTTTGCGGGCACGGCCAAAGATTCGGATTGGATTCCGATAGGCTGCCGGATTGTCGCCGGTGACGAGGGAGAGTAGTGTGGTCTTGCCGCAACCGTTCGGTCCGGTGATAAGCCAGTGTTCGCCTTTGAGCACGCGCCAGTGTAGATTGTCAATGACTTTACGCTTGCCATAGGAGATGGTCACACCATCCATCTCGATGACCGGCTCTCCCTTCTCCACTGGGGATTTGAAACTCGGTGGGAGAATCCATTGGTGGGGCTGCGTTTGATGCGCGGGGGGCAAGGGTTTGCCGAAGCGGACGATTTTCAGATGGTCGAGAAAGAGTTCGTCCGTCGCGCAGGATGGCACTTCATCGGCGTTGCGCAACATCAGCACCATCGTTATCTCGGAGGCCAATTCGTCGAGAAAACTCTTGAGTGCGGCGCGCCGCTCGGGGGAGAGTCCGGCGAAGGGGTCATCGAGAATTAAAAGGCGCGGATTCTTCAGAAGTGCGTGGGTCAACAAGACCAATCGGGTTTCGCCATTGGAGAGTTGCACGACGGTTCGCGCCAGCAAAGGTTTCAGGTCAAGGCGTTCGACAATGCGGCGCAGACAGGCGGCATGATTCCGGAGTGCTTTGGGGGAACGCCGTACAACTTCGAAAGGGTTGATGTCGTGGACGGAATCGTAAGAGAGGAAGTCCTTTACTCGGAGATCTTCAACGTCGCCTGGGCCATGCCAGCGCGCCTGAAGCCAACCGCCAGAGGCTGCGTTTTGCTGCTGGGAAAAAGTCACCAGGGCACGGCTCTCTTCCAAGTCCGGAGCCATTTCCAGGCGGCACCCGCATACGGGAAGTTCGTCGGCAAGCAAGGCTGCGAGATAACTCTTGCCGGAGCCATTCGGCCCCGTGACGACCCAGTGCTCATTGCGTCGACAAACCCATTCCTTCCCGAACCCCTTCAAGGTGAAGACGACATCGGCTGGGAGGTTTGTCTCAGACGAATGGTTGCAAAGAATCGCCTCAAGATGTTGGTTGATCGCCTCTACATCCATAGCAATCAGTTGGAGTCGGTCTTGATAACCGGTGCGGGCTGTTGGTTGTAAACTTTCGCGCCCGGAGGAACCGAGTGGACAAGCCAGACATTGCCGCCAATGACGGCGCCCTTGCCAATGACCGTGCTTCCACCCAGGATAGTAGCGCCCGCGTAAATGACCACATCGTCCTCCACATCCGGATGGCGCTTGACGCCTTTGACCAGCGAACCATCCACCTCCTTCGCAAAACTCAAGGCCCCGAGCGTCACACCCTGGTAAAGTTTGACATGGCGACCAATGACACAGGTCTCTCCAATGACCACCCCCGTCCCGTGGTCGATAAAGAAGCCTGGCCCGATTTGCGCCCCTGGATGAATGTCGATGCCCGTCAACGAGTGGGCATGCTCGGACATGACTCGGGGAATCAACGGCACCCCAAGGCCGTAGAGCGCGTGAGCCAACCGGTGCACCGTGACGGCATAATGTCCTGGATAACTCATAATGATTTCCATGTGCGACCTGGCCGCCGGATCACCCTCGTAGGCGGCCTGAATGTCCTCCTGCAACAACAAGCGGATTGCGGGAAGTTGGTCAAGGAATGCCGTCGTAACATCGGTTGCACGCTGCCGGCAAGCCGTTGCCGGAACACTGTCGTACTCCGACTGGTAGTGAAGCACACGGTGAACTTGATCCGACAGCAGCGATGCAATTTCCTCGCGCGGACATTCGGGATGCCCATAACACCCTGGATAGAGCGTCGCAAGAAGCTGTTCTAGCACCCGAATGATTGCGTGACGATTCGGGAGATTGGCAGCAGCGGGGCAATTGGGGCAAGGCCGGCTCATAAAGACGTCGCCTCTTTCGTTTGGGTTTTGCGGCGGATTTTGACGACAACCTGTTCGGCGAATGTGTTGACCAGTCCGAACTTGAGCATTAGCTTGTCAAACCAGCGATTGGCTATCGGCACGACACATTCAAGTTCCAACTCCTTGTCGCGGCACATCTTCCGGAAATCCTTGAAGGTGATGATATGGATGTTGGGCGTGTTGTACCACTCGTGGGGAAGTGTCTCGCTCTTGGGCGTCATACCGTGGATGCAGAGATACGCCCGCAAACGCCAATGGCCGAAGTTCGGGATGGCCAATATCGCCTCGTTGGCAAGGTCGAAGAGACGATCCAGCAACCT
>JBJFGP010000002.1:0-6927 GCA_051892815.1 Kiritimatiellia bacterium | reverse complement strand
GAACAACTGCCCGACCTCGTTCAGCAAATCTTGCCCCAGCCATGAGACTAGACGGCCTTCGAGAGCCGTCCCCTGATAGCGCCGCCGAGCCAACAAGTAGCGCACCAGAAGTTCGCACTTCGCCCGATGTTTCACCTCCGAAGAACCCAACGCCCCAAACGCGAACTCGCGCAGCGTCGCCTCGCCGAAAAAGAAGCCATTCTCCCTCGGCGCGGCGCTGAACGCCCCCACCGAATCCATAACAGCGGCACTCACAGGAACACCTTCTCGACGAAAAATCACAGTGACTTTCCGTCCGGGTCGATGACCGAGAACGCCTGCCCATGCAGGCTCCACGGCACCCGAATGACGCCGTTTCTGATGACTCCGACGAATGTCGAAGTCCCGGCCACCAGCCCGCACCCGTCGTAGCGGTGCTCGACCGACCCGTCCTTCTTGAAGAAGGTCAGAATAATCCGCTTCTCTTCCACCGACGACACCACATGGAGGCTTCCGCCTCCAAAGGGATAAACCTCCAATTTCGGTTCGTCGTCGCCTGCAGCAAGTGCGACTTGCTGCTTCTCATTGGCGGCCCACCAGTTGTGCATCGGGGTTGATTCCCCAATGCAGTTGAAGCCGTTACGCTTCAACTCCGCCCTCGTCGGGAGCCAACCCAACCGGGCCGCACTCGATATGGGTTCGAGCTGGTCCGCGGCTTCGTCTTGGTACCGACGGCGCGGGTCGGCGGCGTGGCGAATGGGGAATCCCCGCTCCGCCGCGAAGTCAGCGGGGAGGGCTTTGCGGGTGAGGCTGTAGCGGAACAGGGCTTGCCCCCACTCCACCACTTTCGCAGGCAGTTCGCCCGCAAGGTAGCTCTTCTCCAGCAGGATGCCGGGAATGGTCCGGCTATTCCAGCACTGGAGCACTTCGAGCCCCATTGCTTCCTCTCCCGTGCTCATTTCGTATGGCGTCACAGGGACGCTGTATGCACTAAACGGCGCGATTAGCCATGTGTCAGGATCCCATTCTTCCAATACCACCACGTATGTAATGTGGTATGGGTTTACCACATCCTGGGCGCGAAGGATGCGGATCTGCCCCTGCTTGATTTCGGGGTTGAAGGGCTCCTCAGATGCAGGCGCGGGTTCGGGAAACTCCTTGGGCTCTAAAGCCCGTTCCTGGAGGAATTGCGCGAGCAGGGCTGCTTCCCGCTCGTCGCTAGTGAAGAGGCTGGCTGCGATTTGGAACTCTGTTATCATAGTATTGTTATTCATGCAGGGTTAAAGCAGAGCAGAGGGGCGATTTCCGGTCTAAAATCGCGATTGGGCGATGGTTTCGAGTTGCTTCAGGACGGGCATATCCGCCATCTGCTTCCGAAGCGCACCGGCACACCGGCGGCAAACCAGCGCCAAGGCCCGTTCGGAGACACCTTCGCGGAGCAGGCGGCGCATCTTCTCCTGCTGATTCTTCTGCATCTCGCTGAGTTGGGATTTCTTTCTCCGGCAGAGCGAGACGACTTGGGGATTGGCAATGGGAATGAGGAAAAACATCGAGTAGAGCACCACCCAGAGGTCCGATTCGTCCTTCGGAAGGTCTTGCAGGTAGCGTTGGAACTGCCTGAGGGTGTCGCGCACCTCTTCGAGCTCGACTGGCTCCAAATCGTCCTCGCCGCTACGAGTGGCGGTGGAGGCGAGTTCTTCGAGTGCGAGGCCAGTTGTTTCGTCGGATTCGGCGGCGGTCTGGGGCACATCCTTGCGGGCCCCCTTGGAGAGCGTGCGCCCGGCGATGCGGGCCAAAGTGCGGCGGAGGTAGGCATTGACGCCATCGATTCCAATCTGCCCGTAGAGGTATTGCTTGAAGGGAACGCCTCTGATTTTCTGCTTTTCGTAGAGCGTCCCTTCGAGCACCTCGAAGGCGCTGTCGGTCAAACCTCCGTTGGCGGCGCGATAGGGGGAAGTGCAATCACCCCTTGAACAGAGGCGATCCAGTTGGCGCTTGAAGTCGTTGTCGAGGGAGGCTGCGACATCGTTGGCGAGGCTGGCGACTTCGCAAGCGTCGAGATCCTTGATATTCAGGACTTCCAACTGTTTGGGGTTCCGGCAGATGGTGGCGGAACAGGTCTCTTTCCAAGCCTGCCAAAAGGGGGTGTAGTTCTTCTTCATTGCTATCCTTTCTTACAGTCTGTGTTCGCAGCAGAAGCGTTCCAGCCGCTTCAATTCTTCCGGGCTGACCCGGGGTTTCTCATTGTTCGGCCAAATGACGCTCCGTCGCGCCTTGGTGGTGAGGCGGCTTGTCTGATGGCGTCCGATGAGCATTTCATCCGGGGTGTAGCATCCGGGCTTGTCGATGCTGCCGAAGTAGGTACGATGGTCTGGAGCCCGACGCGTCAAGCCCTTGACTTCCACGCACTGGGCCTTCTTTTCGGGTGTATATCCCCGGGCGGAGGTGCCAAAAAGCATAGGGACATAATCATAGAGCCCTTCAGGCGGCTTGTCGGCCACGGAGACGCCCGGGTGGGCGACATGATTGTCCCGCTGGTTAAACTCCTTTTGGCGCTCCTTGAGCAACTCGTTGCCAATCCACCAGAGGCTTCCGCGCACCCAATCGGAGGTCAGGCGGAACATCGCCCAGCGCCTTTCGTCTCTAACCTCTTCTTCCTTCATAATGCTCCTAAATCAGTTTGTGTTTGCGACAATATGCTTCGAGCCGATCTCGTTCTGCGAGCGAAACGATTGGCTTGTGCTTGTTTGGCCAAATCCGCGAACTCGACCGATAGTCGCGGAGGGATGGCTGGGTAGCCCCATCAGTCAACAGTTGGATGTCGTAGCACCCCGGGCTCCTGGAACCCTGAATCAATCCGAAGTAGGTCAAATGGTCCGGCCTCTTAGCCGTAATCCCTTTGACCTCCACCCACTTTTTATCCCGGCAGGACGTGCCGAAGAGCAGCGGTACGGCGTCATAGATGCCAAGCGGCGGTTCCTTCAAGAGCGACAGCCCGGGATGGCCAACATGCTCATCCTTCTTATTGAAAGCGGGCTCCGACTCTTTTATCCGGTCGTTCCCAATCCACCAGATAGTGCCGAACTGCCACAACCCGCTTGTCACCAGCCGGTCAAGCTTCCGTTCCTCCCTGCACTCATCAGCCATCCTGTTCGCCTCCAACCAAATCGCCGCCGACACGACAGCGCAAACACTGCTATAGTTTACCCCCCCCCCCCCCTGTTGTCAAGAAAAATCGTCTCTCCCGGTAAGGAAATAATTGTCTGTATTCTTTTATTCTCGCCGGCCAATTTTTTGGCAATAAAACGGTGGAAAAGGTTGATTCGGAAGGGTTCTAGAGGTAGACTGGAAGGCGAGCGGGTGGTGGCAACCAGCGGCTTCCGTTCGTGCCAACCCCAATCTCCAAAGCGTGTCCACCCCCCAAGCGGAACCTGCCGCCAGGGACGCGCGCCGCACTCCATACCAAAAGGAAGAACGATAATGTCGGACATCCTTGCCGTCTTGCTAATCGTCTTCGTCGTGCTCAAACTCGCCGGCGTCATCGCCTGGCATTGGTTCTGGGTGCTCTCGCCGATTTGGATTGGCCCCCTTCTCGGCGCACTCATCGGCGCCATCATCCACATCATACTCGACAAGGACGACTAGAAAATCCCTGAAAACGGTGTCCACAGCCGCTTTTACCGCTTGGGAACCAACCATTCCCGCCGAACGGTGGCGCTGGCGAGACTAGGCTCGCACAGTGGCCGCCGGACGGAACCCTCAAACCAGAGGAATAACACTATCTCTTCTTGGGGCATTTGAATCCTGATGATCCTCCTTCTCGGACTACTCGGCCCGGGCGCACTCTTGATTGGCGCCATCATCTTCGGTCTCGGTCTCGGGCTCGGCTGGTGGTAATCGCTCCCCCTGAGACCTGCCCGCCTCACTTCCCCTTTTGAACTAACCGCTAGAACCCTATGGAACGCAAGAAATTCAACCGTCTGCTCAAACAGGCCTGCCGGCTTCACGAGCGCGAACTCATCCAACAGGCAATCAGCTACGGGGCCGACATAGACCTTTCCGTCGACCCCGCCGGCTACACGCCGCTGACCCGGAGCATTCTGATGGGCGACACCGATCTTGCCCTATGGCTGCTCGATCAAGGTGCCGACCCCAACATGGCGGTCGAATCCACCGCCTACACCCCTTTGATGCTAGCCGCCGAACTGGGGAATGTCCAGGTCGCCAAGCAACTCCTGCGTAAGGGTGCCGACGCGAATCGGACGACTCCGGACGGGATTTCCGCCTTTCTGTTAGCCGTGGCAAGAGGTCAGGGCGACATCATTGACCCCATTGGAGGGGTCGGCGCGCATTGGAAGGAAAGGGATGCCGACGGCTGGTCCGCTGTGGAGTATATAAGGGCTTACGGAAAGGGGACGGAGGGAGACCGATATTGGCTGATTCTTCCCTTCTTCACGGCCCATTCCAATGCGTTCGGCGAAGCAGAGGCGGCCTTGCTCAGGCTCATTCCCCCGGCAGACCGCTGTCTCATTCTCGAGCGGCTGTTGCTTCGTCTGGCGGGCAATCCGGTCTTCGTGGCGGACGAATTGGTTGATGCCTATCTTGCCGCGGGATGGGAGACTTTGGCCGGTCAGTTCATCATTGCGAGGAAGAAGAGCGGGAGGCTCGACACAATCAACCTCACGCGCGGGCTCGATGCTTTCGAGCGCATCCACCAGAACCAACCCAAGCCGAAGACCTATGCCGACTGTCTCCCCGCGCTCCGCCAAGCCGACGGGGAAGACAGTTTACTCCGCGCCTTCCTGGTCAAACTCTGCGAGGGAAACGAGGGGCACGACCTTCCGGCGGAGATTGACTTCGACGAATCTGACGACGAAAAGGAAACTCGTCCCCCGGAAACCGAGCAGTTCATTAGCGAGCGCAACAGCTTCATCCAGGCCATCGAAAATCGCAGGCGCTGGAACCCCGGCAAATAATCGTCGGCTCCGGAAGATTTCCACCGGAAAAACCTTTCGCCCGATGCTCTTACCCAGTGTGATGACAATCTTCAGAAACAGAGGTATCAACGATACACCCACGCGCCTAGCAACCTGCGGCACCCAAAGGTACACAGCAATCTTCGACATGGATGGCACCCTTTTGGAGACAGACCTTGCTACCAATCTCGCCTATCTCGACGCGCTCCGCACCCTGGGGCTGCCCACCGGTGGTCTCCGCTCCTGCCGGCGACGCATCGCCAAAAGCGACATCCGCCGCCTAGTCTCCGACGAAGCCACCCTCGCCGAAGTCGCCAGCCTCAAGCGCCGCGCCTACGCACGCCACCTCGGGCAAATCACCCTCGGTCCCGCCGCCGTCGCACTCCGCTTCGTCCTGGCCAACCGCCAACGCTTCGGGAAAATCGTGCTCCTCTCGGACGGCGAACAAGACCGCGTCATCCAGAGCCTCAAACACCACGACCTGGACCGCTGCTTCGACGAAATCGTCTGCAACGCCGGGCAGGGAGACAAGTACGCCAACTACTTCGCCAGCCACGACACCTGCCCCGAAACAACCCTCCTTTGGGAGAACGAAACCCGCCAAATCCGCGCCGCCCTCGACGCCGGAATCCACACACGCCACATCCAGAAAGTAGCCTGATATGACCGACAACAGCAACATCCAAATCCCCTCCGTCGAAATCCCCGAGAGCCCCTACCTCTCTAGCCCCGCCATCTGCTATTACCATGCGCCCTACAGCACCTGGAAAAGCCCCGATTTCTGCCACCAGTACATACTCACACTGAAGAACGATAAGCGCAACCAGACCGAACAGACGCTCAAGAACGCCATGCGCACGCTCGCCACAATCCTCCTCGAAGAAATCCCCCAAATCGTCGCCCACACAGGCGCCACCACCCTCGTCACCATCCCCCGATCCAAGGCCGAAAACACCTACAGTCCCGACCGGCTCCTTTTCAAGGAAACCGTCTCCCAAGCCGTACGAATCCTCAACAAGCGCGGCCACCAGCCGCCCCTCGAAGACGGCACCTCCTACCTCATTCGCCACACCAACACCAAGACCACCCATTACCTCCACGGGAACTACCCCGAACTCGCCGGCGACGGCCCTTCGCCCCATCCTGGCATCACCGCGGAAACCTGCCACATCGACCCCAAGGTTGCCGGCAAGAAGATCCTTCTCATCGATGACATCTATACGCCTGGTGTCGGCATCGACGACGACGCCATACAAACTCTCCGCGATGCTGGTGCCAAGGATGTCACCCTCTACGCACTCGGCAAAGCCCGCGGCATATCCTTTGTCAATCCCGGTTTCTAACAAGTCATACACAAGGACTCCTACCTATGGACCAAACCGATCAGAACACGCCCCAAGAGACAACTCCTATGGACAAGAAGCCCCAATCGAAGCAGTCATCCAAACCCTTCTCTACCAGGATGACGGCGGAAGAGTTCGCCACCTTCCGCAATCACTTCCTACTAGCAGGCTACCTGAGTAATGCCCAGGGCCTCGACCGCTTTAAGCATATTCTTCAGGAGAATTCTGATGGTACCCCATTGGGCTACTATATCCTGTTCGTCAAGCAGCTGATGCGGCACATGGTGGCCAGTTTGTCGGAACTTGGTCTCCCGAAGAATACGCCGCAAGGACGCGTCGAATTGCTCTTCTGTCTCGACGAGATCAATGAACTGGCGACCTACCTCGCTACGAACGACGGCGGTATTGCAAAAGCCCAGAAAGAGATCAACGCATTGTATGATGCATGGATGGAGGCTGAAGAGGCGGACAACGAATCTTGGGAGGAGGACGGATATTCGGAGGACGAAATCCCTATTGGGATTTACCGAGATGAAGAAGAAGCAGAGATGGACTCCTTCGAGATTCGAGAGAAGCGTATGGGAGAACTGGATGAGGCGGTGGGAAACTCGCCATTCGTTCCTTCGGTT
>JBJFGP010000001.1:0-6963 GCA_051892815.1 Kiritimatiellia bacterium | reverse complement strand
CGACTACGCCAAGCACATAGACATCCACAATAAACCCGGCTACGATCCGACCGAACTCTTTTTCTTCGACCGCCGCGCCGAAAGCATTCGCGGCACCCACGGTTCCGAGCGTCCCTTGGCGGCGGTCGCGTCCGACATTCCCTTCGGCGGCAAGACGCTGCTCGACCTGGCCCAAACCGTCAAGGCCGGCCTTGACCAGCGCGCCGCCGACCTCCGCCGGTGCCCTCGATGATTCTCGAACAAACCTTCAGCGTCCCCTACCGCTATCCCGTCTGGTTCGGGCGCGGGCTGCTTGATCCCGAGGCGCAAATCGTCGAGCAAATCCTCGGTTTCCTGCCCCGCTGCGTGGTCTGCTACGACCAAGCCCTCGCGCAGGCGGACGCCTCTCTCCCGGGACGCCTCGAAGCACGCTTCCGCCCCGTTCGACCGCCGATTCCCGTCCCCCCCGGCGAGCAGGCGAAGGAGGGGTTTGAACTTCAGCGCCGGCTCCTTTCCGCCTTTGCCGACGCCCGGCTCGACCGCCACAATGCGGTCGTGGCCGTAGGCGGGGGCGCGGCCATCGATGCCATTGGACTGGCCGCCGCACTCGTCCACCGCGGGCTGCGGCTCATTCGCATTCCGACCACCTCTCTTGCGATGGCGGACGCGGCGGTGGGGGTCAAAAACGGCATCAATTGGCACGGGGCGAAGAACTTCATCGGAACCTTTGCGCCGCCTGCGGCGGTGCTCAACGACTACGCCTTTCTCGAGCACCTTCCGGTCGAGCGCCGCAAAGATGCCCTCGCCGAGGCCTTCAAGGTCGCCATCATCAAAGACCGCGCCTTTTTCGACCGGCTTCTGGCTGATGCGCCCCGCCTGGCAACCGGCGACCTCGACGCCCTCGAACCCGTCATCGAGCAGACCGCGCGGCTTCACCTGAGCCACATTGCCACCGGCGGAGACCCTTTCGAGATGGGTTCCGCCCGTCCACTCGACTTCGGGCACTGGGCGGCGCACAAGCTTGAAACCCTCTCCAACCACCGCCTGACCCACGGCCAGGCCGTCGCCATCGGCGTCGCCCTCGACAGCCTTTACGCCGCCGAGATTGGTTTGCTCCCCCGGGAGCAAGTCCAAACTATCCTTCACGCCCTGACCAAGACAGGACTGCCCGTCTGGGATTCCTACCTCCTGCACCCCAACCTGCCCGACGGCATCGAAGAGTTCCGCGCCCACCTCGGCGGCACTCTCGCCATCACCCTCCCCGCGCCCCTCGGCGCCAAGACCGAAGTCCACACCATCGACCGCCCCGCACTCGAGCGCGCCATCCAGCGGCTTAAACCACTGTTGAGCGGAGATTGACCCGTCCCGCCGCTTTTCGCTTCCACACGCCCCGCCCGATGTGCTATAGTAGTGCTTTAGCAACCCGAAGGGACACTCCCATGAACGTGCACATTGCGGGCACAGGCTCCTACCTGCCGGAGCGCGTGATGACCAATGCCGAACTCGCAGGCCGAATCGAGACCTCCGACGACTGGATCGTCTCCCACACCGGCATTCACTCCCGCCATATTATGGCCGACGGCGAAACCTGCTCCTCCATGGCCGTCGAAGCCGCCCGCCGCGCCCTCGCCAAGGCGTCCGTACGCCCCGAAGATTTGGGCTACATCGTCATGGCCACCTCCACGCCAGACTACGTCTCCTTCCCCGCCACCGCCTGCATCGTCCAGAACGAACTCGGCGCCGCCCAGGCAATGCCCTTCGACATCTCCGCCGGATGCACCGGCTTCGTCACCGCACTCGACATCGCACGCGGCCTGCTCGCCAACGATGCCCGCCCCGTCCTCGTCGTCTGCTCCGAAGCCATGAGCCGCATCCTCGACTGGAACGACCGCAACACCAGCCCCCTCTTCGGAGACGGCGCCGGAGCCGTCGTGCTCACACCCTCCGACCGCCCCGGCGGGCTCCTCAAGACCGTCTTCAAAGCCGACGGCTCAGGCCATACCGCCATTACCCACGAAGGCGGCACCAGGCTCGTCGACGGCCAGCTCCAGCCCCTCTCCAAACTCAAAATGAACGGCCGCGCCGTCTTCAACTTCGCCGTCAAAGTCCTCGAAGAGATGATCGAGCGCACCCTCAAAATCAACACCCTCACCCTCGCCGACATCGCCCGAATCATCCCCCATCAGGCCAATACCCGCATCATCGACGCCGCCGCACGACGCCTCGGCATCCCCATCCAGCGCTTCTTCGTCAACATTGCCGAGACCGCCAACACCTCTTCCGCCTCCATTCCCATCGCACTTGACCAACTCGCCGACCAAGGCCTGCTGCACCAAGGCGACCGACTCCTGCTCGCCGCCTTCGGCGCAGGACTCGTAGCCGGCGGAACCGTCGTCGAATGGAATCCGGCGTAAACATCACTTACCGAGGAGAAAACACCATGAGCAAAACACGCGTTGTCATTACCGGACTTGGGGCCATCACGCCGCTGGGCAACACCGTGCCAGAGTTCTGGCAGAACATCCAGGACGGAGTGTGCGGAATCGACCTCATCACCAAGTTCAACCCCGAACGCCTGAATGTCAAGATTGCCGCCGAAGTGCGCGGATTCGACCCTGCCGCCGCCGGCATCGACCGCAAGGAAGCCAGGCGCATGGCCCTCTTCGCCCAATACGCAGTCGCCGCCGCCAAGCAAGCCTGGAAGGACGCCGGTCTCGACCAACTGGAGGGACGCGATCCAACGCGCACCGCGGTGACGCTGGGCAACGGCATTGGGGGCAAGGAGTTGGACGACGAGGCCCACAAAACTTTGCTGGAGCGGGGCCCTTCGCGGCTTTCCCCGATGACGGTTCCCCAGATTATCGCGAACGAGGGTGCCGGCAATGTGTCGATCGCGGTGAATGCCCAGGGCCCGGTGCTGACGGTGGTGACGGCGTGCTCGTCGGGTACGGACGCGATTGGGATGGGGCTTGATTTGATTCGCTCCGGTCGTGCGGACATTGTGGTCGCGGGCGGTACGGAGTCGACGATCACGGAGTATTGCGTGGGCGGCTTCCAGGCGATGCATGCGCTTTCGCCGAATCCTGACCCGAAGAAGGCGTGCCGGCCGTTCGACAAGGAGCGCGACGGGTTCATTATGGGCGAAGGCGCGGGTGTGGTGATTCTGGAGTCGGAGGAGCACGCGAAGGCGCGCGGGGCGAAGGTCTACGCGGAGTTGGCGGGTTATGGCGCTTCGGGGGACGCGTACCATTTGGTTGCGCCTCATCCGGAGGCTAAAGGGGCAATTGTGGCTATCAAGGCGGCGCTCGCGGATGCGGGCATCTCGCCGGATGGTATCGACTATGTCAATGCGCACGGGACTTCCACGGGGCTGAACGATCCGATGGAGACGAAGGCGGTCAAGGCTGTCTTCGGGGAGCACGCGCGGAAACTCAAGATGTCGTCCACGAAGTCGATGACGGGGCATCTGCTGGGTGCGGCGGGGGCAATCGAGTCGGTTATCTGCACGCTGGCGGTTCAGAACGATGTTTTCCCGCCGACAATCAACTACCACACGCCGGATCCGGAATGCGATTTGGACATTGTTCCGAACCAGGTGCAGCGGGGGACGGTGCGCGCGGCGATCTCGACTTCGCTCGGGTTCGGCGGGCACAATGGCGTGCTGGTTTTCCGGAAGTACGCGTAAACGGAAGGGGTCGGCCATGTCCAAGTGCAAACCGCCCTACAAGCCGCTGACGAACTTTGAAATCGGCGACCTGATTCCGCATCGCCATCCTTTCTGCTTCGTCGACCGCGTGGTATCCTGCGACGAGACGCATTGCGTCTGCGAGCGGACTTTCACGCTGGAGAATGCGGAGTTTTTCAAGGGTCATTTCCCGGCCTATCCGGTCTTGCCGGGGGTGCTGGTGGTGGAGACGATGGCGCAGGCCGGCGGGTGCGGACTGGTGGCGGCGGGGGTCTACGAGCAGGGGCTGATCTTCCTGCTGGCGACCATCAACAATGTCAAGTTCCGCCGGCCAATCCGCCCCAACGAGAAGATTCGCATGGAGATTACGACGCTCCGGGCGGGTGACAAGCTGGTGCGCCAAAGCGGCAAAGCCTTTGTGGGCGACGAGCTGGCGGCGGAAGGGGAGTGGTGTTGCATGTTGCTGGAGTCTTCCGACATCAAGTTGCACTAGGCCTGCAGTCCATCAAGGCGTCAGACGGCCGTCCCGGAACGGGGCGGCCGTTTGCGCATCCGCCCGCCGACTGGTAGGTACCGTCGGGAGCGTTTCCTGCCAACCTTTTGGGGCGGCGGATAGGCAGGATTGGGGGCGACAGGTACGCACCTGCGCCAGGGAAAGGTACCAACCCATCGCCGACAGGGGGCCGCGGAATTGGGGGCGGTCGCTTTGGGGTTTGACTTTGGCGGAGACAGTTGGTAAGATGGTCGGACTGGTTTTCGACCACCCTGCAAGCCTTATGTTTTCCTTTCTCCTCAAACGCCGCCCGCGCCCCATCGTCAAAGAGCGCAAAGAACACAACATCTCCCGAAAAGACATCGCCCCCGAAGCGCTGAAAGTCCTCTACCGCCTGCACGACTCCGGGAACCTCGCCTACCTTGTCGGAGGCGGCGTGCGCGACCTCCTGCTCGGCCGCAGACCCAAAGACTTCGATGTCGGCACCGACGCGAGCCCGAACGAAATCCGGCGCCTCTTCCGCCGCTGCTTCCTCGTCGGACGCCGCTTCCGCCTCGCCCATGTCATCGTCGGCGACAAAACCATCGAGACCGCCACCTTCCGCAAACAGCCCGACCACGACCCTGTCAGCGACGAACACGGACTCTATCAGACCGACGACAACACCTTCGGCTCACCGGAAGACGACGCCTATCGCCGCGACTTCACCATCAACGGCCTCTTCTACGACATCGCCACCTTTCGCGTCATCGACTACGTCGGCGGGCTCAAAGACCTCGAACGCCGCCTTGTGCGCAGCATCGGAGACCCCGCCATACGCTTCCGCGAAGACCCAGTCCGAATGATGCGCGCCGTCCGCTTCGCCGCCAAACTCGACTTCGAGATCGACCCCGGCGACTTGCGTGCCATCGCCAAATACCATAGCGAAATCCGCAAAGCCTCCGTGCCCAGGCTCTGCGAAGAAATCTTCCGCCTCTTCGTAGACGGCAAAACCGAACGATGCTTCCGCATCCTGTACAAGACCGGACTTCTCCCCGACCTGCTACCCCAGATCAGCGACTACCTCAAACGCTCCGGCGCCGACCGTTCCCCTCTCTGGATTGCACTACAGGGTCTGGACCGCATCGCGACAGACGGCCGCCCCATCTCGAACGCCCTCCGCCTCGCCATTCTCTACTACCCCCTCTACCTCGACCTGCTTGCCCGCGCCACCGCCGCACAGCCATCCAAACGCCCCAATCACCGCCAATGCGCCTTCCAGGCCCTTGAAGTCAGCGCCCGCCTCTACAACATGCCCAAGAGCGCCTGGATGAACGCCGCCCTGCTCATCGATCAGCTAGGACGCCTCACCCGAAAGCCCAATCCGGACGACTCATTTACCCAACGACTCCTCCGCAATCCAAGGCTCCCCGTCCTCTGCGACCTGGCCGAAGCCCTCGCCCAACTCCCCGAAACTCCCACCCTCGAAGATGCCAACGCCTGGAAGCGGCTGATACCCGGGACCGTTCCGGAAGACAACCTTGGCGCCGCCCCCGCTCCCGAACGCCCGCCGCGCCGTTCCCGCAGGCGCAGACGCCGCCCCAAACGCCAACCAGACGCCCCGGTGGATACGCAGGAATTGGAGTGATTCCTGCCTACGACCCATGCCCATTCGTACCCGAGACTGCCTCCGTATCCTATGGCGCAATCCGGGCGGCGTGCGGGAAGTCCTTCCGGTCGCGCTACCCTTGATTGTCAGTTCCGGAGCCAATGCCATCATGATGTTCTGCGACCGCGTATTTCTCGCGCGGTTTGACAGCATCTCGATCCAGGCGGCGCTGCCGGCGGGGGTGCTCTCCTTCACCCTCTGCTGCGGGTTCCAGGCCGTGATTGCCTACACGGGAACCTTTGTCGCGCAGTACTACGGAGCCAAGCGGCAGGACCAAATCGTACGCACGGTTTTCCAGGGTTTCTGGCTGACCCTGGCGGCCTTTCCGCTGATGCTGCTGCTGATTCCGGCGGGTATCTGGCTGATTCGTTCGAACGGCCATCCGGTGGATGTGGTGGCTTCGGAAGAGCTCTATTTCTCCGTTCTGATGGTCGGCGGAGTATTCCTCTGCGTGAACGCATTGCTCTCGGGATATTTCTGCGGTGTCGGCAAGGCGCGGCTGACGATGTATGTCAACTTGGTGGGCGCGGTTTTCAACATTGGGGCGGATTGGCTGCTTATTTTCGGGAACTGGGGGTTGCCGCGAATGGGGATATTGGGTGCCGGGGCGGCGACGGTTTTGGGGGTATTCATTCCGGGGGTGATTTTGCTTCTCTGCTTCCTGCGGGAACTTGCGAAGGGGCCGAGACCTAGGGGTTTCTGGAGGCCGGACAGGGCACTCTGCGGGAGGATTTGCCGGTTTGGTCTGCCGGCGGCGGGGCACCAGCTGATTGAGGTTTCGGCGTTTACGATGTTTGTGATGATGTTGGGGCGTTTGGGGTCGTTGGAGCTTGCGGCGGGAAACATTTGCTTCTCGATCAACCATCTGGCGTTTGCACCGCTGTATGGGCTTGGGGTGGCTGCGTCGATTCTGGTGGGGCGGTACCAGGGGGCGCGGGAGAGTGGTTTGGCGGAACGTGCGGGGTGGTCTTCGATGGCGGTCGGGGTTGGGTATATGGGGGTGATTGGGGGCTCGTTTCTGGTTGTGCCGGATTGGTATCTGGCGCTTTTTGGGGCTAATCAGGCGGAGTATTCGATTGGGGAACTGTTGGGGACGGGGGAGCCGTTGCTGCGGCTGATGGCGTTTTGGGGGTTTGCGGATCTATTCAACATTGTCCT